>JBEKXO010000121.1:0-13476 GCA_049511995.1 Terriglobales bacterium
TGGTGTCTCGAACCGAGTAGCCCAGATTCATCGACCATCCCAAGGCTTGTCCCACACCGTCCTGAAATTTGCCGCCACCGTAGAGTTTTCCTTGCATCATCATGAGCTGGAAGGGATCGGAGATCACGAAGCGATGTTGCACGCCCTCGGCTTTTCCGTAATAGGCATCGACCGGCCCTTCTGTCAAAGGAACGATGCCGCGCTCGGTAAACCAATCCAGGATTTTGCCGCCGTAAACTGTCTCGGAAACAAATCCTATGTCTTCGCCAGGGCCGAAGCTAGTGTCACAATTGCGGAACGTATCCAGACGGATGCCTTCCGAAACTGGAACTGTGTCCATGAATGATTTCATGCGGCGCTGAAAGTAGCCTGAGCGGAATTGTTTGGTATTGGAAATCCGATAATCAGGCGGCGCACCGTCAAACTGGTATGACCAGACGTAGGGTTTGCCCTCTCGATTGAATTGCAAAACACCTGGGTCAAACAGCGGGCTGCCAGGATAGGCGTCGTTGAGATTGATGTGATACTCGATGTTCGCGTTATATACGGCCGCGTCTTTCACCAGCTTTCGCAAGGCCGCGGCCCCGCCGGCTCGTTCGTTCACCTGATTCAACGCCGGGTAGCCGGTGTCGTGACCTGTGAACTGCCATCCCACAAGAGTTACCCGCTGTTTGGCGTTGCCTGTCACCTTGGCGACGGCGCGCACAATTTCCAGGGTTTCGGCGAATGAAGCAATCGGCGGATTGTAGCCACCCGGCGGCTCTTTGACCGGCTTTACCCAATCGATAAAAACGATGTAGGTGAAAGTCTTCGGTTCGTAGGTATCGCTGGGCGTCCGCATATGGTCGCGATGCCACAGAGCAGCTTCCATCCAGTCGACGGCACCATCGTGATTGCGATCTTCGGTCAGCACTGCCACGCGCGACTGAAGAAGGGGCTGCACGTCGCCACCGATGCGGTAGTAGTAGGTACCGAGCCACATTGCAAAATCCGTGCCCGGACCCTCGCCGCCCAAGACCTGCGTCTTGAGTTTCCAGTAGGGAATGTTGTCGGAGATGGTCGCAACAACTCCCGGCGCATTTTCGGAGACCCAGGCGGCAGCCCAGTTTGTATCTTTCGGGTACTCTTCCCCATCTGCTTCGCTGATCTTCATGAAGTGCGCGGTCGACTGCCAGAGAAGATTCGAGTAAGGATCACTCCATTTTTGCCGCTGGTATTCTCCGCGATAGGCTTCGCCCTTCCCGTCCGCTGCCGGGACCCGGACGAGATAGTGATATGGGAACTCCAAGGTTTGCAGATGGAAACTTCCACCCTCCGACACCTTCGTCAATTCGAAAACAAGCTCGTTGCCTTCGGCGGCAAACCGCCAGTCCAGATCCAAATCGAGAGATGGAACCCGCATCCCATACGTCACAGCCGACGCAGTGGACTGAACGCGGACGTCCAAGTCGCTCGCCGTGTACAGTTGTCCATTCAACTTGATGGTCGGGCGCGACGACTCCAATGCCGCCGGGAGGCTTTTTCCACTGGCAGTCTGATATTTGAAAACGCGCGGGAATTTTGCATCCAGCGTGACCGAGAGAGTTTCCGATCGAATCTCCAGCGAGGCCGGTGATTGGGCCCATAGATCCTTTGGTCCGCAACCATAAAAAAACAGCCCCAGAAGGACGGCGCCCGCGATTGCGATTCTGCGTTTCGATTTGTAAAGGACGGTATTTCGCATTGCGCCTGAATCCTCCTGCACGCTCAATACAAATGAATTTTGATTGGTTGGCCTCATGGTAGAAGATCGCGAGGCACCAGAAGGCTAGCCCATGTAATTTGTGTTGTCAACATTCATGTTGACAGTAACAGAGGGCAGGCAATGGCGCGAACTTCCGCCTTCGTTGGATTACGCGATTTGTACTCGCAGCGTAAGTTGGCAAGTGTCAAAGGGGTGCCAGCGAAACTCACGGAAGCAGCAAGAATCAGGATGAAGAAGCGAGTGCCATATGCAAAGAAGCTACGTAAGCGCATGGGAGCTTTTTTCGGCGGAGAAGCCAACGAACCTCTTCCAAGACCATGCCGTAGACCCGCCCCTCCTTTCCTATTGCGGCATTGGGTTATTGTCGGGTGCCTGTTTGTCTGCCGGCGCGGAAACGTGCGCGAGGTGCTGAGAGTTGAGGATGGCGTTGAACACCAGCGGGTAAGTGCCGATGGTCTCGCCGCGATAAACCGGATTGTTGCCGAACAGCAACACGTTCCCTTGGCCGAGGTGCGCGTTGACCACCACGGCATGCTCGGCAATCGATCCACCCTTGTCGAGCAAGCCGTCGAGCAGCAAGGTCTTGGCGTCAGAGAAACGCAGGATGACATCCGGCCGGCTTTGCGCCGGAATCACCAGCGGGTTGTTGCGCGTTTGTTCCTCGTCTAACGGCTTGGGTTCCCAGGGCTGCTGCTTCACGAGCGGATCGGGCTCAGCGATCTTTCTTCCCTGCGGCTCGTCGCTGTCGTCGACGCTGCCACGGCCGGTTGCGCGTTTCGCGTAGGGGTCAAGGGGATCCGTTAACGGGTCCATCAAAATGCGGCCTCCAGTTCGCCCGAGTATGCTGCTGACGTTGAAGGCCATGCCGCCGGAGCTGATGACTGGAACGCCCGCCCCATAACCGAAGGCGACCGGATTGTCGTGGTTGACGAAAACCGTGTTCAGCACTGTGCCGACAACGCGCGCGTCGCCTTGCGGCGCGACGCTCACGCCGGGCGCAAGTCCCGTATCGATGGCGAACTGAGCCGTGTCTTCGCAGGTGATCAGGAGCCCGCCTTGCTCGACAAACTCTTTCAGGTGAGCCAGTCCGTCGTAGCCCAGGCCGGGACGAATGTCAGAGGTGCTGTCGATGGCGCCGAGGTTTGGAGTCAGCTCAGATTTCTGCCAGGGCATCGGATTGTTCCACAGCGGAATGCCGTTGAGAATTTCAAGCGTAGAGGCATGACCAACCGGTGCAAAAACAATGACATCGTATTTTGCGCGCAGGTCCGGTTGTTTGGCGACGGTTTGCGTGTTGATGTAATCGAAAGGCACGCCCGCAGTATCGAAAGCATAGCGCCACCAACCCTCCGTCTGAGTGCCAAGCCAGGTGTGCATGAACGCGATGCGCGGAGCGCTGACCGCATGGACCGGCACGGACGGCGCTGCGCCGAGTCGCGATGCGTCGAGAGACAAGTCGTGCAGAATTTTGGCTACGCCGTCATCATTATTAGTAGCGTTGGTGATGAGCAGCGATCCGGCCGCGAAATGTTTGCCGTCAGCGTCGAAAGGCTTTTCGGCGACTTGGATGGTTGCACCTTTAAGTTTGTAGACTAGGGGCAGGAGCGAAATCTGGCCGGTGTTTGCTACGGCCAGCACAGCGCCCGAGCCGGAAACCTTACCGACGAGCATCGACGGATCGTCGAGCGGCGACATCTTCGACTTCAGAATCTTAGGATCGAGAACGCGCACCACCTTCACATTGAAGAGATGAGAGAAAGACCATCCCGTATCGTCGTAGGGATGCTTCTGCGGATCGCCGGCAGCCCAGAACTGACGATCGAGCAGCGCATCGGCAACGCGGGAATAAGGCTGGTCCATGCGGATGACAAGGCTGCCGACAGGGAACGATTCGTCCTTCCCCTTGTCTCCGCGCTTTTCTGCTGGGACGGCGGACGTCACTGCCTCGGACAGTTGTTCGATCTCGACGTGCTGGCGCTTCAATACCTTGAGCAATTCAACCTGGCGATTCGCATCGGCTGGGTCAGCTGGGATGACATAGGCCGCGGGCCCTTCGAGCGATGGCTTTTCAACGGCGCGCTTGCTCTTGCCGTAGTAATTCTCGAGAAAGTGGTGCGTGTTATGCGAGAAGTAAGAGATGGTAGAGAGCAAAGCGCTTTCTTCGTAGTTGTTGTTGTCACGCTGCGACCATTTCACCACGGGAAGCGGCGGATTCTGACGGTACCAGGTGCGGGCGTAATCTTCCGGCCGCAGGATGCGCTTCTCGGTATCGGCGCCGCCGTTGCCGAAAGTTTCATAGAGGCGGCTGATGCCGTTATGCATGCTGGCCAGAAACATCAGGTAGCCGGGACTCCAGGTGTCGAAGTCACCGTGGGTGAACACTCCGGGCATGCCGAAGCTCTGCATCTGGGCGACGTTGTTCCAACCGAGTTCCGCCCATTCGTCGGCGAGAATCGGATCGACCCAGGCGTTGTAGGGTCCATCGCCTACCGTGTTGTCGTAGAGGAAAGGAACCGACTCATGCAAATCGTGCAGCACCTGCGCATGCCAGCCAAGATAAGTGTCGAGAACATTGCGCGTCAGTTCGAGAGTCATGGCCATGGCGTCGCGGTTGTTATCGTGTGCGACGTAGTGGCCCCAGTACAAAAGGCGCGGCCAAACCTCGCCGGGATGAGCTTTGTGCCATTTGTAAATGTCGACCATGCGGTCGCGGCCGTCCACTTCGACCACGGGAGTGATGAGCACGATCATGTGCGAACGGATGTACTTGATATAAGGCGCATCGTCGACGGCCAGACGATAGGCGAGTTCCATCAGGGCCGTGGGCGCTCCCGTCTCGGGTGAGTGGATGGTGCCAGTGATGTAATACACGGGCCAGGATTGATCGATGATCTGGCGGGCTTTCGCATCATCGAGGCCGATCTTTCGCGGGTCTGCAAGCTGAGCCAGACGCGCGTCATTCTCCTTCGCGGCTGCGAGGAGCCTGGCGTCGGCGATGGCCACCGCGATCATCTCTCGTCCTTCCTCGGAGTGACCGATGGTGAAGACCTTCACTCGCGGACTGTTTGCCTCCAGCAGGCGGAAATACTTGTAAACATCTTCGGCGTAGGGCAGCATGTCGGGCGCTCCGGATACGTCGCCAAGTACTTTGGCCGGCGTGGGCACCGTTTTCGACGCCGGGAGGTAATCGACGAGCGGAGAAATAAAGGAGGGATCGGTGGTGTATTTGTGTATCTGATCGGTGTACTGCTGATCGATGGGCTGTCCAGGATCGCGGGCAAAGTTTGCGTTCAATTCCTGGGACAGGGACGCGGTGCAGGAGAGCAGCGTGAAACAGACAACGATCAACGTCAGCTTGAAGGGAGCCATTTTGCCTCGTTTGGATTTGCTTTCGGGGTCCAAGTGTCACACAAAAGGGCCTTTCGATGGAAGGATGAGTCTTGTCTATCGCAGGAAACTGGCGCAGGGCTGCGGGAATTAAGGCCCGAAAGCTGACCGCTGTGGTGCGCCGATACCAGCTCCTCCGGAATCGCCGGCGGCACCTTTGGAGATTTCGTATCGAGCTTGCTTTTATCCGATCCGCGCTCGGGCTGCGGATTGTCAGAATTCGGCGAATGTGCGACAGCTACTAATTCATCGCTGACCATTCCCGCTCTCGCCGCTTTATTCGTCACCCAGTACTCAGGGTTGTGGACTAACCTCGAGTAGAAGATGATCTTTGAACTCAGCCTCTAGTTTCGCCACTCCGCCGGCCGCCACGTCGAGCTGCCCAAGGTTTTTTCCTTCGCCGTAATCCAGCACTTCATACCTGCCTGGCTTTAATCCGCGCAGTTCGACTGCGCCTTTCCAGGTGGCAGAGGTGAAGAACGCATAATACATTTTGCCGTCTTTCGCGATCGCGTAGCCTTCGGGTGTGTCGTAGCCGGTCACGTAAAGATCTCTGAACTCACCCTTCGAGAGCATCTTTTCGTTATACAAACTGATCCATTTTTTCCAGTGCTCTTCTTTCGCGGCGGTCAGATTGACATCCTTGAATTTCGGGCCAGGATCGGGCCATACAAATTTCGTTCCGACCACTCCCCCTGCGCCGATTGTGGAGGCGAAGTCGTCGCCGTGTTCTGTATAGTCAGTGCCGACTTTGGTCATCGCCGAGAGTTCGACGTGATCCCCGTAGACGGCGGACTCGGGACCGAGCAATGCCTTATACATCTTGATCCGCCGCCGCACTTGCACCGCCCCCACGGGATCGGCGGTCACTGCCTGATCCATGAATGGCAACCACGCCAGAGATGGTGGCGTTCCACACGGACAGCTCTGAGTGACGCTCTGCGGCTTCAATGCGCGCGTCGTCTGGAAAATTTCTTTGTAGATATCGCCCATCGCATTGACCGAATCCTGCGGCGACTTGTGATGGTGCGCAGGGTTGTAGCACTCGGGAACGCTATAAATGTTATCGAGCTTGTTGCCATCGAATCCCCAGTCACGAATGAATTTCTCGGTCAGTTGCTTGTGATACGCGCGGACCTCGGGCACGGCCGGACAGAGCACCGCGAGGCCACGAGTCATGCGAGCATGTTTTCCGTTCTTGTCGAGGACGAGCCACTCCGGATGCTCTTGCGCGATTTTGGAAACTTCATATTTGTGCGACTCGTATCTGCCCTGGCCATCTTCGACCGCAAGCGGCAGCCACCAGATCTGCGCCAGCATCCCTTCTTTATGAAAGTCATCGACCATTTTTTTAATGGAATCCCCGGGAAACGTGTCTCGGCGCGGATTCCAATCGCCATAGACATCGAACCAGCGATCGTCGAGCGTCACCCACTTGATGCCCATTTCTTTTAACTTCGGAATCGTGCCCAGCATCTGCGCGGGTGTTACGTTTTCCTGATAGCCCCAACCGCACCAGCTCACGTTGTAGGCTTCGCTCGAGGGCTTCGGCAGATCCCATCCCTCTTTCTGAAGGACGCTCGACCAAATCCGAAGGGGCTCATAGAAGTCGCCGGCGAAGACAGAAACAAAACTGCGCGGAGTGGAATAAGTTTCGCCGGGCTTGAGTGCGCTGTTGGCGGCGTAGTCTACTTCAGCGTTGACGCGCCCGTCGGCCGCGACCTTTGCTGGTATCGCCGCTGGAATCGGGATCGTCTCCACGTGACCGACGGCCTCGCCTACCTGACGCGTCCAAAAAGCGACCACTGGAATTCCGCCACCATAGCCGCCTTTGACCATTGCTCCCATGATGTTGGGCTGGGAAAAAGCAGGCGTCAGCTTTACGACGTCGTCTTTTCCCCAGTCATAGCTTGCGCCGTGGAACGACCACATTTCCCACGGATGCGCTTTCGCTTCGATCGATCGCGCACTCAATCGGCGCCGCTGATTCACGCTTTTGTCGATTGTGATTTCGGTCGCGCCGGTGTTCTTGTATTCGACGGCGCTCAGCAGAATGTTGGGGAAATTGTCATAGACTTCGAGCGCGAGCACGGCCTCCAACCCCGTTCCCGACGGCCCCAGTGGGCGCTCTGGAATTTCGACTCGTTTCCCCGTACCCATTTTTCCAATGGCTTCGTTTACCCGCGCCTGTTGGAAGTCGAGCGTGAAATGCACCTCCTTCCCGGCAACCCGCACGAAATCGCTATCCGAGGGAGCGCCTACGTTCGGTTCGTCCAAGGAGAGTCTCTTGCCGTCCTTCACTAAAAAAGCCTGTATGTAACCGTCGGGCGTCACTTCAAACTCGGCCTCGCGCGTTGTCAAGGTCAGCGGGCCGCCTCCCTTTACGTCCACATTGATCGCCGAAGGCTGGGTCGACTGTGGCTTTGCGGTCTCGGCCCGCGTCGTCGATTTCTGCAACTTAGAGCAAGCGGTCAGCAGGAAGACAAGAACGAGCATCGTAGAAAACATCTGAATCCTGCTTTTTCGCGCAACCATTGAAAGCCCTCCCATTGGCCGGGTTCACTACTCCGCCAAAATCGTGATTGACAAAAGCTACAAAACGAAAGTAAAAGTAATAGTTCGTAATATTACAACGAAAGCATAGTTGCAGCACCCTGATTTTCACCGGATCAATTCGGCCGGTCACGGAACGCCCGTTCTTAGCCTACAGGAGGCAGCCATGCCCATGCATTTCGTTCGTCGGCAAGCTCTTTCGGTCCTGTTCTTTTTCCTGCTGCTCCTCACGCCGCGGTTATGGGCGCAAAAAGACGCCGGCGCCATTGTGGGGCTGGTCCGCGACCCGAGCGGCGCTCTAGTCACGGACGCCAAAGTCACGGTGACTGACGTTGAACGCGGCGTTCAAATGACACTCTCCACTAATAAGGATGGAGAGTACGTCGCCAGCCCGCTCAAGATCGGACGCTATAACGTAACCGTCGAGAAGACAGGATTCAGAAAGGCGGTTGCCGGTCCGGTGCAGGTCAACATTCAGGATCGTGTCGGCGTAGATCTGACGCTTCAGGCGGGCATGGCGACAGAAACGGTCATGGTCACCGGCGAGCGCGCGCAACTGGAAACGGAAACCTCTGAACTCGGCCAGGTGGTGGACAGTCAGCGCATCAATGCACTCCCATTGAATGGACGCAACTATGCGCAACTCGCTCTGCTCGGAGTGGGCGTCGCTACTGCCGAACCCGGATCGCGCGTCGAAACGACGTATGGTTTCAGTGCCAACGGCGCTCGCTCACTGCAAAATAATTTTCTTCTGGATGGCATCGACAACAACGCAAATTTGGGCGACGTGCTCAACGGCGCCGCCTATGTGGTGCAACCTGCGGTCGACGCAATTGCCGAGTTTAAGGTCGAGACCAACTCCTACAGTGCTGAATTCGGTCGCGGTAATGGCGCAATTATGAATGCCGTGATTAAGTCTGGCACGAACCGGATCCATGGCGACCTGTGGGAATTTCTGCGAAACGAAAAGCTTGACGCTACCAATCCCTTCGACCAATTTGGCCAGCAACCTTATAAGCAGAATCAATTCGGCTTTACGCTGGGCGGCCCGATCGTCAAAAACAAAATGTTTTATTTCGGAGACTATGAAGGCCTTCGCATTCGCCAGGGGCTGCCGCAATTATCTACCGTTCCCACGCAAGCCGAGATTGGCGGGGATTTCTCCGCGTTTCTGACGACTACTCCGGCTCTCGCGGTTGATGCAAGTGGCAACACTACGAGTCAAGTTGCGCTCGATTGCAATGGCAACCCAACTTATCAAGGAGAGGTTTTCAATTCGCGCCTGGCGCAAAACAACTACGCAGGCAACCCCAACGGATTCTGCGGTGTCCCGATCGGCGGCTATAGCTCGGGTGGAATGCCGACCAACATTCTTCCTGCCGGCATTTCCTGCCCGCCGGGTACGACGTGCATCAATCCGCAACTGGCTTCGAATTTGGCTGCGCTGTTTCCGGTGTCCAATACTACTGAAGGAGGCGGGAACGATTTTCTCAGCGACCCTAAACGAAACGAAACCGAGAACAAGTTCGACATCCGCTTCGATCAGTCGATCAGCAACAAGGATAATTTCTTCGCCCGCTTCAGTTACGGCAACGACAGTAATTTTCTGCCCTCCCCCTTTAACAACGTTCTCGACGGCGGCAGTTTTCAGGATGGCTACAGCAACAATACCGCCGAAGGCCTGGCGGCCAGCGAGCTTCACACATTCCGCAACAACCTGTTCAACGAATTTCGCTTTGGCTTCAATCACCTTCAATCCCATCGCTACAACCTGAACTACAACGTCAACGTCTCGCAGCAACTCAACTTTCCCGGCGTACCCTATGGGCCGAGTCTCGGCGGCCTGCCTTCGATCAGCTTTAGCGATGGCACGACAGCCATCGGCAGCTCGGAATACCTGCCTGCCCTCGAACACCAGCACAGCTACGTTTTTACCGACAATCTGAGCTGGGTTCGCGGACGCCATGCCGCCAAGTTCGGCACCGAGCTTCGCTTCGAACAGTTCACCATACTTGAGCCGGCTGCGGCTCGTGGCTACATGTCATTTGGCAGCGACTTCACCGACAATCCCGCATCGCCCGGTTCAGGTGGGGAGTCGATTGCCACTTTTCTGCTCGGCGTTCCTGACAGCGGATTGATAACTGGCCTTAACAACATCATCTACAACCGGCAGATTTATGCAGTCTATGCACTCGACGATTTCAAAGTCACTCCTCGCCTGACTCTGAATCTGGGCCTCCGCTATGAACTCTTCACTACGATCAAAGAGGCCAATAATGACGAGGCGACATTCGATTTCAATTCGCTTTCGCTGATCGTTCCGAGCGGTCAAAACACGCAATTGACGCCAACTCTCGCCTCTGAACTTAGCATTCAACGCAATGGCACCCGCGGACTGATCAGTCCTGATCGCAATAATTTTGCGCCGCGCGTCGGACTCGCCTATCAATTGACTGACAAACTCGTGTTGCGCAGCGGTTACGGCATCTTCTACGGCGGACAGGAGAATGGTCCCTTCTCCAACCCGAGCCCGGGCTTCAATCCTCCGTTCTTCGCTTCGGAGGTGTTCACCACGCCCTGCTCTGCTCCTTCTGCCAATCCTAATTTTCTCGATTGCTCGATTTCGGCTGCGAACAACTCGAACCTGCCGCTCAACGTGTTGGCCAATGGTTTTCCGACCAACTCATCTGGCCAGCCGAGCAGTTTGACCGACCCGAACACGCCGAGCCTCTACTCTCTCGACCCGCGCCTGGTCACGCCTTACATGCAGCAGTGGCACGTCGGTCTGGAATACCAATTGCCCGCGGACACGGTTCTCGAAGTCTCTTACGGGGGATCGCGCGGATTGAAGCTCTTCGCTTTTTACAACGGCAATCAAGCGGTCCCGTCGGCGGTTTCAACCGATCCCACTGCGCCGCGACGACCCGCGCACGAGGTAACCCCCGGAGCCACCGGCGATGCCTGTACGCTGGACGCCTACTACAACGACCCGGCGATCTACAATTGCAATCCGGCGCTCGACGCTGGCATCGACACCTTCCGCTCGAATACGCAATCGAATTACAACTCGCTCCAGGTTCGCCTGGAGAAGCGCTACGCTCACGGACTTCAGTATGAAGCCGCGTACACCTTCGCCCATGCGCTCGACAACGCTTCCAGTGCCAGCCTGGGGTCGGTGAACAATGGAGACTTTCAGGATCAGCGCTACCCGAACCAGAATTATGGCAACGCCGACTTCGACGTTCGTCAGCGTTTCGTTTTCAGTTATGTTTACGACTTGCCTTTTGGCCGCGGGCGAACATTCTCCAAAGATGCGTCTGGAGTAGTCAATCAAATTATCGGCGACTGGCAAGTGACCGGCGTCTTTTCCACGGCCACGGGCAATTACTACACCGCCACGGATACAGTCTCGGTTGCTAATGCCGATTGCGGCGGGACCGTCGGCTACTATTGCTCGCGTCCCAACCTAGTTGGCAATCCGAACGGAAAGCCCTGCATCGCAGGCGCACTGTTCAATACCTGCGCGTTTGCGCACAATACCGTGCAGGGTACATTTGGCAACGCAGGACGCAACATCATTGAGGGGCCGGGATATACCGAGTGGGATACGTCTCTGGTCAAACAGTTTCGAATCAGTGAACAGAAGCGTTTCGAATTCCGCGCGGAATTTTTCAATGTGCTCAACCATGTGAACTACTTGTTTGGGCAGTTTGGCGCGATCAGCGCCGAGCCGACGCCACTGGAACTCAATCCGACTAACCCCCAGAGCGGATTCGGATTCCCACTGTCTGCGCGAGCGCCTCGACAGATTCAATTCGCGCTAAAGTTTTATTTCTGAAACTTGCATCGAGTCGAGTGATCGCGGATGCGGTCGCGTGCGGTGAAGTTGTGGCTGAGGTTGTGAAGGAGAAGTCATGCTCTCCAATTTCTTGACCATGCGGAGTCCGGCCGTCACGTGTGCCGCGATCATAGGGCTTGTTCTGATGCTGGCACCATCACTTGCCGCGCAGAGCGGAGCGGTCTACTACGTGTCGACCAAGGGCAACGACGGCAATCCGGGCACGATCAGCTCGCCGTGGCTGACCATACAGCACGCAGCGAATACGGTATCGGCCGGCGCTAGAGTGTATGTTTTCGGAGGAGAGTACAACGAGTCTGTGAATTTTCCTACGTCCGGTACGGCGTCGGCGCCGATTACATTCCAGAACTATCCCGGCCAGATTGCGGTGATTGACGGCACCGGCTTGAGCGTCAACGGCACGCAGGGTCTCATCAACATCGCGGGCAGACGGAGTTACATCACGATCAAGGGATTCGAAATCCGCGATTACACGACCAGCAGTGACAACGAAGTTCCGACCGGCGTATGGATTACGGGCTCGGGCACGGGAATTCGAATACTGAACAATCGGGTGCATAACATCGCGACCAGATCGGAGAAGAATGGCAACGCTTTCGGCATCTCTGTTTATGGAACGTCGAAGGCTCCGATTACGCAGTTGGTCATCAGCGGCAATGAGGTCTATGACCTGAGAACCGGAGAAAGCGAATCGGTCAATGTCGATGGAAACGTGACCCATTTCAAAATCACGAATAACCTCATTCACGATAATGACAACATCGGCATCGACGCGATTGGATACGAGGGAGTTGGCCCTGTCGGCTACGACGAGGCGATGTTTGGAGAAGTCAGCGGGAACACGGTCTATAACATCAGCGGGATTACGAATCCTGGCGAGGGATTTGAGTATGACGCCGACGGACTCTACTGTGACGGCTGCGCCTATGTCACCTTCGAGCGGAATTTGATTCTACAGGTGGATTACGGCATTGAGACGACCAGCGAAAATCAAGTCTGCCAGTCGAATGGCACCGAGTGGTCGGGCCCGAACAGAACCGGGAAGGCCGCGAAGGGAAAGTTTCCGTGCTATGGCAGGTATGTTACGGTGCGCAACAATATCTTCTACAACGCGAATGCCTGCGGTAATTCCATTGGTGGATATGCGCCCGCGTCGAAGAATGGCGGCCATAGTAATGGAGGAGGCAGCAGCTACCACGATGTTTTCGTCAACAACACTCTGTATAACAATGCGACTCAACCGGGCAGCTATTCTGAGGGCGGCGCAACCGGCGAATTTCAGATTCAGTATCAGGTGGGCAGCGCACAAGGGGACTTCTACGAAAATAATGTTGTTTACGCCGGTGTGTTCAATACATGGATCTTCAACTACGTTCCTTTTTCGCAGGAATATCCCGGCCCGCCGGCAACGCTCAATTGGAACCTCTACAACTCGGCGGCGGGTTACGTAGAAGGAATGTCAATATGGTGGGGTGACGCGACTGACTATACGAGTTTTTCAGACTGGCAGACCAGCAGCGGAGAGGACGCCAACTCCGTGAACACAGACCCACTCTTCGTCGATCTCAAAGACACGCCGCCAAACTTTGACACTAGTCCTTTATCGCCGACCGTCGGCGCGGGCAGTACCGGCCTCTCGTGCGACGTCGGGTGGTGCGATCCCGAGGGCAGTTCTCCTGACTCGATCTATGGCAGCACAGACTTTCTTGGAAACCCGCGGACGAATGGCTCGAAGATTGACATTGGCGCCTACGAAAACACGGGGGCTGCGATTGCCAATTCGTAGACAGTGAATCTGACGGCGGGGAATCAGACTCTCCGCGAGGGTCAGGCGACGACCCTGAAGGTCACTGTGTCGGCCAGCCCTGGTGGCGGCGGAGTTCCGAGCGGGACGGTGAGCTTCATGCTCAATTCAGCGTTGCTTAAAAAGCTG
>JBEKXO010000122.1:0-18631 GCA_049511995.1 Terriglobales bacterium
CTGAAACCACACGCAGAGTGCGCGATCTATTGACTCTGAGCCAGCAACTTCAACAGCGAGCGCAGGCCTCGCTATCACAAAGTCCGCGTGAAGCATCCGCTGCTGCTAGTGCATCCGATGCGATCGCACACGCTGCAGACCACCTTCAGAATCGCTATCTCATTGCCTCCGGCATAGTTCCCTCCGGCCCCGCGGGCAGACCTGGGCCGCCGCCTCCGCCGCCGGGTGGACCCGGAGCCCCTCCGCCGCCTCCTCCAGACGCGGAGAACGGAGCTGCGCCACCTCCACCGCCCGGTCCTGGAGGAAATGTTCCGTAGTGTTCGTGTTAGCAGAAAACCGCGGGAGTACATATGAAACACATTTTGACCTACGTGACAATCGTCTTGTTGATGCTGACGGTCGCGAACTGCGGTCCCGGTCTTCTCGCTCCGGGGCCGCCTTTGCCGGGTTTAGGTCCCGGATTTGAGTGGATTGCTCTTTTCGCTATTATCGTCGCCGCGGGAGCGTGGCTCAGCCGCTCCAAGATTGCTGCTTTCTTCCCGACACAGGACAAACGGCGATCTCAGGCCTTCGAGATTCTCCGGGAGCGGTACGCGAAGGGCGAGATTTCGCGAGAGGAATATCTTCGCATTGCAAACGATCTGGACCGGCATGAGAATGTACCGGGGGTCTGAGGAAACGGGCCGTGGCCGATTCTTTCCGCCCTCGTGAATCTTCTTCCAGCATCTAACTGGCGCGGCTAGCCTCCGGATCGGTGGGCGGATGGCCAGTTTCGAATGACGAATTGGCAGACACAACGAATTTGGTGGCTGGGCAGCGTACGAACGCGCGTGGCAATCCTCGCGTCCTTAGTGATCGCATTACTGATCGGCTGCGGTTTCGCATTTATCTTGATACTGCAAAATCGACAAAGCGCCGTGACCGGGGAAACCCAGCGGCACCTCTCCTCCCTGGCCTTCAAGCTAGCGCACGATTACAGCAGTCATGAGGACTTTCAGACGCAGCGTCAGGAGTTCCCCCCTCTTGAGAATCCTGATGCCTCAGGTTCAGACGATGTACTTTCCCTGATGACAACGATGGTGCTCAAGAATGAACAGGGCACCGAGGGTGGATTCTATTCGAAGGCTTCGGATCGCCTTCTAGGGTACGCGTACCCGACACACGAAGGCCCTGGCGTAAAGAGGGACATTCCCCCGATCGAACGACCCATGATCGAGGATGTCGCCCGCCGCGCTGTTAGCCAGGACCAGGAGATCTCCTACACATATAGGGGAGAGCGCGCCGTAATCGTCTTTGAGGCGACCCCTATTGTCGTAAAGGGCAATCCCATCGGCAGCGCGTGGGTGATGAAGCGACTGCCCAGCTTGCGTTCGCAGCAGGATTGGACGCTTAGCCTTGGTGCTGCTGCTTTTGTCGCGCTGTCGCTAGCTTGTGTGCTTCTGGCTTTTCTGGTGGCCCGTGATTTGGGGTCGGGTGTCAGCCAGATCGAAGAACGATTACATGAATTGGATCAGGATTTCGCGTCGCCAGCGAAACCATTTTCGGGGGTCGCTGAACTCGGGCGTATTTATCAAGGTGTGAATCAGCTTGCCGAGTCACTGCGCCAGAAGATCGAGCAGGAGAGGGATCTTCGTGAACAACTCCGCCACAAAGAGCGCCTCGCGGCACTCGGACAAGTCGCTGCTGGTGTCGCCCACGAACTTCGAAATCCGCTGGCAACAATCCGCTTGCGAACCCAGATGAACCAACGCGCAGTTTCTGACAGCGCTGTGCAACAAAGTTGTTCGATGGTGTTGGAGGAAATCGATCGCCTGAATGGGATCGTCGAACGTCTTCTATACTTCTCCCGGCCTCTGAACTTGGAGGTCGAGTCATTTGATCTCGTCTTACTTCTGCGCGATTGTGTCGATGCGAAAGAGACGCTGGTTCGAAGCGAATCGATAAGATTTCTGTTTGATGCCACTAAAGCGTCAGTGATCATTCGCGGGGATCGTTCCAAGCTGTATCAGGTATTCGACAACATCCTCTCAAACGCAATTGACGCGGTGGGCCTCGTGGGAGCGATCGAGTTAAAGGTTCTTGAACAACACGGCCATGTCACAGTCGAATGTCGCGATGACGGTCATGGCATCCCAGAAGAAATTCGCGACAAGTTGTTTGATCCCTTTTTCACAACTCGGCCGAAGGGAATTGGGCTGGGACTGTCGATAGCTTACGAAATCGTCCAAGCTCACGACGGAACCACCGAAATCGCCTCTTCGCGAGTCAAAGGAACGATTGTTACCGTGCGCCTGCCTTCGTCGGGTCCCGTCACTCCAGGCTCGGGTATCGAGACGATAGAGATCGAAAACGCATGAAAGCCAGAATCCTGATCGTCGACGACGAGCGCAACCTTCGAGTCACTCTGGCTGAAATCCTCGCCTCGCACGGATACGAGATCCTTGAAGCCCAGAATTCTGTTGATGCTCTGGCTATCCTTCGTGACCAAGACCCCGATCTCGTGTTTTGCGATTGGAAGATGCCTGATGGCGGAGGAGAAGAACTTCTACTGGCACTGCAGGAGCAGATTCGAAAACCTCCAGTCATTATTATGACGGCGTACGGCACGAGTGGAAACGCTATCAAAGCCATTCAACTTGGCGCCTATGATTTCATCTCCAAACCTTTCGACCTCGACGAAATCTGCACGACTGCAGAACGCGCCATACAACACATTGGTTTGCAGAAGGAAGTCGAGGAACTTCGTCAGCGGCTCCTCAATGCTCCCCGAGAGGAGCAGGGCGAAATTGTCGGCTCGTCGCGCGCGATGCTAAGCGTGTTCAAGGATATTGGTCGCGTAGCGGCCAGTGATACGGCTGTTCTAATTCGTGGAGAATCAGGGACAGGAAAGGAACTTGTCGCCCGAGCGATCCATCAGAATAGTTCGCGCGCAAATGGACCGATCGTCACAGTCAATTGCGCCGCTCTTCCCGACGACCTCCTGGAGTCGGAGCTTTTCGGTCATGAGCGCGGCGCATTCACTGGTGCAATTGCGCGGAAGGTGGGGAAATTCGAAGTTGCTAACAACGGTACCATCTTTCTGGACGAGATCGGCGAACTGCCCACTAGTCTTCAACCCAAACTCTTGCGTGTCCTGCAGGAACAAACGTTCACGCGAGTAGGCGGTAATGACACGATTCACTCCAATTTTCGCGCCATCGCCGCCACCAACGGAGACCTCGGCGAATTGATCAAGGCGGGCGAGTTTCGCAAGGATCTGTACTATCGTCTCAACGCATTTACGATTTCACTACCACCCCTTCGAGAGCGCCGTTCGGACGTGGTTCCTCTGGCGGAATACTTCCGTGAAGTTTATGCCACCAAGAACAGGAGGCCCACTGCGGGGTTTTCAGAAGAGGCTCTGATCGCGCTGCAACAGTATTCGTACCCTGGAAACGTGCGTGAGCTTGAGCATATTGTTGAACGGGCCCTGTTGCAGGCCAACGGACGTGTGATCTTAGCTGAGCATTTGCAATTCGAGCAACAGTCTATTCCGACAAGCGGACTGTGGATGGAAGCCTTAACAAAACTTCCTCTACATGATTCGGTAGCAGAGTGGGAGAAGTTTCGGATTTCTCAAGCTCTCCAAGAAAGCGACGGCAACAAAGCAGAAGCCGCACGTCGACTCGGTGTTCACCGGCGACTGCTTTATGAAAAGATTCGAAAACTCGGTCTGGATGCCGCGGACCAGACTTTTGAAGATGAAAACCTCAACTCCACCGGAGATGCCTGAGCACGTCCCGAATCTGATTCTGCGTCGGCGCCCCAAATCTGCGGTCGGTGATCTATTCCCACTTCACGACAATTCCGCGACGCTCGCCGGAAACTTTTCGATCTGGAATGGATATGTCGGAGATGGATTGCAGAAGCCGGACGCTTTCGATCAGGCGGTAGGTGGATTCGAAGGGTCCGTTGCAGTTCGGTGACAGGGCAGCGTTCTAACAGACGCGTCTGCCGGCCGAGCTTGGGGCGCGTCCAACCAGCGTTCCGGTCTTCGCAGATCTAGCTGATTCTCTTTGTGCCATACCTAGCAGGTAAATCCCGGTTTCTCCGTGGGGCCAGAAGCCAAGCCGAGACCAGTATGCCCTCAACCTCCGCACCGCCTCTCCTTGTCCCACGCCGGGTGCGTTCAATCTGTTCAACGATTTACGATCGCGGCCGAAGGCAGGAGTAAATTGCAGCGGCCAAGGTTTGCACGCTACCAATCCACAAACTGGACCGAAGATGTCGATAGTCCTGTCGACGGCAATTGGGCCAACTCCCGTTCCTCGAAATTTCGGACTGATCTCCATGCAGTCGATGATTAACAGGTCACATCCGGAGGCCTCATATTCATCTTGCACTTCTTCTTTCCAGCAGCCGGTATTCAAGTCGCACAGGAGTTCCCAATATTCGGCAATATTCCCGTCGATGCCATCTCCTAGCCTCTCAGTGCTGATGCCATGATCCATGGCCTCACCGAATTGCACTAACGACGCTTTTATGTAACCAGCGTCCTCCTCGTCTCCCCGATCCTCGGATTTAGCGGAAATCTTCCCGAGAATGGAATGGACGAAGTCTGCGTCGACGTATTCTTCGTGCAACGAGGCGCGCACTGCGAACTCGATGCTCGCGAGTATGTTTCTCTTGGCCTCAATCGTCTCCGAACCGGCGGTTGCTTTTTCGATCTTCATGTCGCACGTCATACGCTGTTTATCGTAGTGTTCGGAATTCGTCAAACGGGTAAGAATTGCCAATCCCATTTCTCGGGCGAAGTGGCAGACCCTGCGTCCAGCAGTCAATAGCGTTCTGGTCGATGGTACTTTTCAACTGAGATCGCTACGGGTGGTGACCCAATCAGCCCACTCGCATCCTTTCTTGCTGTGCGTGCGGTTATTTGGCACAACCAACACACTTCAAAGCGGTTACGAGTAGCACGCGAGCTGAAACATGAACCCGCTCGCACATCCGCGCCACGCAATCACCGTGTTATCGGGGTCTTTTGATACAGAGCGCTAAATGATTGCGCGACAAATAGTTACATAGCAGGCATCACGCGGCCTGTTAGATACGCGAAAAATGCCGTGTGGGTCCGTTTGACCTGCATCTGCTTCCGGTTTAGAACCCGATGATTGGCTGGGGAGATCAACTGGACTTTGACCCAGCGCAGCGGTGGGAGGTAGTGCTCCAATGCTTGAGAACACAAATGAGACAATCGACCTGGCAATCGAGGACGTTAAAGACCGAAAACAGGTTCAGAGTCAGAGAGATTTTGAACCTCTGCTAGACACCGAAGAAGCCGCGAGGCTTCTCAGAATGCACCCTCGAACTCTTCGCACGAAAGCACGGCGTGGATCAATTCCCGCTGTCCAGGTTCCACGCTGGATCGTTGGCTCGGCAAGCTCGCCAGCTGACCGTCGGAACCCTGAGGCACAAAAAACATCTCGACCGAAACAAATCGCCGATCTATCCTGACGGTGTCCGCCGACACCGTTTAAGCAAAGGAGAAACTTTGTTTAGACGGACACGTTACCAACACGGAAGCATCGAACGAGAAGAGCGGAAGAAGGGACCGGCAGTCTGGGTGTACCGATGGTGGGAGGAAGACATCAACGGGAAACTGATGCACCGCAAAGCCCAGGTTGGGGATGTGAAGAAATACCCGACCGAATCTGCGGCACACTCAGCGGCAGACGCTCTTCGGCTAACCATCAACAATCGCTGCGAACACAGGATCCTGCGCCGAACCACAATCAACACGCTCTGGGAGCACTACTCTCAGGAGGAGTTGCCTCTCAAAGCACTATCCACACAGGACGCGTACATAATCTACGCGAAAAACTGGATTGTTCCACGCTGGGGCAATCTGCCACTAGAACAAGTCAAAACTGTCGAGGTAGAGCGTTGGCTACGGACGACCGGAGTTGCGGATGGAACCAAAGCCAAAATCAAGTGTGTGATGTCGGCTTTGTTTTCGCACGCCGTTCGGTGGGAGTTTTGTGGCCACAATCCCATCTCTTCAGGGATACCGGTAGGGAGTGGAGGCAAGCGAGGCCCGAGCACTGGCGTACGGATCAGTGCCAAACGTCAGAGATCCCCCTTGGTTTTGTCATCGGAACAGGTCAAGCTCGGGTTGGCAGAACTGGAGTTTCGGGATCAGTTGCTCGTGTTTCTCGAAGGAGCCTTGGGTATACGTCAAGGCGAACTTGGGGCGCTACGCTGGCTGTCGTGCGATTTCGAAAACATGACCATCAGCGTCCAACACTCGTATTACTGGCGTCGAGGTGGAAACCTGAAGAGTACAAAAACGGAAGCATCTGCAAAACTGCTGCCGATGCATCCAAGCCTGAAGCATTCCTTGCAGGAGTGGAGATCACAAAGCCTCTACAACAAACCGGAGGATTTCGTTTTTCCTTCCGAAAGACTGCGGGGCAGCAAGCCATTAGATCTAGCTTCAGTTCTAAAGAAGAAGATACAGCCTGCATTCAGACGGATCGGAATCACCGGTGTTGGCTGGCACACTTTTCGGCACTCGGTCGGAACCATGCTGGCGGAGATGGGCGAACATCAGCTCACGATCCGCGACTACCTGCGGCACGGCAACCTCCATGTCACGAACAAATACCTGCAGGCAACATCGAAGACCAAACGCTTGGCACAGGACAAATTGGTCGACGCTATTTTGCCGAAGACAAACCTAATCCAATGAGCGCTGTCTGGACACGTTCGGGGATGGGACCATTCTCGTTCGGCGCTTATCGTCCCCTAACATCCCCTGATTTGCCGGACGCTAGGGTTGCAAGTGCTTGAAAGAATTGGCGGGGACGACGGGACTCGAACCCGCGGCCTCTGCCGTGACAGGGCAGCGTTCTAACCAACTGAACTACGTCCCCCAGTCGCCAAATCCCACGAAAAGTAATACTCAGCGAGCTTTACAACCCGGAAGCGACGCCGGCGGCTTGTGAATTGACAGCTGTCCCTGCCAAAAATCTTACCGCACGGTTACACGCTTTCGGTGCGCTTGCGCAAAAATATCTTAACACACGCTGCCTATACGGATTCCGCGGCAGTGCCCCAATATTTCAGCGAAAAACAACTTTGTACGCCATTCAGAACGTAAACCGCAAGGGTGACCGCTTGAAACCAAAGCTTGTACCGTCAAAACGTCGCCAACGAGGGAGGAACAATTACTGGTGCGAAAGGGGGGACTCGAACCCCCACGGTTTTACCCGCCAGATCCTAAGTCTGGTGCGTCTGCCAATTCCGCCACTTTCGCATGTCACGCCAAGTTCATGGCAAGTTCATAGTAAGTCTAGATGCGACAATAGGCTGCTTGCAACATCTTGGCGGATAGCGATCGCCAATCAGATTTCCTTTCTCGCCACCAATTCGGCGACGGCCTGCTTTGAAATCCCTTCACGGTAATGCAATATTCGCAGTCCCGCGGCCAGTTGTAAGAGTTCACGGGGCTCCAAGAGATGTTGCGGATTCTTGGGACCGCCGCTGAGATTCGCTTGCGCCGAGGTAAAGGTTTTGTAGATGAGCAGCCCGCCGGGCCGCAACGCCCTTACAATTTCCGAAAAAATGCTTCGCTCCAGGTAGAAAAACACTATCACCAAATCAAACGCCGCCTCGAATCGGGTTTGCGCAGCGTTGAAGTGAGTGAGATCATCTACTACAAAGTGAATGCGGGATGTGAGCCGTCCGGCGTTCTGCCGTGCCTGCTCAACTCCGGTTTCGGAAACATCGATGACGGTGATTTGCCAGCCTTGCTTTGCCAGCCAGATCGCGTGGCGTCCGGCTCCGCCCGCGACGTCAAGTGCGCTCCCTCCGCGCGGAAACTCAGGCCGAATAAATTCGGAAAAACTCCGCACCAGGAAGGGATCGGGGCTACTTTTTGCTCTTGCATCCGAGCCCGAGTATTTCCGGTTCCAGCGAAGGCGCTCGTTATCGCGCGCGGCGATAGGAGAAGGCTCCATAGGCTTCGATTTCAATTTTCGTCACGACAAGGGCTGCGCCTTCGATCTTAAGCCTGATTCGAACTCTGGCGATTTATATCCTCGCCAACAAAACAACTTTCCGGTATGGCGCCACTAACGCCCATCTCGAACCGCGCCTCCGGCCACCATGGAGCGTCCCTCCCCCCACACAACGGCAGAGGTGGAGGTGACGGCCGCGGCGATGACGGCACTCCCGATGTCCCGAACTATATGCCCGACTCCATGCCGAACTACGGCGAGCGCCTCCGCCGGGCGCGGCTGGGGCTGGCCATCGTGATGACACCAATCGCCATGCTTTTTATTTCGTTCACAGCCGTCTATCTCATACGGCGCGGGTTCCTGAGCTTTGATCAGAGTCAAATGGCATACATTCGATCTTGGATTCCGGTCCGACTGCCGTGGTTGGCGTTGCTGCTCAATACTGGAATTCTTGTCGTTAGCAGCATCACCGTTGACATGGCGCGGCGTGGAATCACCCGGGAGGCGGCGCTCGCCCCGGTGCAATCTATTCCTGGCGTCTCGCTAGGCGACGAGCGGCACGTCCCTTGGCTCAGCATCACCACCGTGCTTGGACTTGCATTCCTTGGTGGCCAACTTTTTGTCTGGAGCAAACTTTCCGCCGGAGGTTTTCACCTCGCCGGCGGCACCAGCAGTTCCTTTGTATACATTCTCACCGCGATGCACGGGCTGCATTTGGCTGGCGGCATTCTGGCTCTCATCTTCGCGAACATCGCGGCAGTGCTGCATCGTCCGGTGGAGACAAGGCGCATCGTGGTCGACATCACCTCCTGGTATTGGCATTGCATGACGGGGCTTTGGATCTACATCCTTGTGTTGTTCTCATTCGCGGCGCAGTGAACCCCTCGCTGCCCCGCATTTCTGTGAAATAAGAGCACGAATCCGATAAATCTTTTGCATTTCGCGACGATCGGTGTAATCTCGCAACGGAGAAATTTTACCCCGTGTGCTTTTCAGCAACCGCAAACTTTGTCGGAAGCGGAGTTCTGAGCGCAGTTGGCGTCGTCACGTTTACTAAAGTGAGGCATCGGCGCGAGCTGCTATTCGCCGCGCTGCCGACGCTATTCGCCATTCATCAGTTTATGGAGGGATTCGTCTGGCTGGGATTGGACGGGATATTTTCACCTGCGGTGGCTCACGATATGGGCGCAGCCTTCATGCTTTATGCACAAGGGCTACTGCCGTTTCTACTGCCACTGAGCGTGTTTCTGTTTGAGGCTGATCGAAAGAGCCGCCAGCGCATGCTTCCCTTCCTCGTGCTCGGCCTGGGGACGACTCTCTATATTCTGTGGGCGCTGACCGCGTTTCCGTTGCAGCTCTATATCAAGCAGAACACGATCGTTTATATCAATCAAGCGACCAACAACATGGCGGTTGCGGTGCTCTACGTCATTGCAACCTGTGGCTCGCTGTTCTTTTCGAAGAACAAGATGATGGTGGTCTTCGGGGCGGCCAACCTCGCGATCTTGCTGATCGTGATGGCATTTAAACGGTATGCCTTCACTTCGCTGTGGTGCGCTTACGCTGCGATCGCCAGCGTCATCATTCTCACCTACTTCTGGAGAAGCACTGAAGAGCGGCCGTTCCGCTACGCCTAGCGTATTAATTTCAAGCCAGATTTATCTTTCGAAACGCTGAGCTTTATACTGCCCCGCCACGATTTATAATAGAAAGATTCGGTTGCGCGTTTTGATCCATCTGTAGCACCAGGGGAAGATGTCGACAGATAGCATTGTGGTTCGCGGGGCCCGGGTTCACAACCTCAAGAACATTGATTTTGAGATCCAGCACAACACTCTGACGGTCGTTACCGGCGTGTCAGGATCGGGCAAATCGTCGCTCGCCTTCGATACGATCTATGCCGAAGGGCAGCGCCGATACGTCGAGTCACTGTCGGCATATGCACGGCAGTTTCTTGAGCGGATCGAGAAGCCGGACGTCGATGTGATCGACGGCATTGCGCCCGCGGTTGCGATCAAGCAGAAGAACTCTACCCGCAATCCGCGTTCGACCGTCGCCACCGCCACCGAGATCTTCGACTATCTGCGCCTGCTCTTTGCCCGCGTCGGCCGCACCTACTGCCTCCTCTGCGGGCAGGGAGTGAAAAAGGATACGGTGGACGAAGTCGCCGAGCGCGTCCTGGCTCTGGGCGAGGGCACGCGGCTGCACGTGTTTTTTCCGATTCAGGCGAATAGTCCCACAACACCAGCTCCAGAAAAAAAGACTGGCAAGAGGACTCGTGCCAAGAAGAATGTGGCTGAACCGCACTTACCCTCAGACGCGATCAAGGCGCGGCTCTTTGACTTGCGCAAGCGCGGCTTCAATCGGCTCTTTCAGAACGGACAAGTATTCGAGTTCTCGACCCCAGAGTCGTTACTCGACATCAACTTTTCCCGGCCGGTTTATGGGCTCGTAGATCGTCTTGTCGTCTCCGCCGATCAGCGTTCGCGCATCGTCGATGCCGTCGAGATCGGCTATCGCGAAGCGGGCGAGGTTATTTTTGAAACCGCGCCTCGAAGTGAGGAGGGTGACGGCCAAAATCACGCGCCGGAGCGATTGCGCTTCTCCCAACGCTTCGAGTGCAAGAACGACGGAACCCGCTACGAGGAACCCGAGCCTCGCCTGTTTTCGTTTAACAATCCTTACGGCGCGTGCCCGCGATGCCAGGGATTTGGAAACACCATTGATTTCGATCTTGATCTAGTGATTCCCGACAAGGGTAAGACTTTGAATGAAGGCGCGATCGAGCCTTGGACCAAGCCAAAATATCGGCCGCTATTCAGCGAACTCAAACGCTTTGCGCGCGCAACTGAAATTCCTCTGGATGTGCCCTGGAATGGCCTCGAGGAAGATCAGCGGCGGTTAATTGTTGACGGCACCCGCGGCTTCCCCGGCGTGCGCGGCTTCTTCCAGCATCTTGAACGCAAGAAATACAAACTGCACGTGCGCGTTTTTCTGAGCCGCTATCGCGGATATTCAGTGTGTTCGGATTGCGCTGGAACTCGGTTGCGGGTCGAGGCACGTCAGGTAAAGATTCAAGGCAAGAACATTTGCGAGGTGTGCCGCATGACTGTGGAAGAAGCGGCGCGCTTCTTCAACGAACTCTCGCTGACGCCGCAGCAGGCGGCCATCGCCGACAAGTTGCTGATTGAACTTCGAGAACGGCTGCGCTTTCTCAACGAAGTGGGGCTGGAATATCTGACCCTCGATCGTCTTGCCTCGACGCTATCGGGCGGTGAAGCACAGCGGATTCAGTTGGCCACTTCACTTGGTTCGCGACTGGTCGGCACATTGTATGTGCTCGACGAGCCTTCGATCGGCCTGCATAGCCGCGATACGCACCGGCTCATTAAGATTCTGCATGATCTGCGCGATTTGGGGAATACGATTCTTGTGGTCGAGCATGATCCCGACATCATGCGCGCGGCCGACCGCATCGTCGATCTTGGTCCGGGCGCGGGGGAGAACGGCGGAAAAGTTGTCGGTGCCGGCACCTTCAACGAGATCATCAAGATGCCGCAATCGCTCACCGGCCGCTATCTTGGCGACGAGTTACACATTCAGATTCCTACCAAGCGCCGCCAGCCAGGATCGCACAAACTTCGCATCACAGGAGCGCGCGCCCATAACCTTAAGCGCATCGATCTCGAAATTCCGCTCAATATTCTGGTAGCCATTACGGGAGTCTCCGGCTCAGGAAAGTCTTCGTTATTGCACGACGTGCTCTATCAGGCAGTAGCGACAGCCAAGCGGCAGACCAATGGCAGCGCGCCCTCCGCTATTTTGTGGGACAGCATCGAAGGAGAAGATTATCTCGACGAAGTTGTGTTGGTCGATCAATCGCCGATTGGGCGCACTCCGCGGTCAAATCCGGTCACCTACATCAAAGCGTTCGACATTATCCGCGAACTTTTTGCTTCGCTGCCGGAGGCCAAGAAGCGAGGCTTCCCTGCCGGCCATTTCTCCTTCAATGTTCCTGGGGGCCGATGCGAAAATTGCCAGGGCGATGGGACGGTCACAGTCGAAATGCAATTTCTCGCCGACGTCGAACTAATTTGTGATGAATGCAAAGGCACGCGCTACAAGCCGCAGGTGCTCGAGATCCACTACAAAGGCAAGAACATTCACGAAGTTTTGAATCTTACAATTCGCGAGGCGCTGAGATTTTTCGCTGAAGTTCCGCGGCTCACGGAAAAGTTGCGTGTGCTTGATGAAGTAGGCCTTGGCTACCTGCGACTTGGGCAGTCGGCTACGACGCTCTCTGGCGGCGAAGCGCAGCGTATGAAGCTGGCCGCGCACCTCCAGCCAGGAGCGCGCGCGGTGAGCCGGCCCTCGGAAGGCGGCGATACGCCGAAACGCAAACGCCGTATGCTCTACATTTTCGATGAGCCGACAACCGGCCTGCATTTTGACGACGTGAGCAAACTGCTCTTCGCTTTCCGCCGACTTATCGACGCGGGCGGTTCGATCGTCGTCATCGAGCACAATCTTGAAGTCATTAAGACCGCAGACTGGGTGATCGACCTTGGTCCCGAAGGCGGCGATCGCGGAGGGAATATAGTCGGCTCAGGGCCGCCGGAAGCGATTGCCGAGTTGAAAGACTCTTATACTGGGCAGTATCTGAAGCAAGTCTTGAACGGGAACGGCGCACGCCATGGTGAGCGGTAACATCTTCCAGCGCGGATACAGCTGCCGCTGGGCGGCTAAAGCCACGGTCAATCTTGCCATTCTGTTGATCCTAACAATCGCCGCTTGCTCGTATCTGCTCGCGCAGACCCACACCACCGTTCGCCACTACAAAGAGCGCGTCGATGACACGCCGCCGGAAATCGCCCAGGCCGAAACTGCCATCCAGAAAAACGATTTCGCGTCGGCAGAAACGCTGCTGAAAAAAGCCCTCGATAAAGATCCTGACAGTAAACAGTCGTGGGCCTATCAAGCATGGTTCGATCTCGGATTCGTTCTGAACCGCCTCAATCGCAGCGATGAATCCATCGTCGCTTACCGCAAATCGGTTGCCGCAAACCCTGACGTTTTCGAATCAAATCTCAACCTCGGCCTGATGCTTGACCGCGCCAATAATCCAGACGCCGAGCAATTCTTGCTGGCTGCCACAACTCTCAAACCGACCGCGCATGTCGATGACGGCCAGGCCCGCGCGTGGCTGGCGCTCGCGCACTTGCTGGAAAATAAGAAGCCGAACGAGGCGCTTGCAGCCTACCTCAAAGCATCGGAGCTCACTCCGAAAGATCCCGAGCCTCATCTCTCTGCCGGACAGTTGCTCGAACGCCAAAAGGAATTCTCCGACGCCGAAGCGGAATACAAACAAGCACTGGCACTCGATCCTCACTCGACGGACGCCGCCGTCGGTCTCACCAACATCTATATGAAATCGAATCGCCTCAGCGACGCCGAGCCGCTGCTGCGGAGGCTGGCTGCGGCGCATCCCACCGACCCGGTCATTCACCTGCAACTGGGGCGCGTACTCGCGGCCGAGAACAAGAAAGACGACGCGATCGCCGAACTGCAAACCGCGCTGAAAGTCGCTCCCGCCGACGCCGACGCCCAGCACGAAATTGCCGACCTTTATGCCAGCGCCGGCAAGAACGACTTGGCCGAGGCCGCATATCGCAATTTGCTTGCTACCCGCGCGAATGATCCAGATTTACACCGCTCTCTCGGCCAAGCTTTGTTGCGCGAAAAGAAATTTCCCGAGGCGCAGCAGGAGTTTCTTACCGCGCTCCGGCTAAAACGCGATTGGCCCGACATCTACGTCGACCTTGCTTTCGCGGCCAATGAAAATAAGAATTACGAGCTGACAGTGCGAGCCCTCAATGGCCGCGCGATGTTAAATACAGAGATGCCTGCGATCTGCTTTTTTCTCCGGGCTTCAGCCTACGATCACCTTCGCGACTACAAATTGGCCGCCGTCGATTATCATCATTTTCTAGATGTAGCCGGCGGCAAGTATCCTGATCAGGAGTGGCAGGCCACCCACCGCCTGATCGCCATTGAACCGAAGCGTTGATCGCCATGTACCGCCTTGCTTATAGCGTGCTTCTCCTCGCCGTCGCCATCGTTTGCACTGCCGCCAAGGAAGAAACCCTGGACGAAATGAAGGCCAGATTTGAAAGCGCGCGCGTCGAAGACCGCCCCGAGCTGGGCATTCGCATCGCGCGCCAACAACTGCGCAATGCCGACCAGCTTTACAACAATGGTCCCGTCGAGCAAGCCCGCGCCGCCGTTGATGACATCGTCAGCTACTCCGAGAAAGCCCGCGACGCCGCGCTGCAAAGCAACAAGCGGCTCAAGAATGTCGAGATCGACGTGCGAAAAATTGCGGATAAGCTGCGCGACATCAAACGCACCCTGGCCTTCGAAGATCAGCCGCCAGTCGAACAGGCAATCGCCCGGTTGGAAGACGTGCGCACCACACTGCTGCAAGCGATGTTCGCCAAAGACAAGAAAGAACAAAAAAAATGAGGCTGGAAGGCCATTCTCAAGGGTGTCGGCCTTGGCGCGAGGTTTTGCCCTGGGTGCTAATCCTCGTACCGCTCATTGTTCCGGTTCCTCCGCCGCTGTGTGCGCAGCGCCGCGATCCGCTTAATCCGCTCGAAATCAACCAACTGCGCGACGCCATGCTTGATCCCGACGAGCGCTTAAAGCTCTTCGTGAAGTTTACCCGCGACCGCATCACAAAGCTTGAGCAAATGCGCGCCGATCCCAAAGCCACCGAGCGCGGGCAGCAGACGCATGACCTGCTCGAGGACTTCCTCGCCGTCTATGACGAACTCAACGACAACATCGACATGTACTTTGGCCGCAAGAACGACATCCGCAAGCCGTTAAGGCTAGTTATTGAAGCGGATACTGAATTCCAAGCCAAACTGCGCGCGCTCAAGAACTCTGCGAACAGCAACGCCGTCGAAATGAGCCAGTACGAATTCATCCTGACCAATGCCCTCGACACCGTCGACTCCAGCGCGGACGATCACCGCAAAACATTGTCCGACGTCGAGGAGTATATGAAGCATAAAAAGAAGAAATAGAGCTACTTGCCCGCGGCGAAATTCTTGAAGCCGGGCACGGGCCCGCAACGGATGAACCACCGCACCTCCGTTAATCAGGATTCTGGCCATGCTACCCTTGATTCAACGTGTCTCCGAGGCTCACTGAAATATTTCGCGAGGCCTTTCGCGAACTGCGTCCGCGCACAGATCCACCTCCGACCAATGTTCGCTTCTACGCCTTCGTTTCGATCAACAACACTATCCGGCTAAGGCAAGGCGAGCTTTTCATTCGGCTATCCGACCTGCTGGAAGGGGCTCCGGACGCGGTTTTGCATTCGATCGCCCACATACTGCTCGCCAAGCTTTATCGCAAACCGATCGATCGCATCCACAACACCCGTTACCGCCGTTACATCGCCAGCCACGATATAGCCGCCAAGGCTCGCCTGATGCGGCAGATCCGTGGACGAAAACACATCCACTCCGCCCGGGGCCATCACTATCATCTGGAAGAAATCTTTGAGGACCTCAATCAGCGTTTCTTCCACGGCCTGATGGGGCGCCCCCAACTCACCTGGAGCCGGAACCACGCCCGCAGCAGCCTCGGCCACTATGATCCCGCCCACAACGCCATCGTGATCAGCCGAGTGTTTGACCACCCGCGCGTGCCTCGATATGCGGTCGAGTACATTCTGTTTCACGAGATGCTGCATTTGAAACATCCGGTGAAATTGCGCGGCAGCCGGCGGTGCGTACACTCGCAAGAATTCTTGGCGGAGGAAAAATCATTCCCAGAGTTGGAGAGAGCACAGAAATTCCTGCGCTCTGTGTGAAAACGACGGAGTGTCGTCGGTTGAGGGTGTGGACCATCACCGTTCAATGCCCGGTTTTCCCCGTGTGATGTAAATCACAGCGATTCGTGATTCGTTGCGTTGACTGACCCTGCCTGAAAACGTATCCTATTGATATTGAAATTGAAATTCATTTTCAATTAGAAGGCTCTAATTTCTCATGCTCCAGGCATTCATTATCACTCTCCGCGAAGGCGTCGAAGCGGCGCTAATCGTCGGAATCACCCTCGCCTATCTGGCCAAGATCGGCCGCAACGATCTTCGCAAATCTGTGTACGCCGCGCTCGGCGCAGCTTTTGTCGGATCGATCGGCGTGGCCGTGCTCCTCTCTCGCTTCAAGCTGAATGAAGACATCTTCGAAGGCTGGGTCATGCTGGTCGCTGCCGTGTTTGTCGTCACCATGATCGTCTTCATGATGAAGACCGGGCGCAAGCTCAAAGGCGAGATCGAAAGCAAAGTCGGCCTGTTCGCCCGCGGTGACGCCTGGCTTGGTCTGTTCGCCTTCGTCTTTCTTATGGTGCTGCGCGAGGGCGCCGAAACGGTTTTGATTCTTTCGGCCGTCACCCTCAACTCCAGCGAACTGATGAGCTTCATCGGCACCGTCATGGGAGTGGTCGTTGCGGTGTTGTTTGGCGTGATGTTCGTCAAGGGCAGCGTCAAGATTAATCTCCAGAAATTTTTCAAGGTCACGACTGCGATTCTTTTCCTGGTGGCCGGGCAACTCGTGATCTCTGGACTGCACGAACTCTCCGAAAATGGCGTTCTTCCCTCTTCTCGGCAAGAGATGGCCATCATCGGCCCCATCGTGCGCAATGATTTCTTCTTCTTCATCACCATCCTGGCTCTGGCCGCCCTGATGGTGCTCTTTGAAATGAAGAGCCGCCAACCGCTAGCGCTACCCGAAGCCGGCGCGGCGCGCCGCAAAGCGCTCTGGACAGCCCGCCGCGAGCGTCTCTGGATGGCCTCGGTCTACATCTTCTCATTCGCCTTTATCGTCATGGTCACCGCCAGCTTTATCTACGAAAAGAGCGCCAGCGCCCTTTCTCCCGCCACCGAAGTCAGCTTCGTTGATGGAAAAGTTTCCATCCCGCTGAAAGAGGTCTACGATGGCGAACTCCATCGATACGAAGCGAAAGAAAACGGCATCGAGGTTCGCTTCTGGCTTTATCAGAAGCCCGATGGAAAAATCGCCACGCTCTTCGATGCCTGCGAAATCTGCGGCGCGGTTGGCTTTTATAAAGGTGCGAACGGAGTCGTCTGCAAGAACTGCGCCGCGCCCATCAATCCGCAATCGGTCGGCATGCCCGGCGGATGCAATCCGATTCCGCTGAAGGCGCAGGTCACCGACGATGCGATCATCGTTTCCGAAGCCGATATCGCAGCCGGACGGCACTATTTCGAGCAGAAATAAATGTTTCCTCGCCTTGTCTACGAATCGTTTCGACACCAGCCCCGCCGCAAATTGCTGGCCGGCATCGCGATCACCCTGGGCGTAGCAGTTGCCACGGCCATGATCGCTGTCGCTACCGACATCGGTGACAAAATCAATCGCGAGCTGCGCAGCTATGGCGCCAATCTGGTGGTCACTCCGCAGGAAGACACGCTGGATGTCGAAGTCGGAGGCGTCAACCTGAAGCCGCCGAGCGACGGCACCTTCCTCAATGAAGCAGACTTACCCAAGATCCGTGGCACATTCTGGCACCACAATATTGTGGGTTTCTCACCTATGCTTCCGGTCAACGTGACGATTGACGACGACGAAAACAACGTTATGCTGCTGGGAACCTACTTCAACAAGGCGCTCCGATTCGGCAAAGAAGATTTCACGACGGGCGTGCGAATGACGCATCCGTGGTGGAAAGTTTCGTGCGGCGATGGAAAGCCGTCGTCAAACTGCACGTGGCCCGATGACGATTCACAGAATGTGTTGCTCGGCGAGCACCTGGCGGCGAAGCTCGGCAAGAAACCCGGCAACATGATCAATGTTTCTGGCCACCAACTCAAGATCACAGGCATTCTTTCTACCGGCGGCGCGGAAGACGACCAGATTGTTACGCCGCTCGCGTTAGCGCAGCAACTTCTCGGCAAGCCCGGAGCCGTACGCCGCGTCTACGTCAGCGCGCTAACCAAGCCTCCAGACGCGCTCTCCGCGCGCGATCCCAAGACGATGACGCCCGAGGTTTATGACCGTTGGTACTGCTCCCCCTACGTGGAGTCGATCGCATATCAGTTGCAGGAAGTCATTCCTCATTCGCACGCGGAGCAGATTCGCCAGGTGGCGCAAAACGAAGGCACGGTACTCGCACGCATCAAAGGACTCATGTTGCTGATCACGTTCGCCGCGCTTTTTGCTTCCGCCCTTGCCGTCTCGGCCGCCATGGCCACTGCGATTTATGAGCGTCGCGTCGAAGTTGGTTTGATGAAAGCTCTGGGCGCCGGCAATCTCGCGGTCTCTGCGATTTTCTTTGCCGAGGCGCTGCTGCTGGCGCTAGTCGGCGGCATCGCCGGCTTCTCCGCCGGTGCGCTGCTTGCGCATCAGATTGGCCGCTCGATTTTCAGTTCGCAGATTTCAATCGAGCCTGTGCTCTTTCCCGTCGTCCTGGCCATCGCCGTGTTCGTGACCTTCGCTGGAAGCGCCGCTGCCATCCGCCGCGCCGTGAAATTCGACCCCGTCTTCGCTTTACGAGGTGAGGGATGAACCTCACTCCCGAAATGCTCCTTACGTCGAAGCAGG
>JBEKXO010000123.1:0-13318 GCA_049511995.1 Terriglobales bacterium
AACAAATTGGCCTATGCGGCCGATTCCCTCGACGCGGGAGCAAAGGGCGATTTCGGTGGCGCGCCCCTACCGAAAAAAGACAAAGACAATGAAGGCCGCGTGCACGTGGTTGAGAGCAACGACAAAACGGTTCGCCTCGGAGTCTATGACACCACGCTCGAGCCCATCGTCAAAATCGACTCCGGCGATACCGTCAGCTTTCCGAATACATGGTCGCACTTTTTGAATCAGATGCAGCCGGGAGTTCCGCTCGATACGCTGGTAAAGATTCGTTTGAGTAACCCTGGTCACGGTCCGCATTCGATCATCGGACCGATTTACGTGAACGGCGCGGAACCGGGCGATGTGCTGGAGGTTCGCTACAAGCGCATTGTTCCCTTCGATTGGGGAGCCGTCTTCAATAATCCCGGGACGATTGGCACGGGCTTGCTGGCGCAGGATTTCCCCGATGGTCAAATGAAATATCTGAAGCTCGATCTGCCCAACATGACGGCGGAGTTCAACTCGAATATTCATGTGCCGCTCAAACCATTTCAAGGGACGCTGGCCGTGGCGCCGCCAGACGGCTACTATCCTCCGCTGACTGCGGGCGTGACCAATTCCGTTCCGCCCGGCCCGCACGCGGGCAACACCGATCTGAGCGAAATGGTGGAAGGATCGACCATGTTCATTCCGGTGTGGAAGCCGGGGGCACTGATCTTTACCGGCGATTCTCACGCGGTGCAAGGCGATGGCGAGATCAATCTTTCCGCGCTTGAAACGCGCATGAAGGAATTGCGTATTCAGGTGATCTTGCACAAGCAGAAGAATTTCGCATGGCCGGTGGCGGAAACTGCGACCCATTGGATTCTCCTCGGCCTGGATAAAGATCTCAACGTGGCCATGACCCTGGCGGCGCGCAATGCGATCAATTTTCTCGCCGCGCACGCGCAACTGAGCAAACTCGACGCCTATGCATTGTGCAGCATCGCTGTAAGTTTCCGCGTGACGCAAGTGGTCGACATCGTACGCGGAGTGCACGCCATGATCCCGAAAAGTCTCTTTGCAGCGGAACTACGCGAGCAGATTCGAGTGGTTTAGAGTGGCAGATTTTTAAAGCTGATCGATTGGCCTGGGGGGCACGGCCGAAGCCGTGCCCTTCCCCTCTGAATAAATTACTTCGCGGGCGCGGCCACGATCACGACGAAAGAATCGGGCTCGATTTTTCTGTTCTCGCGCGTGCCTGAGATGTTTGCAGTCACCGTGAAGAGCTCGTGCGTCTTTTGATCGACCGTCATGGTGCGCGCTCCCTTTTGCGTGTTCAGCGTTTGCGCTACGCTGAACTTGTCGGGCGAATCTTCTTTAATCACCGTAATCGTGCCGTCTCCGGCCGACGCAAAGGCCAAGCTGCGATCGGCATCGAAGCCGGTCGCGTCGCATCCTTGCCCAATCTCCGGGGTCGCCACGATCTTGCCATTGTCGGCGTCGACGACGACCATCTTTTTGTTGCCGCCGCAACCGGCGAACAAGCGGCGGTTCTTGCTATCGATCGTAAGTCCAGTCGGTTCTTCGCAATCGGCCAGCTTCCATCGCGCCTTCACAGTCAGCTTCTTCGCATCGAATGCCACCATCTCCGACGTGTCTTCAATATTCACGAACACAGTGCCTTTTTCGTCGGTCGCGGCAAACTCCGGCTTACCACCCAAGTCGAGCTTTCCTACAACCTCACCTTTGGCAGCGTCCACTGCGGTCGTGTCATGGCCCTTTCCATTAAAAGTAAACACACGCTTCGAAAACGAATCATAGAGAATGGCATCGGGCCCGCTGCCTACCTTGATTTTCTTTTCGACGGCCAGCGATTTCAGGTTGAACACGCTGACCATATCCTCGCGGCCGTTGCTGGTGAAACCGCGCCCATCGTCCGCATCAAGCGCGATGCCGTGCACGCCTGCAGTGTCTGGAATGTCGCCGATCTGCTTCCCGGATTTGGTATCAATCACCATCACGTGGGTCGCTCGGGAAATGAACAAGCGATGCCCCTCGCTGTCCGCCGTCAAATAGTCCCATCCGCCATCGCCACCGAGCTTCCATGTATTGACGATTTTGTAGTCCGCCGGGTTCGCCGCCGCTATCAGCGCCATTGCCGCCGCCAAAATCAAAAAGACTCGAATTGCTACCCGCTTTCTCATGTCGATCACCCTTTTTTCGTAAATTTAAGCCACTTGGTGTGTGCACAGAATTCTACACTTTGCCCGTTGACTGTGTCGGAAGCCACCTTGGGGATTCAAGGATGCGCGCGCTCCTCCTAAATGTGCAAACTTTTTCGCTTATCCTGGGTGACTCTCGGTAACTAACTCCATTTCAATTACTTAGCAAATATTGGTTTGGTACCGGCATTGCTGTTATTGAGGCTAAGAAGCTTTAGTTCCGCAGCGAGCGATAGCGGACTTTCCCCCGCTTCAGAATGGGAGACTTGCGATGAAGAAAATCCTGTTTTTGCTCTGCCTGACTTTGACGACGGCTGCGGTGGCGCAGAATAGCCTCGGCGGAAACACTCTCAACAGCCAAGTTCAGTCCTACAGTTTTTTGAGTCATCCGCAGCACGCCGCCTACGCTCCGATGTCGCAGGAGCAGAATATTATCCCTTCCACAAGCTATACCTCTGCCCAGGGGGAACGCCCGGCCTCCGATTTCCCGCAACCGGAAAGCGCTTCGCTTGGCGCCGCCGCTCGCGAGCTCAGGGAGCAGCATACGGCAGTAAAGAAATCGCGCGTCATCTGGATCAACCAGTAGCTAACGGCGCACACTACTCTACGCGCGCGATTCCGAGCCGCGGTTTGCGAAACTTCGGAGCAGACCGCCGCTCGAATAATCACAAACCTCCGCTCCGCGCCCTAAATCTGTTCGGAGAAGAAATGTTACCCTAGGTGGGTTCAATGACCGTCCTGGGGTTCACCGCCGTCGTTGCGATCGTCTCTTTTGCTGCGGGACTTCTCGGATCGCTCACCGGCCTCGGGGGCGGCGTTGTGCTCGTGCCGCTGCTCACCATTCTCTTCCATGTGGATATACGCTATGCCATCGGCGCGTCGCTTGTCTCCGTGATCGCAACCTCATCGGGCGCGGCCGCCGCGTATGTGAAAGAGGGATTCTCCAACATTCGCATTGGAATGTTTTTAGAGATCGCCACCACTTTTGGCGCGCTGCTCGGTGCCTTTCTAGCAACGCGTATTCCGACCAGCGCTTTGGCGGTTATTTTTGGTGGCGTCTTACTCTACTCAGCATATCTTTCGCGCAAGCCCCGGCCGCTGGACCAGCGCAACCTGCCGCCCGATCCGCTGGCCACAAAGCTCCGGCTGAATGGAAGTTTCCCCGACCTTGGCGGCAAGCGCGATTACAACGTGCAGCACGTCCCGACGGGTTTCAGCCTGATGTTTGGAGCGGGCGCGCTTTCGGGATTGCTCGGTATCGGCTCGGGTGCGGTGAAAGTGCTCGCGATGGATCAGGCGATGCGGATTCCGTTCAAAGTTTCGACCACCACCAGCAATTTTATGATCGGCGTGACGGCCGCGGCCAGTGCTGGCGTCTACCTTAGCCGCGGCTACGTCGATCCCGGGCTCGCTATGCCTGTGATGTTGGGCGTGCTTGGCGGATCGCTCGTGGGCACTCGCATTCTGGTCAAGGCCGAAACCAAATCGCTGCGCCTTGTCTTTAGCCTAGTAATTCTAGTGCTCGGGTTGCAGATGCTCTACAAGGGTTTGTGGGGGAAAATTTAATGCCGCCGCTGCGGGTGCCGACGCGGCCGCCGAAACCCTTTCAACCGCAGCCGTGGAGAGATCGGCGCTTGGAGTTGATTCTCGGCAACCTGCTGCGCGCCGGAGTCCTAATTTCAGCGGCAGTGGTTTTCGCGGGAGCTTGCATTTATCTCGCGCGACACGCGCACGAGCCGGCAAATTACCGGGTTTTTCGCGGCGAGCCCTCCGACTACCGCACGATTCCCGGCGTCATCCACAGTGTCATGAACGGCCGAGGACGCGGCTTGATTCAACTTGGATTGCTGCTGCTCATCGCAACTCCGATTGCTCGAGTCTCTTTCTCCGTGGTTGGATTCGCGCTCGAACGCGACCGCTTGTACGTCATCTTCACGCTGATTGTGCTGGCGATTCTGCTCTTCAGCCTTTTGGGTTCCAGCATGGGCGTGTAGAAGGCTATCGGTCGGCCGCCACTATCTTCGCGGTCGTGATTGCCTGCCCCACATGCCGTTGCGTGTGGTCCGCAACGTGGACTAGCAATCCTCCCACGGTAGTCGGCAGCCGTTTCTTGCCCACAACTCGCGTCTCTTCCAGATTCGTCTTCGCCAGCGCCCGCACCCGTGCTGCTCCATCTGCGAGCGCGGTGGTGAGTTCCGCGAACAGTTCATCCCGCGTCGCTCCCGGATCGAGCTCCGTCCGCAGACGGGATATCTGTTCTTCGCCCAAGCTTCGTCCCTCGGCATAAGTCAGCAGACGATCCAGGCTGCGCGCGAGATGCCGAATGTGATATGCAACCGGAGCCGCTCCCGCTGGCCGCGTGTTCACTTGAGCATCCGAGAGGCTGCCGCACCACGTACGCAGATCCTCATCGGCCAATTGCAGTGCGTGCAGAACTGCTCGCCCGACGGCGGGAACTTCCGCCTCCGTGCCACGCAACCAGGGCTCGATTGAAGACATAGCAACTCCGCTCACTTACTAGCGCGGCCAGAGCCAGCCAAAGGTACCAGCGGTGAGCAAGCCGTAAATAAGTCCGTCGAAAACTTCCTTGAAAGTTACTGACCAGGGCTGACCTTTCCAGATGCCGTTACTTAAATTCCCCAGGCCATAGGCGAGGAACGCGGCAGTTCCGACGACGCGAAAGACCGCACGATAATTGGCGCCTGGCGCAACCGTGTGTGCAGTGAGATACGCGACGAAGAATCCGATTACCAGGCAAAAGCCAAACCACTGGCCCAGGAACTTCGGCATGGCTGGCGGCCCGCTGGGGATTACGGTTATGAATCCGACCGGTCCCTGCTTTTGTTTCTCGACCAAGGCGGGCGATTTCATATCCTTGTGAGTGCAGTAGGGGAAGACGTAGAGACCGGGCTTGACACCAACGCCGCGTAACGCGGCAAGAGCCTTGTCCTCGTCAGGAAGTTGGCCGTAGTCGCTGCGATGATACGGAAGCAGCATATGCATGATGGAGCTGGCGACGAAGACGATGACCGCCGAGAGCAGGATGGGCAGCCAGAGAGCAGCAAGAGAAACCATGTGCAGCCTCCTTAAGGGCGCAACAGACCAATGTCAGGCTTAGCTCGCGAGGCTACGACAGGAGGCAGGTAAGATCAAGGAGAAGTATCGGACGGACATCTTAGGGAGTAGAGATTTACGCAAGGATGGAATCGTCAAGGCGTTTGCGGTGGAAGTCGGCGACGTGTTGCACGAATGCCATAACTAGCGGGTGCGGATGGCCCTCGCGCGAAGTAAGCTGTGGCTGAAACAAGGTCGCGATGAAAAACAAGTGCGCGGGCGATTCGATGGCCCGGCATTCCTCCTTGGAGCCGCGAGCTACAACGGGAAAGCCGGCTTCCATTGCCATCCATTCGAACTCGGGGTTCATCTCGTAATTGCAGAAAAATTCTTCCTCGATCAGTTCTTTTCCATAAAAGGCCGCGAGATAGGACCCGGGACGAAGTCGTATCTGCTTCACTTTGCCCGAGAGTTTGGGCGCATTCGGATCGCGATTTGGAACGGCGCAGGCGACGGGATAGATGACAATATTCTTAGCGTTCGGGTCTTCTTCGGCAGTGGTCGCGTCTTGGATGCCGAGCACATTGCGCGCGCACTCGATGAGCGCATATTGGAAGCCGCCGCAGGTGCCGAGGAATGGTCGGTCATGGACGCGGGCAAACTCAATTCCTTTGAGCATGCCGTCGAAACTCTTATAAGGACTACCCGCCGAGGCCCATAAACCATCGAAGGAGTCGAGTATGGCAGCGGCGTCTGGTTCGAGCAGCGACGGAGTGGGAAGCCACGCCGATTCCACCTTCAGTTGCAGCTTCTGCGCGGCGTGCTGCAGTGAGTCGTTGGTCGCGTGATGGGAACGGAACTCGGGATTAAAATCGCCGAGAATCCCGATCCGGACGGGTTCGGTCACAGAGGACATTCTAAATTAGCAACCTGCACATGGCATTGAGCACTTAGCTACTGTCTTCGGGAGGTCGAGGTCTGGCGAATTGGTCAGCTAGAGCAACTCCATCTGAGCCATCAGCATGTAGATCCCGAGGAGCGCGATGGCCGCCCCTCCCCAGACCATGGCCGCGGATTTCCACCCGAGCGCAACGATGAATTCTTTCTGGCTGCGGAATGAGAGTACGAATGTTGGATCATTCGCACCCTTCATCAAGACGACGGGCGGATTGGGATCGAAATCGACGGAAGTGGACTGGTGTTCACAGCCCTTTGTTCTGTCCTGACTGGTCGTGACATCGGCAAGGGCTGGAACATCGCCGTTCGGTTCGACCGCGACAGACTGGTAGGGAACACCCGCAGCCGACCACGCCTCTGGCCTGGTGATACCGGCGCGAGTGAGTGCGGCAGCGATCTTCGCCTGCTGGCTCATCTCTTGCGTGGAGGACGGAGCGTCTCCGCTGGAAAGCTTGACGATCTGCGGAGCGGAAACGGCCTCCGAAAAGCCGCTGCCGACGCCATTGCGCGGATTGTTACGCTCACCGTTCGTGGAGGAACCGTTGGCCTGAACGGCGTTGGGCGGCACGCTATGTGGCGCAAAGGGGCGCAACTGAATGCCTGGGTTTTCAGCCAGCGTTCCGGCGGCAAAAAGCTCATCCCCAGGCTTGATCGCATGCTCTTCGATGCGCAAGCGGCGACCCGCTGTGATGCCGTGGCGCCCGAGAAAGGCACTGACGCGCGGCGGAACCCCGTCTTGGTCGGAAAAGAAGTTCGATGAGAATAATGATGCGTCAAATTCTTGTCGAAAGTCGCAGTGGAGGTCGAGGTCGGCTCCCAACGGCTCGATGAGCAACTTCCCAGTGGAATCGTCGAGGAAAAACGGCAGGTGCAAAGTTTCGTCCGCGAGTTTCTCCCATTCCTGCTTCTTGCCATCGCGCTGCTGCCAGGCGACGGTGCGATAGAGAAAGCAGAGTTGGCCTGTGATTGGCGAGGGCATGGTGTGAGGGCCAACCGCCTGGCCATTTACTTCGACCAGCCCGAGAGCGGCGCTGCGGATTTTGGAAGTGGGAGTATTGAGCAGGACCCGTTTGCGAGCAAGCAGATGGAATCCGTAGAAGAAGAAGTACAGACCTCCGACGAGTGCGAACAGCGAAAGAATCACCAGATGGTTGAGCGGAGGAAGGACAAATAGGCAGCGGGTCACAGTGCTTTCCAGTATTTTCTCGGGATGCTCTTACGAGGATAAGGAGAGATTTCGAGAGCAACACGGAGAAAGAGGTTGGAGCGGCTTACCGAGGTAAGTAACAGTTACCTCACGTTGTCGTGCTTACGCCGTGAGTGCGCGCGTCTTCAATATTTCCGCGACTGCTTCCATCGCGGCGTCTACCTCGGCGTCGGTGTTGTAGAAGTGCGGCGAGAAGCGGACTCCTGCCTTTGGACGCCAGTCCACGAGGATGTCGCGAGCCAGCAGTTCGCGGCTGACCTGCTGCGAATCGGGCATATCGATGGAGACGGTACCGCCGCGCTGCTCCGGATTGCGCGGACTGTTGACGCGCCAGTCTTGCTGATCGGCGAAGGCGATGAGGCGAGCGGTCTGGCGTTTGGATTTTTCGCGGATTTTCTCGACGCCAACTTCACGAATGATTTTGATACCGGGACGCGCCGCTTCGATCGAGGGGATATGCGTGGTTCCATTCATGAAGCGGAAGGGCGGATCGGCATAGCGAGTTGGGCCGGTGGCGAAGGCGAAAGAATTTTCGTGTGCGAACCATCCGGTGATTTTCGGCTCGAGTTTCTTGCCGAGGTCGGGTCGAACGTAGAGATAAGCGAGGCCGGGCCCTCCGCAGAGCCACTTGAGCACGCCGCCGCAGGCGAAGTCGACGTTGAGCGACTGAACGTCAACAGGGACGGTACCAAGCGACTGGAAAGTGTCGAGGACGACATGGGCTCCGACTTGATGGGCTTTGTCGATGATGGCTTTCGCGTCGTTGATATAAGAACTGCGGAAAATAACGTGCGAGATGGGGACGATCAGCGTGCGCTCGTCGATGGCGTCGAGCAGGCGATCGGTAGGCACGGTGATTCCGTCGTCCGTCTTGACCATGTGAACCTGCGCACCGTAGGCGCGTTGCGCCTCCCAGAAATACATGACGGAGGGAAAGTTCATGTCGCTGTAGACGACTTTGTTGCGCGCTCCGGTGAAATCGAAACACGATGCGACCACGGCCTGGCACGTAGTCACGTTCTGATGGAGAGAGACGGAATCTTTCGGCGCGTTCATCAGGGCGCCGAGTTCGTTGCCGACTTCGAGGGCGAGCATCCACCAGCGTTCTTCCCAGGCGCGAACGCCGCGCGTCGCCCAGACATCAGCGTAGGCGTGGAGCGCATCGTAAACACCGCGAGGCATGGCTCCGAGGGAGTTGGAGATCATGTAGTTGGTGCGCTCGAGGATGGGAAACTCGGAGCGGTAGCGCAGAAGATCGTCGGACATGAAGGTAATTGTAATCTGATGGTGCGTTTCCGCTTCGCTAGAGGGCTTCTTCAGGTGCCGATCAAACTTGGTTTCGCGGAACAAATCTGTTAGCGTCGGCGTGCGCAATTTTATGCTGAAATCCTTCGGAGGGTGAACGTGGGAGCTAAGAAACTTGGACTGAGTTTGTTTTTCTTAATGGTGCTTACGATCGCGCTGCAGGCGCAATCGCCGTCATTTTCGTCACAGGACGAAGCGACGCGCAAGCTTGCGCTCGACATTTTCAAACAGCTGATCGAGATCAACACCACCGATTCGGTCGGCAGCGTCACGGTCGCTGCGGAAGCCATGGCGCAGCGCTTTCGCGATGCTGGATTCCCCGACAGCGACATTCACGTGCTCGGGCCGGGCACCGGTGACGGCGGCAAAGGCGACCGCAAGAAAAATGTTGTTGTGCGGCTGCATGGATCGGGCGCGCACAAGCCCGTCCTGCTCATCGGCCATCTCGACGTGGTCGAAGCGCGGCGCGAAGATTGGACGACCGATCCATTTCAGTTCATCGAAAAAGACGGCTATTACTACGGACGCGGCACGAGCGACATGAAAGATGGCGACGCTATCATGTCGGCTACGCTCATCCGCATGAAGAAAGAAGGATACGTGCCCGACCGCGACATCATCCTCGCCATGACGGCCGACGAAGAGGGCGGCGCGTTTAACGGAGTCGACTGGCTGGTCAAGAATCATCGCGAACTGGTCGATGCCGAGTTCGTGCTCAACCACGATGGCGGAGGCGTGCTCGCCGATCACGGCAAACCGTTGATGATGGAGGTGAACGCCACTGAAAAACTGTATGGCGATTTCGTGCTGACCACAACCAATCCTGGCGGCCACAGCTCGCTTCCGCGGCCTGACAATGCGATCTATGAACTGACGGACGCGCTCGATCGCATCGAGCATTACCAGTTTCCTTTCGAGCTGAATAACATCACGCGCGCTTATTACGAGCGGCAGGTGAAGATGTCTACCGGGCAACGTGCGACCGATTTGCAGGCGATGCTGAAGACTCCTCCTGATTTGGATGCGGTTGCGCGATTGTCGAAAGATCCGCTGGATAACTCGACCATGCACACAACCTGCGTGGCCACGCGCCTGAGCGGAGGCCATGCTAACAACGCGTTGCCGCAGATGGCGCAGGCCAACGTAAATTGCCGCATCGAGCCTGGACATTCGCTGGAAGAAATCCGGCTGACGCTGGAGAAAATTGTAGTTGATCCGAAAAATGCGGACCCGAAAAATGCGAAGCCAACAATTAAAGTGCAATTCCGCGAGAACACCGGCCTGCTGATGGATCACGGCTCCGACCGGCATAGTTATGTGCCGCCGGCTCCGCGTAAAGATGTGTTTGATCCGCTGGAGAAGGTCGTGGCGCAGATGTGGCCGGGGATTCCGGTAATTCCTGACATGAGCACGGGCGCGTCAGATGGCGTCTACACCAACGCTGCCGGCATGCCGACTTATTGCATATCCGGCGAACTGTATGATCGCGACGATATTCGCGCCCACGGAAGAGATGAGCGGATCGGAGTCCAGGCGTTTGCGCGGGCCGTCGATTTTTATTACGTGTTTCTGAAGGGAGTTACAACGGAGTAAGTCGGGATGACGGGTGAGAGTTAGTTCCATTTTATAACTCAGATATGCCCCCGGGGGGCTTATTCGAGGATTGTCAAGTCACCACCTACAACCAGCCGCCGTTAACGAACATCGGGCGCATAGCCCATCAGTATGGCGAAGAGATAAAACACTGTAACTACAGCGGTTTCATGTTCGGTTCTCCGTAAGCGAGGGTGCTCATGGAACGCTGCTGAATCAGCGCGGCCGTAACGCGTCTCTTGGGCGCCTTTGTGAACCAAACACGGCACAGCCAGAAAATCATGATCAGCGGGATTGCAATGATCAGAACATTGAGGACGTGTGTTTTGCGAATTGCTTCGGGGAATATCTCGGTGCGCTTTCCAGAAAAAGCGGAGGCTTGGGCAATAAACAGGGCAAAGCACATACGCCAGAGATGGCGCACGATGCGCTGTGCGCCGGTAACGCCGCCGCGAATGAGCATGCGAGCGTCTCCCGCGGCGGAAAGCAAAGCCACCAACCCGAAGACGAAGTAGATCATGGCGGGAGGTCCATCCTTTGGATGGATCGCGCTCTGCGATGCTTGCCAACCCAGGACCCAGGTGCCGATTCCAACCGCCAACGCCACCAGCATGGCGCCAAATTCAGGCAGGCCGGTTTCTCCCGCTTTGCGCCTCATGGTCAACCACGCCGTGCCAACCAGGTAGAACGTCAAGACGCCGGCGATCACATTCGGAGTTTCCTGTTTCATGATCGCCATAGACACGGCACTTCCGCACATGCTCAGCATGGACACCAGGAACACTTGTCCGGCCGCCCGGTGCCGCCGAGATCCTTTACGAAAAAACAAGGCTGCCCAGCCCGAGAGCAATGCGATGATCGCACTTCCAATGTGAAGAATCAGAAGGGGTGAATGTGCCATGCTACTTCTCCTCTTGCGTTACTCAGAGTGCGTTACCAGTGGCCGGTCTGCTGCTCAGCTGCGCGCGCGGATCAGATCGGTCCCTGATAGCGGCGCAGGCGCACTGCTGCGGCAAGGAATAGGGCGGCGACGGCCAGGCCCATCCACAATCCGGGACTACTCAGGAAACTGCCCATGGAGAGATGCGTCATTGGATCGGTCGGAAACATATCTGGCGATGTCGAGGTAACCATGGGCGCGGCACCGATCAATCGGCCCCCGACCAGGGCCGCGAAATGCCAAGTGTGGAAGACAATCTGCTCGACCCCGGCTATGGCTACGAGCGGCAATGCCGCCCATAGAAATGCGGCGCGGCGCGGCCACCCCGATACAAGCAGCAGCCAGCAATACATGGGTGCGGGCCAGAGTGCATGCGCCGTGAGAATGTGGTAGAGAAGGAGCCACGACATCCGCAAAAACGATATATTCGTCAGCAACGTCGCCACCCTCGAACCGCTCGCCAGCGCGACTGCGCTGCTCAGCAGCAACATGAGCGACTGCATGGCGACCGTGATGGCAAAGGTCAGCAGTGGCAAGATAATGAGGGGAATGCTTGCTTTCGCCAGCACGGTAGTGAGGTCGGAGACGGGCAGCGACTTCCAGAACAGAATGCTGCGGTCGCGGCGCTCGCTGTGCAGCGCGTCAATACAATAAAATACACTCACGACGATGCCGGTGAGCATCATTAGACCTGCCGCCATTTCGTACGGAGCGTGAGGTTGTGCCGGATTGAGCCGCAGCTGCTTTTCCCAGATACCCGCAATCGAGCCGAGAAAAAGGCCGAACAGAGCGACTGCGGCGACTGCCAGCGGCGCAACATAGATGGAACGGTTCTCCCACAATTCGCGTCGTATCGACCAGTAGAGGGGCCGAGTCCCCGACACGGCTGCGGGCGCGACTCTCTGCGAGTCGAACTCGTTCATGGCATTCGATTGCGTATTCATCGAGCTGCTCCTTGTGCCGGACCTGCCTGACTGTTCATCACGGCAACGAACAAATCGGCAATGCTGGGCGTGCGCACGTCGCCAAACGTGGCGAGTTGCTGGCGGTCAACCTTATCGAGCGTCATCAGATCGAAAATTAAAATGCTGCGGCCGAGCGCCTGGCGCTCCTGAATCGGCCGGAGCGCCCCGGCCGCGGCGACGTGCTCGGGATTCACCATCACTTCCAGATAACGCGACTCGAATTCTTCTGTGCTGCAATTGAAAACGATGCGTCCGCGGTCGATGAACACGACGTCTGTGAGCACATGCTCAAGCTCTTCCACCTGATGTGTCGTCACAACGATGGTGCGGCTGCGGTCGAAGTAGTCGTTCAGCAGAGAATCGTAGAACTGCTTGCGATAGAGGATGTCGAGTCCAAGTGTCGGCTCATCGAGCACGAGCAACTTCGCATCAATCGCCATGACCAGAGCCAGGTGCAGCTGGGCCACCATGCCCTTGGACAATTCCCTGACCTTATTGGCGCTGCGGATGCTTGTCCTGGCAAGGAAACCTTCGGCCTTCGCGCGATCGAACCGCGGATGCACGCCGGCGACGTAGTCGAGCGCCTGGGAAACCCTGATCCAGCGTGGGAGGACCGCGACATCAGCGATGAAGCAGACATCGCGCATGAGTTGATCGCGCTCGGTCCAGGGGTCGCGTCCGAGAACTCTCAACTCTCCCTGATAGGGGGTGAGGCCGAGAATCGCGTTGAGCGCGGTGGTCTTGCCGGCGCCGTTCGGGCCGATGAGTCCGAGGATGCGGCCCTCGGCCACCTGCAAATCCACGCCGTCGAGCGCGATGGTTGCGCCGAAGGCCTTGCGCAGGCCGCGGGCTTCTATGACTGTCATGGCTTCTGCTTCTCCTCCGGGGAATCTGGCTTCGCCGGCTTCGACGGCGGCCGCGAGCCATTCAGCAACTCTTCCGCTTTCAGTCCGAGCCGCTGAATGGTGGCTTGGATCCTCGGCCACTCCTCGCCCAGGAACTTCTGTCGCTCGCCCTGCAGCAACATACCGCGTGCGCCTATATTGATGAACATGCCGAGACCTCGTCTGGTTTCGACCAAGCCTTCATCCACCAGTTGCTGATAGCCCTT
>JBEKXO010000124.1:0-13306 GCA_049511995.1 Terriglobales bacterium
CGCGAGAGGCCGGTGACTTCGTCGACTTCTTCGTGCAAGGTGATGCCTTCCTGCAAGTCCTTGAACTGCGCCGTGCCACCAATTTCGGTGAGGATGGCGAAGGTGTAGGGATCCCACTCGACGAGAGCCTCGCCGAGCGCGACCGGACCGCCTTCGGCAACCTTCACCTTGGCGCCATACACGACCGCATAGCGCTCGCGTTCACGGCCTTTTTCGTCGACGACTGCGATCGAGCCCTGGCGATTCATGACTACGAGATCGCCCGTCTTCGATTTGACGGTTTGCAGGTTGATGAAGCGCACTGTGCCGTTGCTCTTGGCATCGAGGCGCGACTGTTCCGAAACTCGCGATGCCGTGCCTCCGATGTGGAAGGTACGCATGGTGAGCTGCGTTCCAGGCTCGCCGATGGACTGCGCCGCGATCACGCCGGTTGCTTCGCCAAGTTCGACGAGACGTCCGGAAGCGAGATTGCGACCGTAGCACATGACGCAAACGCCGCGCTTTGATTCGCAGGTGAGCACCGAGCGAATCTTTACGCGCTCGATTCCGGCAGCCTGAATTGCGCCCGCCAGGTCTTCAGTGATCTCATGGTTGACGTCGACCACAACCTGACCTTCGTAGTCTTTGATTTTTTCGAGCGACACGCGGCCGACGATGCGGTCGCGCAGCGGTTCGATGATCTCACCGGCTTCGACGATACCGGAGACAAAAATTCCGTCCACGGTGCCGCAGTCATATTCGCTGATGATCACGTCCTGCGCTACGTCGACCAGACGGCGCGTCAGATAGCCCGAGTCAGCGGTCTTCAACGCGGTATCGGCCAATCCCTTGCGGGCGCCGTGCGTCGAGATGAAGTACTCGAGAACGGTTAGACCTTCACGGAAGTTCGCCGTGATCGGCGTCTCGATAATTTCACCCGTCGGCTTGGCCATCAGTCCGCGCATTCCGGAGAGCTGACGAATCTGCTGTTTGGATCCGCGAGCGCCGGAATCGGCCATGACATAAATCGGATTTAGCTGGCCTTCTTTATCCCGCCGCTGCATCTGGCCAAACATTTCATCGGCAACTTTCTCCGTGATCGCCGACCAGATTTCGATGACCTTGTTGTAGCGTTCGCCGTTGGTGATGGCGCCGTCCAAGTATTGCTGCTGGACCGCGATCACCGATTTGTCGGCGTCTTTCACCAGCGTCTTCTTGTTATCCGGGATGACCATGTCGTCGATGCCGATGGAGAGACCAGAGCGCGTGGCATAACGGAAGCCGAGCGATTTGATTTCGTCGAGCATCTTGACCGTGACTTCGAGGCCGAAACGCAGATAGCAGTAATTCACCAACTGGCCAACGCCCTTTTTCTTGAGCAGGCCGTTGATGTAGGGCATGGCCAAGTTAACGCCTGGCACGGCCTTCGGCAGATGGTCGTTCAGAATCGCGCGACCAACCGTCGTGTTCAGATACTCGCGGACGATGTGGATCGGCTCGGTGTGGTTCACGTCCTGATCGTCGTAAGCCTGCGTCAGGTCGATGACCTCGCCGGTGTAGCGCAGGCGAATCGGGGTCAGGGTTTCGACTTCGCCCATTTCGAGCGCGATCACGACTTCGTCGATGTTGGCAAAAGAGCGGCCTTCGCCTTTCGCGCCCGGTTTCGCTTTGGTCAAGTAGTAGAGGCCAAGCACCATGTCCTGCGTGGGCACGGTGATGGGCTGGCCAGATGCTGGCGACAGGATGTTGTGCGAGGACAACATCAAAACGCTCGCTTCGACCTGAGCCTCCGGCGACAGCGGAATGTGCACGGCCATCTGATCGCCATCGAAGTCGGCGTTGAACGCCGTACAAACGAGTGGATGGATCTTGATCGCCTTGCCTTCGACGAGCACCGGCTCAAACGCCTGAATACCAAGGCGATGGAGCGTGGGTGCGCGGTTCAGCATCACGGGATGGTCTTTGATGACCTCTTCGAGAATGTCCCAGACGATCGGTTCCTGTTGCTCCACCATTTCTTTGGCCTGCTTGATGGTGGTGCAGTTCCCGGTTTGTTCGAGGCGGTGATAGATGAACGGCTTGAAGAGCTCGAGCGCCATCTTCTTCGGCAACCCGCACTGATGCAGCTTGAGTTCGGGGCCGACGACGATCACGGAACGTCCAGAGTAGTCGACGCGCTTGCCGAGCAGGTTCTGGCGGAAGCGTCCCTGCTTGCCCTTCAGCGTGTCGGAGAGCGACTTCAGCGGGCGATTGTTGGCTCCGCGCAGAACCCGGCCGCGGCGACCGTTGTCGAACAAAGCGTCGACGGCTTCCTGCAACATGCGCTTTTCGTTGCGCACGATGACTTCGGGAGCGTGCAGGTCCATCAGCTTCTTCAACCGGTTGTTGCGGTTGATGACGCGGCGGTAGAGGTCGTTCAAGTCGGAGGTGGCGAAACGGCCGCCGTCCAGTGGAACGAGGGGGCGCAGCTCGGGTGGAATCACGGGCAGCACGTCGAGAATCATCCACTGCGGCTTGTTGCCGCTCTTGCGGAAGGCCTCGACTACTTTCAGGCGCTTGGCGTACTTGAGGCGCTTTTGCAGCGAGGTCTCGTTCTTCATCTTCTCGCGCAGTTCGGTCGAAAGCCCATCGACCTCGATACGCTTGAGAAGTTCCTTGATCGCTTCCGCGCCCATCATGGCCTTGAAGCCGGCGGGGCGATACTGCTGATCGAGTTCGCGATACTTTACTTCGTCCTTAATAACTTCGCGCTCTTTTACCGGCGAGTCGCCAGGATCGACGACGACGTAGGCTTCGAAGTAAAGAATCGCTTCGAGATCGCGCAGCGAAATATCGAGGAGATGCCCGATGCGGCTGGGCAGTCCCTTAAAGAACCACACGTGCGAACAAGGCGAGGCGAGCTCGATGTGGCCGAGACGCTCGCGGCGCACTTTGGAGAGTGTGACTTCAACGCCGCACTTGTCGCAGATCACTCCGCGATGCTTCATGCGCTTGTATTTGCCGCAGAGGCACTCCCAATCGGTCACCGGGCCAAAGATGCGGGCGCAGAACAATCCATCGCGCTCGGGTTTAAAAGTGCGGTAGTTAATGGTCTCCGGCTTGGTCACTTCTCCATGCGACCAGCTGCGGATTTTTTCCGGGGATGCGAGGCTGATGCGAATGGCATCGAAATCAGCCACGGGATTTGCCATATCGAACGGGCTCGAACGAAACATGTTCCTCCGCTTTCCTGCTCTCAGAGGCAACGGCCAGTTGCCAGTGGCCAGTTGCCAGTTTTCTTGTGTTTCGCAGCGGCCGAGAGCCTGAGCCCCGCGAAACGTTTTCTCTAATCTTCAAAAACCTTCTTGTTGCCAGGGCTGCGATCAAGCCAGATAGGTTTCACCGGCAACTGACCACTGGCCTCCTCTTAATCCGCTGCAATGGCCATCGGCTTTTTCTCGGTAGCCTTGATCAATTCGACATCGAGGCAAAGCGCCTGCAATTCGCGAATCAGCACGTTGAACGACTCGGGAACGCCCGGCTCCATCGCGGCCTCGCCCTTGACGATGGCCTCGTAGATCTTGGTGCGTCCGTAGACGTCGTCCGACTTTGCAGTCAGCAACTCTTGCAGGATGAACGCCGCGCCGTACGCTTCGAGAGCCCAGACTTCCATTTCTCCGAAGCGCTGGCCTCCGAACTGCGCCTTGCCACCCAACGGTTGCTGGGTGATGAGCGAGTACGGACCGATGGAACGAGCGTGAATCTTGTCGTCCACTAGGTGCGACAGCTTCAACATGTAGATGTATCCAACCGTGACCGGCTGTTCGAAAATCTCGCCAGTCATGCCGTCGCGCAAGCTGGTCTTGCCCGACGTGGGCAGGCCCGCGCTTGAAAGCAGCGCCTTGATTTCCGACTCGCGGGCGCCGTCGAACACGGCGGAACCCATGAACACACCTTTCTTCAAGGTCGGAGCCAGAGCTTCGAGTTCATCGTCACTCATGTCGCCGATGGTGTCAGCGAGCACCGTATCTTTAAACAGAGTCTTGAGATCGCGGCGGATCACTTCGGTGCGACTATTCTGCTTGAGCAATTCGCCGATCTTCTGGCCAAGTTCAAAGCCTGCCCATCCGAGGTGGGTTTCGAGAATCTGTCCCACGTTCATACGACTCGGCACGCCAAGCGGGTTGAGGACGATCTCGACGGGCGTTCCATCCTCGAGGTAAGGCATATCCTCTTCAGGTAGGATGCGCGCGATCACGCCTTTATTACCGTGGCGGCCGGCCATTTTGTCGCCGACGCTCAGCTTGCGCTTCATGGCGATGTAAACCTTGACGAGCTTGATTACGCCCGGCGGCAGTTCATCGCCCTTGGTCAGCTTCTCTTTCTTCTCGTTGACGATCTTCTTGAGCACGTCGATCTGGCGCGAGGTCATTTCCTCGATCTCGTCGATCTGCTCGTTGACCCGCGGATCTTTATCGGCGTACTTGATGCGCTTCAAATTGCGGGTTGAAATGCGCTCGATCGCGTCGCGGTCGAGGACCGTATCCTTGGTCAACAGGCGCTTGTTGGTGCGCTCGTCGTGCAGATCGGCTTGGACTTCTTTGCCGCCGAGCAACCCTTCGAGACGCTTCAGCCGTTCGTCGGTCAGAATTCGGATTTCGTCCGACAAGTTCTTCTCTAGCTTCGCGATCTGATTCCCTTCGATGGCTTTCGCGCGTTCGTCTTTTTCCTGGCCTTTACGCGAGAAGATCTTCACGTCGACTACGATGCCTTCGATTCCGGGCGGACAGTAGAGTGAAGCGTCGCGCACGTCGCCGGCTTTTTCGCCGAAGATCGCGCGCAGCAGTTTTTCTTCCGGAGTCAGCTGCGTTTCACCCTTTGGCGTAACTTTGCCGACGATAATGTCTCCCTGCTTGATGCTGGCGCCGATGCGGATCACACCCGCCTCGTCCAGATTGCGGAGAGTCGATTCGCTGACGTTTGGAATGTCGCGCGTCACCTCTTCGGGCCCAAGCTTGGTGTCGCGGGCTTCGAGTTCGAATTCCTCGATGTGAACGGAGGTGTAGTAATCCTCCTTCACCATCTTTTCCGAGACGAGGATTGCGTCTTCAAAGTTGTAACCGCGCCACGGCATAAACGCGACCAGCACGTTGCGTCCCAGAGCCAACTCGCCAAAGTCGGTGCACGGGCCGTCGGCGATTACCTGGCCTTTGACCACGCGCTGACCCTTCTTCACGATCGGCTTCTGGTTGATACAAGTGTTCTGGTTCGAGCGCTTAAACTTTGTGAGCTGATAAATGTCGCTGCCCACTTCACGCGAAAGCTGCATCGGATGATGCTCGCCTTCAACGCGCACGATAATGCGCTCGGAGTCGACCGAATCGATGATGCCGTTGCGCTTCGCCAGAATCACGGCGCCCGAGTCGCGCGCAGTGACGCCTTCCATGCCGGTTCCCACAATCGGAGCCTGCGCACGAAGCAGTGGAACGGATTGGCGTTGCATGTTCGCGCCCATCAAAGCGCGGTTCGCGTCGTCGTGCTCAAGGAAGGGAACGAGTGATGCAGCTACCGAAACAAGTTGCTTCGGGCTGACATCGACGTAGTCGACTTCATCGCGATTCACGAGGACGAAGTTACCGGCTTTACGCGCATTCACGAGTTCGCCGGCAATCTTGCCTTTGTCGTCCAGTTCAATGTTCGCCTGCGCGATGGTGTGACGATCTTCTTCCCACGCCGAAAGATAGAAGGAGAAGGGCTCAACCTCGACCAGTTTCTTCTTCCGCTCTTTGAGATCGGCGTTGGTCTTGTCCATCTCGCTCTTCTCGACGTAGTCGCCGACTTTGTGGCTGCTGTCACCGGCATTGACGACGATGACGTAATCGACCACGCGCGAGTTCTTCACTTTGCGATACGGCGACTCGATGAAGCCGTAGTCGTTGATGCGAGCAAAACAGCTCAACGACGAGATCAGTCCGATGTTCGGACCTTCCGGCGTTTCAATCGGGCAGATACGTCCGTAATGCGTCGGGTGAACATCGCGCACTTCGAATCCAGCGCGCTCACGCGAGAGGCCGCCCGGCCCAAGCGCCGATAGACGGCGCTTGTGGGTGATTTCCGACAACGGATTGGTCTGATCCATGAACTGCGACAGCTGCGACGATCCGAAGAACTCGCGGATCGCAGCCATCACGGGCTTCGCGTTGACCAGGTCGTGCGGCATAGCCGTCGACATTTCCTGGTAGACGGACATTTTCTCTTTGATCGCCCGTTCCATGCGGACGAGGCCAATGCGGAACTGGTTCTCGAGCAATTCGCCAACGGCTCGCACGCGGCGATTACCGAGGTGATCGATGTCGTCGACGGCGCCGATATTCTTGCGCAGCTTAAGCAGGTACTTGATCGTCGCGTAAAAGTCATTCGGATCAAGCGTGCGCTGCTCGAGGCTGGTCGCTTCCTGGTTCTCGAACAGTTTGATGTTGAACTTCAGGCGGCCCACGCGAGAGAAGTCATACTTGCGCGGATCGAAGAACATCCCTTGGAACAATGCTGTTGCCGTGTCGAGCGTCGGCGGATCGCCGGGGCGCAGCTTGCGATAAATTTCGATCAGCGCCTCGGAAGGGCTGGTGATCGAATCGCGGCGCAGGGTCTGGCTGATCACCGTGCCTACGTCGTCGCGCTCGGGGAAGAATACGCTTAGCTCGACCACGCCCGATTCCAGAATCTTCGAAACTTTGTCGGCCGTGATTTCCGTGTTCGCTTCGAGCAGCACTTCACCAGTGGTGGTGTCGACGATGTCGCTCGCCGCCCACGCGCCTTCGAGATCGGTCATATCGACTTCGATCTCGGTGATCTTCGCCTTCTGAATTTCCTTCAAGATCGCAGCCGTGATCTTGCGGCCAGAATGCGCGACTTCATCGCCCGACTTCGACTTGACGCTGTGCGCCAGCTTCATGCCGAGCAGGTTCGTCGGCTTTTCGCTGGCGGGATCGAGCGTCCAGAACAGTTTCTTATCGCGGACGACGAGACGGTCGGTCGTGTAGAAAGTCTTGAGAATATCTTCGCCGGAGCGCAGGCCGAGGGCGCGCAGGAAAATCGTGCCCAGGAACTTGCGTTTGCGATCGATGCGCACGTAGAGAACGTTCTTCTGGTCGTATTCGAACTCTACCCACGATCCGCGATAGGGAATAATCTTGCCGAGGAAGTAGGTGCGGTTTGCAGCCGTTTCGAAGAAGACGCCAGGCGAGCGGTGCAACTGGCTGACGATAACGCGCTCGGTGCCATTGATGATGAACGTGCCGTTCTGCGTCATCAGCGGTACATCGCCGAAGAACACTTCCTGCTCTTTGATGTCACGAATGGAACGATTGCCGGCTTCATCTTTATCCCAGATGGTGAGCCGCATCGTGACTTTGAGCGGCGCGGAGTAGGTCATGCCTCGCTCTTCGCACTCGGCCACGTCATACTTCAGTTGCAATCCAACCGGGTCGCCGCACTTGTTGCAGAAATCGGGCGTGTTCGCGTTATAGGTGCCGCACTTGTGGCAGAGAACTTCGCCGGGATGAAACGGGTCGGTGATCACCGTCGATCCGCAATTCTTACAAGTGGTGCGCAGGTGATGCAGGCCTTTCAAGTGGCCGCACTTGCACTCCCAGTTGCCGATGGCGAAATCGACAAACTCAAGTTGCGAGACGTTGCGGAAGTCGGTAATCGGAAACACCGATTGAAACACGGCCTGCAAGCCGCCGTCTTCGCGCTCGCTCGGTAGTTTGTCCATCTGCAGGAAGCGATCATAAGAACGCTTCTGAACTTCGATCAGGTTCGGAATCTGGATGGTCGCGGGAATTTTGGAAAAATCGAAACGCTTGCGGTGAATATTGTGCTTTGGCATTCTAAGGAGCTCCTGCTTTCAGGCAGCCCGGGGCTGCGGTGTCAAGCGGAATGACGGCGCTAAAAAGCGGCGCCAAAATATTGCTACGGTTGACGAAAACGAGCGGTATGCGCGGAAAAAAAACAGCGGCCCCCGCAAGGACAAGCTTGTCCGCGGGCGCCATGGGTGACGCTTACTCTTGAATAACTTGTTAAATTCCGTGCCAGTTCAAAAGGCCTGTTCCGTCCCGCCGCCCGCGGGACCGGCTGCCATACTTTATTCCAGCGACCCTTTTCCGTTACGCTTCCTGGGTCTATTTGGAGGATGCGGGTCGCCGTCGCCTCGCAGTGAAGCCAGGATAAGCGGGTTATTTATTAGATATTAACACCGCTTAAAGGATTCAGCTACTGTTCGGTCAAATAATTGCAAGTGGTGGCGCCTGGCGGGCGTCCAAGCCGGCCGCCACCATCCTGAGCAAAGCGAAGGATCCCCTCGCTCTACCTATTTGACTTCGACGACTGCGCCCGCCTCAGTGAATTTCTTCTTGATGGTCTCGGCTTCATCCTTCGAGACACCCTCTTTAATGCTCTTGGGAGCGCCGTCGACCAGGTCCTTCGCCTCTTTCAAGCCAAGGCTCGTGACCTCGCGTACTGCCTTGATTACATTGATCTTATTGGCGCCGACTTCCTTAAGAACAACGGTGAACTCGGTCTTCTCTTCTGCCGGAGCTGCTCCGCCGGCCGCCGCTCCGCCGCCGGCAACCATCACCGGGGCCGCTGCCGCCGCCGAAACGCCGAGACGCGCTTCCAGTTTCTTGACCAGGTCCGCCGCTTCGAGCAGCGACAAGTTAACGATTGACTCTTCCAACTGCTGTAGATCCGCCATGTGAATCTCTCCACTCTTATTTAAGATTTGCGATTTTGCCATCGCGGGGCCAGGTTTCCAGTGCGACCGGGTCGTCCATTCGAGCGCCAGACAACGCCCGAATTCAAACCGCGCCACTCCTTGCCTCGCGATAACTAAATCTTTTTTCGAGCAGCATTGCTGCCCAGAAAATTTTTCTAATTCCGCAGCTTACGCTTCCTTGAACTTTTTCTGCTCCACGCCCTGGCCGACGACCACCGCCAGGTTTCGTCCGACCGCATTCATCGCCGTGACCAGGCGCTGCGACGGAGCGTTCAACAGGAACAGAAGCTTCGAATACAGCTCTTCCTTCGACGGCATGGTCGCGAGCGATTCGATCTCTTTCACCGAGATCACGCGGCCTTCGACGACGCCGGCTTTGAAGCTGAATTCCGGATTATCCTTTACGTATTTCGCGAGCGCCTTTGCCAGCGCTACGGGATCACCCTCGGTGTAGGCGATTGAGGTGACGCCCTGAAGATTCGTGAGCGCCTGCTCAACCTTGGTGCCTTTCCCAGCGCGCTCGGCCAAAGTGTTTTTCACCACGCGATACTTCGCGCCGGTCGGACGCAAGGCCTTGCGCAATTCGACATCCTGCGTCACCGTCAATTTGGAATACGTGGCCACGATCATGCTCGAGGCGTTTTTGAGTTCGCCACCGAGTTTTTCCACCTGCGAAACTTTCCTTGCTCTGGTAACCGCCATGTTCAATCCCCTTCAAAACTCGTGTGGTGACGGGGTTGTGCCCCGTCGAGCCAGGCAAGCTATGCCTTGGCTGCAACTTCGATTGGAGTCGTATCCAGCGAAATCCCGGGCCCCATGCTCGAACTCAGGTAGCAGGCCTTGATGTACTTGCCCTTCGCCACCGATGGCTTGGCCTTGATCACACTCGAGATCAGCGTGGTCGCGTTTTCAATCAGCTTGTCGGGCGTGAAGGAAATCTTGCCGACTGGCACGTGCACAAGCGCAGTCTTGTCGGTGCGAAATTCGACCTTGCCGGCTTTCACTTCCTGCACAGCCTTTGCCACGTCCATGGTGACGGTGCCAGTTTTCGGATTCGGCATCAGACCTTTCGGTCCAAGAACCTTGCCTAGGCGTCCGACTGACTTCATCATGTCGGGCGTAGCGATCAACGCGTCGAAGTCGGTCCAGTTTTCTTTGGTGATCTTTTCGACCATGTCTTCGCCGCCGACGAAATCGGCGCCCGCCGCTTCGGCTTCGCGAACTTTTTCGCCGCTAGCAATTACGAGAACCTTTTTCGACTTGCCGAGTCCGTGTGGAAGTACGACCGTGCCGCGCACCATTTGGTCAGCGTGTTTCGGATCGACGCCTAGCCGCAACGTTACTTCGACTGTCTCGTCAAACTTTGCGAATTTCACTTTCTGCAGAAGTGGAACCGCTTCCTGCAGCGTGTAAGGCCGGGGCTCAACTGCTTTCCGCGCCTTCTCGATATTCTTGCCTGACTTCTTCATATTTTCCTCGTCTCCCACCGCGCATCGTTAGTTTGACGTGCCGTGGTGTTTTCGACATCCGCTACTGGCTCGTAGCTTCTAGCCATCAGCAAAAACTATCCAACCACTTCAATACCCATTGATCGAGCGGTGCCGCGCACACTTCTGATGGCGGCGTCTACGGACGCAGCATTAAGGTCGGGCATCTTTTGTTTCGCAATATCCTCGACTTGCTTCAGCGTAACCTTGCCGACCTTATCCTTGTTAGGCGCGCCCGATCCCTTGGCGATGCCGGCCGCGCGCTTCAGCAAAACAGACGCCGGCGGCGTCTTGGTGATGAAGGTGAATGTGCGGTCGCTATAGACCGTGATCACGACGGGAACAATCAAGCCTTCGAGTTCCTTCTGCGATGTGCGAGCGTTGAACTGCTTGCAGAACTCCATGATGTTGACTTGCGCCTGGCCGAGCGCCGGACCTACCGGAGGCGCCGGCGTAGCCTTGCCCGCCGCGATCTGCAACTTTACAAAACCTGTAGCTTTCTTTGCCATGATGCCTTTCCACTACCTTTATTCAAGCACCCTGAGTCTAGGATTTTCGGCTCAGCGCCTCGCTATTCGATAATTGATTACGCCACTTTCTCCACTTGCCCAAATTCCAACTCCACCGGAGTCGAACGCCCGAAAATCGTAACCATCACCTTCAAAGTCTCGCGGTCTTCATTTACGTCGTCAACCACGCCAGTGAAGGTCGCGAATGGTCCTTCGCCGATGCGCACTTGCTCGCCCTTTTCGAACTTAACCTTCAGTTTCGGCTTCTCGCGGCTGTCGGCGACCTTATAGACGATGTGGTTGACTTCTTCTTCCGACAGCGGAGTCGGTTGCTGGCCAGTGCCCACAAATCCCGTTACTCGCGGGGTCGACTTGACTACGTGCCAGACATGGTCGTCCATGTCCATCTCTACCAGCACGTATCCGGGATAGAACATGCGTTCCGAGGTATATTTCTTGCCGCCGCGGACTTCGGTGACCGATTCGGTCGGAATAAGAACCTTGCCAATTTTGTCCTGCAATCCAAAAGCCTGCACGCGCGATTCGAGCGACTCCTTTACTTTGCGCTCGAAGCCCGAATAGGCGTGGATGATGTACCACTTCATATTCGGATTGCGCGCGGGTTCGCCGCCCGCCGCTGCTTCTGACGGGGCCTGCGTGCCTTCGGGGGCGGCGCTCACCGCTGCGGTGCTTTCGTTTTTGTCTTTGCTATTGCTCGAATCCGTATCCGGCATTCAATCGCTTCTTTCGCTCGTGCCTAATGGCGCGAGAAGTAATGCAGCATCCGCTCCAGGCTGTTGCTGATCGCCAGATCCACCAGCCAGAAGTAAAACGCAAACAGGAATACGGTGATGATGACCACCGTTGTCGTCGCCTGGACTTCTTTGCGCGAAGGAGACGTGACTTTTTTCATCTCCGTGCGCACGTCGCTGTAAAAAGACTTGATGCGTTCCGGCCAGGAGCGCAACGTGGTGGTGATCGCGTTTTGTTCTACTGCTGTCGCCATACCTTCCCGCTTTCCTCGACTGCTCCCTCTCGGGCCTAAAATTCTGGCAGGGGCGGAGGGATTCGAACCCCCAAGTTCGGTTTTGGAGACCGACAGTTTAACCGTTGAGCTTACGCCCCTAAAAAATAGTTGTCAGTTGCCGGCTGCCAGTTCTCGGTGAAACCGAAACCACTGGCAATGGCCGCTGGCTACTTCACTTCTTTATGCGACGTGTGCTTGCGGCACCGGCTGCAGAACTTCTTCAGTTCCAGACGGTCCGGTGTCGTTTTGCGGTTCTTGGTCTTTGAATAATTCCGCTCTTTGCAATCACCGCATTGCAACGTAATAATCTCACGGGGCATTGCTCACTCCCTCAACCATTCTTGGCCTTTAGCACTTAGCTGTTGGCTTTTTGTTCTGTTTGTATGAAGACGGGGCAGAGCCCCGTCACCACACCATTGTTCTACTACTTCACAATCTCGGCAATCGTGCCCGCGCCCACGGTATGCCCACCTTCGCGAATCGCGAAGCGCAAGCCTTTTTCCATCGCCACCGGCGTGATCAACTCGATCACCAGGCTCACATTGTCGCCCGGCATCACCATCTCCGTGCCTGCCGGCAACTCCGCAATCCCCGTCACATCCGTCGTCCGCAAATAAAATTGGGGACGATATCCTTTGAAGAACGGTGTATGCCGTCCGCCTTCTTCTTTGGTCAAGATGTAGACTTCCGCCTTGAACTTCGTGTGCGGAGTAATCGACCCGCCCTTCGCCAGCACCATCCCGCGCTCGACATCCTCTTTCGCGATGCCGCGCAAGAGCAGGCCGGCGTTGTCGCCCGCCATGCCTTCATCGAGCTGCTTCTTGAACATCTCGACGCCGGTCACGACCGTCTTGCGCGTCTCGCGGAAGCCGACAATCTCCGACTCCTCGCCGACTTTCACCTTGCCACGCTCGATGCGTCCCGTGACCACCGTGCCGCGTCCTTGAATCGAAAAAATGTCTTCGATCGGCATCAGGAACGGCTTATCCAGTTCGCGCGCCGGCTGCGGCACACTCTTGTCAACCGCCTCCATCAACGCGTCAATCTGCTTCTCCCACTTCTCTTCGCCATTCAGCGCGCCCAGAGCCGACAGCCGAATCACCGGCACATCGTCTCCAGGAAACTGATAGCTCTTCAGCAACTCGCGCACTTCGAGTTCGACCAGATCGAGCAACTCGGGATCATCCACCGCATCGCACTTATTCAGCGCGACAACGATGTAGGGAACGCCGACCTGGCGAGCCAGCAGCACGTGCTCGCGTGTCTGCGGCATCGGACCGTCCGTCGCCGCGACCACGAGGATCGCGCCATCCATCTGCGCCGCGCCCGTGATCATGTTCTTGATGTAATCGGCGTGGCCCGGGCAATCGACGTGCGCGTAGTGCCGGTTCGCCGTCTCGTACTCAACGTGCGCCGTCGCAATCGTGATTCCGCGCGCCTTCTCTTCCGGAGCGTTGTCGATCGAATCAAACGACCGGAACACAATCTTCGGATTGTGCTTCTGCAAAACTTTCGTGATCGCCGCCGTCAATGTCGTCTTGCCGTGGTCGAT
>JBEKXO010000125.1:0-15030 GCA_049511995.1 Terriglobales bacterium
GGCACCGGAACCGCGCCAACCCAGCACACCGTCGACCTCAGCTGGACCGCCTCCGCTGACGCGGTAGGCTACAACATTTACCGCGGCACCACCTCCGGCGGCCCCTACACCATGATCAACTCTTCGCTCGACAGCAACACCGCCTACACCGACAGCACCGTCGTCTCCGGCACGACTTATTACTATGTGGCAACGGCGGTCAATTCCGGTTCGGAGGAAAGCGGTTACTCCAATCAAGCCACGGCCGTCATCCCCAGCCCGTAAGTCATAAAAGAAAGGCAGGGGGTATCGGCTAACTTTCGCTAGGTTGTCTTTCCTACCAACATGGCTCATGAAAAACCCCCACCGCCGTTCCCACCCGAATCAAAGAGAGACGGCCTTAACCCAAACTATTCTCCGTTATGTATCCATCCCAAGTGCCTGATTCCACATCGGATACCGTTGGTCCATGGCCTAGGCGACTGGCCAAATGGGCCTGCCGTAATCTCGATGACCCGACCCAAATTGAATAGACTGAAAGTGCCAAAATAGGTTCGTCGCGGAATCCGAGTCTCGTAGAGAACGTAAGCACAGCTTAGAGGAGTGGGAGCATTGCGCGTTTTTCGATCGAGTCGCTGTTTTATCAGTTCGCTTCTGATCGGTGCCGGACTCGCACTGCTAACCGGTTGCCAGAGTGTAGGGGCAGGCGGTTCCGGAGACCCCACCCTGGTCGCGTCCCCGTCCGCGCTCTCCTTTGGCAACGTCCAGCCGGGCCAGAGTTCCAATCTTTCGGAAACCCTGACCAACAGCAGCGGATCGACGATCACAATCTCGCAAGCTACCTTGAGTGGCGCAGGCTTCTCTATCACCGGTCTGACGTTGCCCCTCGATCTCACAACGAACGAAAGCGTGACCTTCACCGCAACGTTTACACCGACCGCCAGCGGCGCTGCCAGTGGAAGCTTGTCTGTAGTCTCAACCGCATCCAATTCCCCGCTAGCCATCGCGCTCTCGGGTACCGGATCCGTGGCGGGAACCCTCAGCGGCGAATTTACACTCTCCGGAATCTCGTTCCCGGTAACGATTCCCGACGGCGAGGCCTCAACATTCACCGTCACATTCACACCGCAGTCCAGCGGAGCCGCTTCCGCGTCCCTGTCCTTCACGAGCGACGCCTCGAACTCTCCCGCCGTGCAATCGCTGACCGGCACAGGAACCGCGCAATCCCAGCATACCGTCGACCTCACCTGGACCGCTTCCGCCGACGCCGTAGGCTACAACGTCTACCGCGGCACCGCGTCCGGCGGCCCCTATACGATGATCAACACGGCCCTCGACAGCAACACCGCCTATACCGACGCCACCGTCGTCAGCGGCGCCACGTATTACTACGTAGCGACAGCAGTCAATTCGAGCGCCGAAGAAAGCGGCTACTCGAATCAGGCAACCGCCGTCATCCCGAATCCGTAAGCTTCCTGGAATCTCAGCCCAACTTCATCCACTGTTCTTATACGACTGTTCTTATACGACGGCGGGAATTGGGAATTTAACGCCATCTGTCGACGGAAGCCCCCCGTGTGCCTGAAGGTCGCGACCGAGACCGATGATCGTCAACTCTCCGCGTATCGTTGAGCGTTCGCTATGCGCATCCAGAGTTATTGCCTTCGATCAAGGCCTGTTCCTAGACCTATATCAACTCATAGTTGCTGGACTGAGCTTTTGTGAACAGACTAACTAACTCTAACGCCGATAGGATGGATTTGGTTGAGTAACTAACTGTGAATCACGTTCGCGCAGACACCGTACAGCAAAATGCATGATCCAGCGCTAAGTACATGACACTCCGCCGGGCGGTTCTCTCGAGTCGCCTCCGTCGTGCCGGGCCCACAACCAAATTGAATCGGACTTAGTGACCTTTCCGCCATGGCCCCGACGCGTGCTTCGCGTCGGTACGTTGCCCGGCGTCAGCGCTTGAATGCCTCCAGGGTCACCGGCACGAGTGTGGAGCGATGAAACGACTATTCACAATCTGCATCGTTCTGGGCTGCCTGAGTTTCAGCTTCGCGCAGGGAATCCAGGGCAATGTAACACTAAGTGGCGCTACGATTGTCGTCACTGGCCATTGCGTCACTCTAACATGGACCGCCAGCCAAGGTGCGACAAGTTATAACACCTATCGTGGGACTGTTTCAGGCGGTCCTTATGTAAAACTGGCTTCCGGCACTTTGAATCCAACCTATACCGATGCCCAAGTAACTCACAATCAGACGTTTTATTACGTCACCACCGCCGTCAACGGAAACTCCGAAAGCGGGTACAGTAACGAAGCTTCCGCATTGATTCCCTAAATTGCAAGAGACGATATGAAGGACTATCTATTGATCGGCATGCTGGGGCTTCTGTCTGGAACCTGTTGGGGACAGTGCGTCACCGGCACTCCAGGCACGAACTGCAGCGGACCGCTGAATGTGCAACCACCGTCCGGAAACGCCAACCAATCTGCCATCACTCTAGTTGATCTTGGACTACCTGTACCATCGCCGGTAGTGGGGCAGTACACGCTATCAGTCGCCAGCGGCGTAATTCTGGAATCGGACAATGGAAACAACTATCACTCTCTGGTAGGGCCACAAGGAGTCCAGGGCGCAACGGGACCGGCCGGTCCTGCCGGGGCACAGGGTACACAAGGAGTTCCCGGTGCTGCGGGACCCACAGGTCCGACCGGAGCCCAAGGGGCACCCGGAGCCCAGGGCGCTACGGGACCGGCCGGTCCGACCGGGGCACAGGGAACACAAGGCATACAAGGACCCGCAGGATCTCTGGCGGCTCCCCCCGACTACAGCTTCTATAATGGGGCGGCCGGGTTTACAGCGATTGTGGGCACGAGCGAAATCGGGGCCACGCTCGACCGCGATCAGATCAATATGTTGAGCGCCGTCTCGGTGCGTTTCATGGTCACGATTGCCACGAATGTTCTGGCGAGCGGAAGCTACGTTGAGGCCGAGTACACCGCGGACGGAACGGACTGGTATCCTCTATCCGGGGAGGTACCGGTGACAACGGGCAACGGAACCTACTCGAGTGGTTGGCAGGGCATGCCGACTGGGGCAAACGGCGATTATATGGTTCGAATTGTCGTGTTCAACGCCGGTAGCAAAGCCGCCATCGTGGCGCTGCGCCACTTACACTTACAGTTCCAGTGAGAAGCGCAATCTTTGATCCCAGAAGTCCTGATCAAACATGGTCCGCTCCGTAGGATTGAGGAAACCTATGGGCACGGTTCTAGGATCGAGACTGCGGCGTTGATGTGATAGCGCAGGAGAACAAAAAGGGAATAAGTAATTCTTGAGCGTTGCTTCACATCTTTTCCTACGTTTCAACGTAAGTGTCAGAGGAAGCGCACGGTTGACTGGTTGAGTCCCGCAGCCAGCGTGATTTCATATACGCGCGGCAATCATATTAAACATCCGGGTGTAGCACAAGCATTCCTACCCGTGCTCCGGGTTCATGAATACGTTCAAACGATTATCAGACTAGCGGCGGTACTTGGGCAGATATCGGAACCTCCAGCACTGTCGGTTTCGATTTGCCCCAGGCCGCGACCGCAGGTTTCTTCATCTCCTCAAGGTCATCAAGACGGACCGCATCGCACCCGTAGCCTTTAGCAATCGAGACAGCGTCAAAGCCAGGGATGTCGAGGCCAGGAATTCCCGGCGTCTCCTCCAGTACGGCGAAGGATTTGAGAATGCAATATTCCTCGTTCTTTGGCACGACGATCAAAATCGGAAGACGCAGCTGCGCGGCCGTCCATAGAGATTGAATCGAGTATTGGAATGACCCGTCTCCAATGATCGCGATCACCGGCCGGTTGCGTCCCGAATCGCGCTCGGCAAGGTTTTCGTTGAAGTATTCGTTCTGAGGGCTTCAGGGAGCGGGACAGGCAGAACACATGTTATAAGACTTTGATGTGAGGCGAACCATGGCCCGGACGAAACTCCAATCGCAGTTTACCCACTCGCCCGTTCTGCGCTACGGTCTTGCAGCGGCTTCCTTCGCCATTGTCCTGGGCTTGGCGCTTCTGGCACAACACTACGGTTTCCGCAACGTGGAAGTGCCGCTTTTCCTGTTCGCCATTGCCGTAACCGTCTGGTACGCAGGTACCGGGCCTGCGATTCTTGCGGTTGTACTCTCAAGTTTGGCTTTCGACTACTTCTTTACTGAGCCCCGCTACAGCTTCTACGTTAAAAGCTCTGAGCTCCCGTACTATGTTATTTTCGTGCTGTTTGCGTTACTCCTCACCTGGTTCGCCGCCGTTCGGCGCCGCGTCGAGGCAGAGCTTCTTCAAGCTCGCGACAAGCTCGAAATCGAGCGTAAACGGGTGGCGGAGGCGCTCCGTCAGAACGACACTTACCTGGCCGAGGCGCAACGTCTGAGCCACACCGGCAGCTTCGGCTGGAAACCTTCCGCCGGCGGACTCATCTGGTCAGAAGAAACCTTTCGGATCTTCCAATACGACCGAACCACAACACCGACCGTGGAACGTGTCCTCCAGCGGGTTCATTCGGAGGATCTGGCGCTCGTTCAACAGACAATCGAACGCGCGCCGCAGGAGGGAAAGGATTTTGACCTTGAACATCGCTTGATGATGCCGGATGGTTCCATCAAGCATGTCCACGTTGTGGCTCGTGCCTTGAGCGATAAATCGGGCACCGCAGAGTTCGTAGGAGCGGTGACGGATATCACCGAGAGCAAGCGCGCGGAGAAAAAGCTTCACCGCAGTGAAGAATCCTTGCTTGAGGCGCAGAAACTAAGCCACACGGGCAGCTGGCGACATGATGTTGCATCGGGGGCAGTCGTAGTCTCGCCGGAGATCTATCGGATACACGACATCAAGCCTAATGATGACGCATCGAACACGGAATTCTTCTTTAGTAAGTTCCATCCTGAGGACCGGAAGCGCGTTGTGGACCTTTTTCAAAGAGCCGAAATCGAGAAAACCGAGTTTCAAGTGGACTACCGCATCGTTCTCCCGGACGGAGCGATCAAGTATCTCCACACGATCGGCCACCCTGTCTTGAGCGAGTCGGGCGACCTCGTTGAATTCGTCGGCACGGCGATTGACGTCACCGAGCGCAAGCTCGCGGAAAAGACGCTTCGGGAGAGCGAGGCGTACCTAGCGGAGGCGCAGAGGCTCAGTCACACCGGCAGTTGGGCATCGACACCTGCCCTGGGCGAGATCAGGTACTTCTCCGAGGAATGCTACCGCGTGCTGGGTTTTGATCCGCTCGGTGGACTACCACGATACGAAACATTCTTTAATCGCATCCATCCCAATGATCAAGACAAAGTTAGGGAAGCGATCGAGACAGCAGGGCGCGAAAAAGCGGAGTTCGATCTGGATTATCGAATCATTCATCCCGGCGGCAACGTTAGAGACATCCATGCCGTAGGCCATCCCGTCTTCAGTCCATCCGGCGATCTCGTTGAATACGTGGGCACCGTGATCGACATCACCGAGCGTAAGCGGGCGGAGCAGAAATTCCGCGGGCTTCTGGAATCCGCTCCGGATGCAGTGGTCGTCATGAATCGGCAGGGCAAGATCGTGTTGGCCAATGCTCAAGTCGAGAAGCTCTTTGGGTATCAGCGGGACGACCTCCTGGGGCAAGAGGTTGAGACTCTGGTGCCGGAACGATTTCGGGGCCTACACCCCCAACACCGCAAGGGATTCTTCGCCCAGCCTCGGGTGCGGCCGATGGGTGAAGGTTTGCAGCTCTACGGACGGCGGAAAGACGGAACGGAGTTCCCCGTAGAAATCAGTCTCAGTCCGCTGGAGACGGAAGAGGGCACGCTTGTCTCCGCTGCCGTCCGCGACGTCACGGAACGAAAGCGGGCGGAACAAACGCTTCGGGAGAGCGAGGCATACTTAGCGGAAGCACAGAGGCTCAGTCATACCGGAAGTTGGGCATGGGCCCCCGCCACCGGCGAGATCCGGTACTATTCCGAGGAATGCTATCGCCTGATGGGTTTTGACCCGCAAGGTGGGAAGCCGCGATTCGAGACACTCTTCAAACGCATTCATCCGGATGATCAACCCAGGGTCGCGAAAACGATCGAGAGAGCAACGCGCGAACGTGCTGAGTTCGAACTGGACAACCGAATCGTTTATCCCAGCGGCGAGATCAGAGATGTCCACGTAGTGGGCCGTCCGGTTTTCAGCCCATCCGGTGACGTCGTTGAGTTTGTGGGTACCATGATGGACATCACCGAACGCAAGCGAGGAGAGCAGGCGACCCGTTTGCTGGCTGCCGTTGTGGAGTCATCGCACGATGCGATTGTGAGCAAAGATCTGGATGGCAAGATCACCAGTTGGAACAAGGCCGCAGAACGACTCTTCGGCTATGCTGCGGAAGAGGCGGTCGGTCAGAATATCTTGCTGATTCTTCCCCCCGGCCGTCGTGACGAAGAAAGAGCGATTATTGAACGGCTCACGCGAGGTGAGCGGATGGACCACTTCGAGACGGTCCGCATGCGCAAGGACGGCAGCCTGCTCGACGTTGCTCTCACCATTTCGCCGATGAAGGATGCCGAGGGTCACATTGTTGGAGCATCGAAACTGGCACGGGACGTAACCGAACGCAAACGTGCCGAAGAAGCTTTGCGCCAGGCCCAGGCGGATCTCGCCCACATAAACAGGGTGACCACGATGGGAGAACTGACTGCTTCACTTGCGCACGAGGTGAATCAACCGATTGCTGCCGCCGCCACCGACGCCAATACTTGCTTGCGCTGGCTTGCGCGCGATCAACCTGATCTGGAAGAGGCACGCGCGGCTGCATCGAGGGTAGTCAAGGATGCAGCCCGAGCCGCCGAGATCATGAGCCGAATCCGCTCGCTCTTCAAGAAGGAAATTTCGCAACGCGAGTTGGTGGATGTAAACGATATTCTTCGAGGAATGATCGAGCTGTTGCGCAGCGAGGCGACCCGATACGCCATCTCAATGCGCACAGAGTTGTCCGATGATCTCCCCCTGATTATGGGGGATCGCGTGCAACTGCAGCAGGTCACCATGAACCTGATCATTAACAGCATCGATGCGATGAAAGATGTGGACGGAACACGCGCGTTAGCCATCACGTCTCAGCGGGCTGGAAACGAGCAACTCCAAGTCTCCGTCAGCGATACCGGCATAGGGCTTCCTTCGCAGGGGGCGGACCAGATCTTCAATGCGTTTTTTACGACCAAGCCTCACGGCACTGGCATGGGACTACGGATCAGTCGCTCCATCATCGAATCGCATGGTGGCCGATTGTGGGCTGCCGACAACATTCCCCGTGGCGCATGTTTTGCTTTCGCCCTACCCACGAAAATTGAGGGATCCTGAGTAACGACCGCAGCCAAGCCCAGAAGTTAGCATGCCGACGCAACTGTCCGCCTGCCGACACGAGGCAAGGCCATTTTCTGCAGCTGCTGACGCTAAACACTGGAAGAGCCTGTGAAGAAGGCAAGGGCTACATGGGAGATCTGCGTGCAGTCAGTCAAGAGTCGAAGCACCAAAAAGTTGCAGGGCAACTCATGAGTGTCGCCAGCATTTAAGGGCTCGTTGAGCTGATTGTTCCGCTATGTACGCACGAAAGCTTCAGATTTCTATTCTGGTTTGCGCTGGCTTCTGCGCGCTGGTAGTGCCCGTGTATTTGCAAAGCCAACAACCAGAGGAGACTCTCAGCGGCCCGGACAGCCATGAGACGGGTCAGGGTCCGCACGGCCACCTCTTTGGCGAGTGGGGCGGCGAAAGGACACGATTGGAAGAACGTGGTGTCCATTTCGATCTTCAGTATGTCAGCGATTCGCTCTCGAATGTTAAGAGCGACCAGGAAACGCGTTTTGCAAGTTGGAATCGCTTTCGAGGCACGGTTGATATCGATTTCGGCGCGCTGGTGGAACAGCCTGGGCTGTATTTCCATGCGACAGCCTTGTGGCAGGGCGGAGGCAATCTCGGAGCGTACTTAGGGCTCCTCACCAGTCCGAGCGGCATGTCCAGCATGAATACGTGCCGGCTCGATTCCTGGTGGGTCGAGAAGCGATGGCTGAACGAACGTCTTACGGCGCGGGTGGGCCAATTCGCAGGTCAGGACTTCTACGGGGCGCAGCACGACGCAGCGTCCTTCATATTCGAGCCGATGGGGTACGCGCTGGGGAATCTGTTCACAGACTACGAGTCTTTCGACCCTCCCTCCACACCTGCATTCGAAGTGCGGGTTGTCCCCATCCACAACCTGTACGTGAAGTCGATGGTCGAGGCCGAGGACCGCGAGCCCTTTTCTCATAATCCCACTGGACTGGTTCCACAATTTCGCGGTGTGCCCGTGAGCATCTCTGAGCTTGGATTCACTCCAGGCACGAAGGCGACGGGCGTACGCGCCTTCGACAACGTCGAGAGTCGCAAAGGATACTCCGGGCTCTATCAGTTTGGCGCTTCTTACAACCCCGGTAAGTTCACAACGGCCTCAGGCGTAGTCCAGTCAGGCAACTACCTTTTGTACTGGATGGCGAACCAGGCGCTCTGGCGTCTGGACCCAAGCGGAGCAAGGGGGTTGGATGGAACCCTTTCCTACGATTGGAGCCCGGCAAACGTCAACCGCAACAATACGATGCTGACAGCAGGGCTGCGCTTCAACGAACCGCTCCCACTACCGATTCACAACACGATGTCGTTGGGCTATGTGCAGAACCGTTTGAGTCAACAATTTGTGCCGCAGGGCGCACCACAGTGGAAGCCGGAGCACGCCATTGAGTTCAATACGCTTCTGGACCCATTGCCAATGCTTCTTCTGCAGCCAGTGGTTCAGTATTACGCCAACGTGGGAGCAAGAACGGGTCACGCTGTCGTTTTCGGATTCAGAACGAAGGTGGAATTTTAGGACGCAAATCAGAAAACCTAAACCGCTGGTTCCGGCTTAACTGCCGGTAGAAGGGAGAAATGATATGACAGAAATTCGCAAAGAAACCGATAGTCTCGGTGAGGTAGATGTTCCCGCCGATAAGCTCTGGGGCGCACAAACCCAGCGTTCACTCGAACACTTCAGCATTGGCCAGGATCTAATTCCCCGCGAAATGATCACGGCCTACGCAATTCTGAAGAAGGGTGCGGCCAATGCAAACTTTGCCGGCGAACGCCTCGATCAGAAGCGCCACGATCTGATTGTGCAAGTCTGCGACGAAATCCTCGCCGGTCAGCACCAGGACATGTTCCCCCTGCACGTTTGGATGACCGGCAGTGGTACGCAATTCAACATGAACGTGAACGAGGTGATTTCCAACCGCTGCAGCCAGATCGCCGGGACGCCGCTCGGCAGCAAAACGCCAGTGCACCCGAACGATCATGTGAATATGGCTCAGTCGTCGAACGACTCCTTCCCGTCAGCTATGAATATCGCGGCGGCGGTCAACGTAAAGCAACGGCTGATCCCAGCAGTGAAGCAGCTGCATGATGCGATTGCGAAAAAGTCGGAGGAGTGGGATGAAATCGTCAAGATCGGCCGCACGCACATGCAGGACGCCACGCCTCTCACTCTTGGGCAAGAGTGGTCGGGCTACGAAGCTGTGCTCGCGGACGATCTCGATCGGATCGAAGATGCGATGAAGGGTGTGTATCGCCTCGCCCTGGGCGGTACGGCAGTCGGTACCGGCATCAATTCCGCGCCCGGCTTCGCCGAGGCCGTCGCAGCCGAGATCGCTAAGCTCACAAGCCTTCCATTTATCACTGCGCCAAACAAATTCGCGGTGCAGGGCGCACATGACGCGCAGGTACAGCTTTCCGGCACACTGCGCACGCTCGCGGTTTCACTCTACAAGATCGCCAACGACGTGCGCCTCATGTCCTGCGGTCCCCGAGCAGGTTTCGCGGAGCTGAAGATTCCAGAAAACGAACCTGGCTCCTCGATCATGCCCGGGAAGGTAAACCCCACCCAGGCCGAAGCACTCGCGATGGTCGCTGTCCAGGTGATGGCGAACGACACGGCCGTTGGCTTTGGCGGCGCCGGCGGTTACCTCGAAATGAACGTCTACAAGCCCCTGATTATCTTCAATGTGACCCATTCGATCACGATCATGACCGATTCGTGCACGAACTTCCGGAAATTCCTGGTGGAAGGGACCAAGCCCAATCTGAAGAAGATCAATCACTACGTCGAAGAGTCGCTCATGCTGGTCACGGCGCTTTCGCCGGTGATCGGCTATGACAAGGCTTCGAAGATTGCGCATTATGCAAATGACAACGACCTTACGCTCAAAGCCGCGGCACTAAAGCTCGGCTACGTGACAGAAGCCGAATTCGATAGTGTTGTCGATCCGAAGAAAATGGTTCGACCATATGTAGCGGCGCCCGTCGCAGCATAACTGGGTACGCACTAAGAATCGACATGTTCACGGTGGGGCCGGCTTGAAGAGTTACATGTCGGTTCCACCTCAACCGTGTGGTCGCGAGGTTTAGATGACTCCGGCAATCGCTAAACCACAGTCATCAGAAGCAAGTATGACGCGCGAGGAATGCTCGAATCTAATCCTTGCGTTTGCTCAAGTTTTGTATGTCAACGGCGAATCCACGCATCAGACTTTGGCCGCCGCCGAACGCGCGAGCAATTGTCTGGGCTTTCGCGCCACGATCTTCCCGCGCTGGGGAGAACTGGAAGTTCAAACCGAGGACAGCAGGGGCAAATTTATTTCGGCCATTGAGGCCACTCCTTCCGGCGTGAACATGGATCGCGTGGCCTCGATTTTGCGAAGGGTTGAAGAGTTGTGCGACGGTCGGCTGGCCCCGGCCAACGCAATGGAAGCAATCAACAGAATCGCAGCGGCGCCGCCTGCGCCAACCTGGCTGTTCACCGTGGCGGCCGCGGTGGGCGCTGTGGCTTTAGCGGTGCTCTTCGGCGTCCAACACGTGCCGGCAGCGGCGCTCATATTCGGTGCCGCGGCGGCCGGTGCCATTCTGCGCCGCATGTTGGCCCGTTATAGCACGAATATCTTTCTGCAACCATTTAGCGCGGCGCTGGTCGCTGGCTTCGTTGGGGCGCTGGCAGTTCGGTATGACCTGAGTTCGTCGCTGCGCCTTGTCGCGGTCTGCCCCTGCATGGTGCTGGTGCCGGGGCCACATTTCCTCAACGGGATGTTGGACCTGATCCGGGGCCGCATGAATCTTGGAGCGTCCCGGCTGCTCTATGCTGTGCTCGTTGTTGTGGCGATCTCGACAGGATTGCTGCTCGGGTTCGAACTTCTCGGCGTTTCTTTACCGGTGGACCCCGCCGGCAGGCCGGTGCTTCTTTCGCATGATGTTATTGCAGCGGGCGTGGCGGTCGCTTGTTACGGTGTTTTCTTTTCGTCGCCTCTTAAGATGCTCCCTTGGCCGGTGGCCGTCGGAGCCATGGCCCACGCCCTAAGGTGGGTCGCGCTTACCGCGCTTGGTGCCAGCGCAGCAACGGGTGCATTTATTGCGTGTTTCATCGTTGGCGTGATCATCACGCCGATCTCGCGTCGTTGGCGCATGCCCTTCGCGGCCGTTGGCTTCGCCTCGGTGGTCTCCATGCTGCCTGGAGTCTTAATGTTCAGAATGGCAAGCGGCCTTGTGCAACTTACTAACAATTCACAAAGGACGTGGGAGCTCACGGACGCGACGCTCGCTAACGGCTGGGCCGCCGTTCTCATCATCTTGGCGATGAGCTTCGGTCTCATCGTCCCGAAGCTGATCATTGACTACGTTAGTGAAAAGTGACGAAGTCCTCTTTCGAATTCAGGATCACGGTGGAGTTTTAGGAGGTTCAGGAAAGGAATATCCATATGAATCTCAGCGGACTTGTAGCCGCCCTGCTTCCGGTATTTTTTGTTCTTGCGCTCGGTTATGGCGCCGGCAAGCGCAACGCATTTGACGCGAACCAGGCTGCTGGACTGAGCAAGCTTGCGGTTTCGTTCGCATTGCCCGCGTCCCTATTTGTCGGTATGACCGATATACCCAGGGATCTGCTTCTGCAACAGGGCCGACTCGTTCTGGCGCTGATTCTGGCTCATGTCGGCCTTTTTTTCGTTGCTTGGGCCGCATTAGGATTCATACGAAGCATGCGCGGAACACCGGCGATCCTCTACGCCCTGATGCTGTCCACATCCGCCACCCCGGTCTTTGGCTTAGCCATTCTCCAGCCGATCCTGGGTCCTACGGCAGCGGGAGCCGTGGGACTGGTCGCCTTATCTATCAATCTCGTCGTGCCCGCAACTGTTGTTCTATTAGAGGTCGATGCGGCCAAGCGTCGAGGAGGCGCCAAGGACGCTTCGACGTCGAGTCCTGTCCTGACCGGGTTGGCGTCAGGTTTGAAATCACCCCTCCTCTGGGCGCCAATTGTCGGAATTGCTATCGTCATCGCCAAAGTACCTCTGCCACGAGTGATCGCCGCATGCTTTCAGTTGATAGGTTCGACGACTTCCGGTGTTGCTGTCTTTGCAGTAGGTCTGGTACTGGCCGCTCACGCGTTTCAGTTTTCCCGCGTTGTATTGCTCGGTACCCTCGGCCGTCTCACCGTACAGAATATAGTGCTGCTCGCTCTGCTGCGTTTACTGCACGTTGACAGCCCATTCTCGCGTGAGGCGTTGATATGCTGTAGCTTTCCGTTGGCGACCGTTGTCGTGCTCTTCGCCGCGCGATATAAATCCTCTGAATCTGAAACGGCGTCTATGCTCTTGTTTTCGACACTTTCACTAGCAGTTACGGTCCCAATCATCCTTTGGCTTACGCATCATTGGCCCGTGTAAGGAAATGGTCAAGGTCAAGGGCGGACTAAATAAAATCATTCACTTAGAAGAACACACAAGGAGAAGAATCGTGCAAGGAAGCGGGCTGCAGAACTTCATTGAGGTAATCCTTCGATGAGCACAATTCTTCAATTCCTGCTCAAGCCTACGCAGGCCCCACGCAGCGTGCTGCTGCTTCGGATTGCAGTGGGGCTGATCTTCTTTACACAAGGCATTCTGAAGTACATCGACCCCAACATGGGAGTGGTTCGCTTCACGAGAATCGGGTTTTCACATCCATACTTCACGTTTTAGGCCGATGCCGATGCTGCCGAAGCTCAACCGAAAACGTGCTCTTTTTGTCCTCACCAAGATCGACGAGATTCTGACGTGGGAGCGACAGAAAGAGGCAGAGCGCGATACTCGATTTGTCGAGCTCGGAAGATATTTGTGCGAGGTGCGGGCGGGGCAGTACTGGAGGCTGGAGAATTTGAAGTCGTTTGACGAGTTTCTGGCGAGGCGTTTCCCGGAATCGAGAAGGAAGGCGTACTACCTCACGTCGATCCATGAACACTTACCGCCACAGGCGCGCTAGGACTTGAAAGAAGTGGGATGGACGAAGGGATTGGAGCTAGCGAAGGTCGCGCGACGGGACGGTCAGCACTTCGATTGTGCAACCTGGTTGCACAAAGCGCGAGCGCTGCCAAAGGAGGACTTCAGGCGGAAAGTGGAGAAGGAACTGACGGGAAAAGAAGAGGAACCGTCGGAGCTAATCTATTTCAAGGTTTACAAGAGCCAGATTCCGGTAATCGAGCAGGCAATCGAGACGGCCGCCCTGATGTTAGGCACGGACAAGTCGCGCGGCTATTGCTTGGAGATGATCTGTGCGGACTTCCTGGCTGGCGCGCACTTGGACAATGGCGACCCGGAGATCCTGCTTAACTCGATCTCACGTTATTACCAGTTCTTGCCAGGCGAACAACGGCAGGCCTTCCTCGATAACCTCAGTGAGAAGGCGTCATGACAATTACCAACCGAAAGGCCGCTCCTTTACGGTTGGACGCAGTGTCCTACGAAAATCTGCGACTAGAGATCTTGCGTCGCGATAGCTGGAGGTGTCAGTCTTGTGGCACAATGTCAAATCTTGAGGTACACCACAGAGAATTCCGTAGCCACTCAGGAGTGGACTCAGAAGAGAACTTGATCACGCTATGCCATGCCACGCGAGAGTGCATCGCCCGTAATTGCCAATAGCCAATCTTTCCGGCCACAATGCCGGTACCAAGATTTTATTTCGGGAGAATGGCGATTCGCGATCAGTTCCACGCATAGGTTTGCAGGCGAAAGGAAACTGCTTCGACGGCGACCGTCGCGCGATAGCCTTCCGCGACGCTGAGGTCTGCGAGACACCACTCTCTTAGACCTTCGGTGTGTCCGCTCACCTCCTCAAGGGCGGGTTTGAGGTGAGGGTGTGTGGTGACGGAAAAATCCGCCAGGGGAAACGAAAGGCCTTCGCCAGTTGCCTTCAGAAAGGCTTCCTTTCGAGTCCAGCAGGCAAAGAAGCCCTGCACGCGAAGCTGATCGGGCAACGATCGAAGTCCCGCGCGCTCGCGAAGGGAAAAGAATCGTTCGGCAAGCGAACTGGTGTCCACATCGCTGCGGATTTTTTCGATGTCGACGCCCAGCCGGTGTTGACTGCCAACCGCAATCAGAGCCATGCCCGCTGAGTGCGATACGTTGAACTGTAGCGACTGTGGATTCTGCTCGGCCACGAGTCGAGGCTTTCCGCCAGCCAGGCATTCAAAACGAACCTTGTCCGCGGGAATTTGAAGGTAGCCGCCCAGCAACTTTCGAAGGGCAAAACGACATCGGCTAAAGTGAAGGCGATCCTTCTCAAAATGAAATCGGCTTGCGCGTCCCAGTTCATCAGGAAAGAGAATGCTCGCTTCGAAGTCTGCTGTTTCCCATCCGTCTAAACGTACGCTCCAGACGTCAACGCGTTCAGCGGGAAATGTCAGTGACGAGGGGGCTTGCAACCACGATGTGTGGAGGCGTTGCTTTGAGTTCGAATCACCGGCAGGCTCGGTGACTTCCTTGATCATTTCCTAGCCCTATTAACTAGCGCGATCATGGTCCAAGGCAGTTGGGTCACCAAGATTCCGCCCTGCATATTGTAAAGCGCGTCGCACCAATCTTCTGACAAATCGTTCCGGACGAGTCCGCCTGTTGTGGCGAATCCCAGATTCCAACAGCTGACGATGCTCGGCGGACAATTCCACA
>JBEKXO010000126.1:0-13042 GCA_049511995.1 Terriglobales bacterium
GAAACAAAAAAAACAGCGCGGCGCGAAGGCAAGGGGGCGACTAATCTCTCAACAAAAGTCTGAAGACTGGGAACGAGGTCGGCGGCGGTGAGCAATTTGCGAGGATCCACGCCGAGAGTCGAAAAAGCCAGGGCATTTTCCTGCACTGCATTGCGCTCGTTTTCAAACAGCACCATGACCATGGCGATGGCGAGCAGCATCTGGGGAATCGGGCCCAGGAAGCCGCCAAACTGGCCGACTACTTCGAGGAAAGGCTGATGGAATTGGCCAGCGCCGATTAACGCTCCCCAGAGGGCGAGCGAAAATGCCAGCATGCGGAAGGCGACCGAGTTCCGGCGAAAAGCGTAACGATAGAAATGGAACGAACAATAAAGCAGCGTTGCTGCCAGCCAGACTTCCAGCTGTAAATAGATTGGCGATGGGGCCGTCGCTTTTTCGTTGAATACGCCACCGGCCATGTGCGCTCGCACGCCCACGTAGGCGAGCAAAGCGCCGGCCACCATCATCGCAATGTCGTACCATTTCACTTGGAACGCGACTCGCATGAGGCGGGTCGAAACGAAAATGCAAACCGCCATGCACACCAGGAGAAGCGAACTCAGGAAGAACAGTAAGGCGGAAGGTGCCGAAAAATACTCCACAGCCTTGATGGCGTAGTGCAGCGTGTAGGCCGCCCAAGCCAGTTGCCAGGCACGAAAATAACTGTGACGGTTTTGCTCGTACAGGTAGGTAAAGACAAGAAGGACCAATAGGGCAACGGCCCCGGGAATCAGCACCAAGCCTGTCGCAACGCTATGCATGGATCAAGTGTCCTGACAATTGTAGTCGTAGCCGGGCGGGAACTCTCTTGGCTTCTATCCTGTTTATGCGAGACAGATCGAAACAACAGGTGTCTTATGATCGGTTCCGCCCTGGGTACGGCGCTTTCATTGTCAAAGTATCTGCTAATAAGATGCGGTTCCGCTAGAACGCTGCTTCTCGAAACCGTTACCTTCGTAACCCATTGGTAACCGGACTCAGCACCCGGTCAAGACGCGGAAGTGCAGCCCTGAGCGGCGGAAATTCCCGTTATACTCAAAAGTTATGCTTCGCGTCCGATTTGCTCCGTCTCCCACTGGCTTTCTCCACGTCGGCAGCGCCCGCACCTTCATTTTCAATTGGCTTTATGCGCGGCGAAATGGAGGAACGATGGTTTTACGCTTGGATGACACCGATGTCGAGCGCAATAGCGATGCCTCCGTCAACTCCATCTTCGAGGGCCTGCGCTGGCTCGACCTCGGCTGGGATGAGGAATACAAGCAATCGGAACGGTTGGCTTTACACCGGCAGATCGCGGGCGCCATTTTTGAGAAAGGGCTGGCGTATCGCGATTTCACTCCAGCCCACGCGGGCGAGAGCGAAAAATCCGGTGCCAGCCAAACCTGGCTCTTTAATCCCGGGATGCGAGAACTGCCCCGCGCCGAGAGCGATCGGCGGGCCGCTGCCGGAGAGTCTTTCGCGCTTCGCTTTCGTGTTCCCCGGGGCGCGGGCGAGCAGGTACGCTTTAGTGACGCGGTCTACGGCGAGCAGATCAAAGCTGCCGACGACATCGAGGACTTCGCGCTGCTCCGATCGGATGGCATGCCCACCTATCACCTCGCCTCGTGTGCAGACGATATTGACCTGCGGATCAGTCACATTATTCGTGGGCAGGATCACCTGTCGAACACTTACAAGCACGTGCTCATTTTCGAAGGCGCAGGCGCCAAGCCGCCGCAGTTTGCGCACCTGCCGCTGCTCGTCGCGCCGGACGGGTCAAAGCTCTCTAAGCGGCGACATGGGCCGGTGGTCAGCGTTACCACCTATCGCGATGCCGGATTTCTGCCGGAAGCTTTCATCAATTTTCTATGTCTGCTGGGCTGGTCGCCGAAGGATGATCGCGAAAAGATGACGCGGCAGGAGTTGGTTGATGCGTTTTCCCTCGAAGGCATCAATCGCGCCAACGCGGTCATTAATTTCAAGGAGCCGGCCGCCACGCCCGACGAAGCTTTCGATCCGAAAGCTGTCTGGCTGAATGCGGAACACATTCGCGGACTTTCCATCGACGATCTCAGCGCGCGCCTGTTGCCCGTAGTTCAAGCGGCTGGATTTTCAGTCACGCCGGAGAAAATGCATAAGGTGACACCGCTAATCCGCGAACGCATCAAGCTTCTGGGAGATGTGCTAACTGCGGCTGACTTTTTCTTTGTCGATCAATTGCCGCCCTACGATCCGGCGGAACTCATCCCGCAAAAGGGCGACGCTGCCATGGCGTTGAAGGTTTTGACGCGTGCGCGTGAGGTTCTGCCGCAAACGGAATTCAGTCATGATCCGCTAGATCAGGCGCTGCGTGCGGCCGCACAGGCGCTCGGCATAAAAGCCGGGCAAATGTTCCAGCCGATTCGAGTTGCGGTTTGCGGACGAAAGAATGCGCCTCCGCTGTTTGAAACCCTGCATGTTCTCGGACGGGAAGCGACCTTGGCGCGAATCGACCAGGCGATCCGAAAGGTACAGTAGCGAGCGCTCGGAAATTAGTGAGATGTCGCGAGCTGTGCTGCTTTTTGCCGTGCGGTCGCAGCGTCGCTCATCATTCCCTTCGCTTCATAGAGTGCCGCCAGCAGATTTTCATTATCAGCGTCGTCCGCGGTTTGACGCTGCTTCAACAATGACGCGATGGCGTCGTCGTAGAGCTTGAGGCGCGCCTCCATGACGCCCATGTTGAAATACACGCCTTGATAGTTTGCATCGATGGCCGCCGCTTTCTTGTATTCTTCGAGGGCTTCGCGATTCTGGTGCTGAGTGGCGAGGGCGTCGGCCAGTCCGGCATGACCGTCGGCGCTGTTGGGGGCGATTTTGAGCAGTTGATTGAAAGTGTCCGCGGCTTTAGCCGGCTGCCTTTCCTGCAGGTAGATCAGGCCGAGCCGGTAGTAAGCGTCTTCGCTTTGCGGATTGAGCGCGATCACGCGCTGCAATTCCGCGGCCGCATCTTCAAAGTCGCGTTTGGCGACATAGGCCTGCGCCAAAGCCGCGTGAGCGGGGGCGAAGTTGGGCCGCAGGCGGACGGACTTCTGCAGTTCCGCAATTCCTTCGTCGGTCTTGCCTTGGCCGAGGAGTCCGACGCCGTTTTGCCCGTACAGCATGTAGGCGTGCGCGCGTCGCACCCATAGGCCAGCGCCAAGAACCACCATAACTCCCACGAGCAATACGGCAATCCGCCGCAAGTAATCGTCGTGTGAAGGTGCGACTTTGGCGATGAGCGCGCCCAATAGCAGACCCATAAGGAGGCCGCCGATGTGGGCGGCGTTGTCGGTACGAGCGATTACCGCACCAAAGAAAAGGTTGTATCCGACAAAAACTACCACGCTGCGCAGCATGCCGGTCATCGCGGCGCGGGGTAGAGAGAACTCGCCGAGATAAAACGATGCGATTAGAGCACCAGCAATTCCGAAGATCGCTCCGGAAGCTCCGACGCTTAAAATGACGGGATTCCAGATGAGGCTGGCGAGGCTCGCCGACAATCCGGTGATGAGGTACACCACGGCGAATGTCCAGTGGCCGTAAACCGATTCTGCCAGTCTGCCCAGGTCCCAGAGGCACCACATGTTGAAGGCGATATGCAGCAAGCCGCCGTGAACGAAAACGCAAGTGAGCAGCCGCCACCACTGGCCGCTTATGGTGAGCGGGCCGAAATTAGCCCCCCAGTGCACGAGGTCTTGCCCCGACGGATTGTCGAGCATCGAAACGCCCGCGAGAGCCATGGCGATAAAAACCGCCACATTGATTCCGAAAATTGCCTGAGTAACCACCATCGAGCTCGACCCCTGCCTCGCCCATGGTGCCGCTTCGACTCGTTGGAAAGGGATATCCTCGCCGCGCTTCGCGGCTTCATTCTGCACGCACCACTGGCACAGCTTCTTCCCAAAGCTTAGGCCGTGAAGCTGACGTCCGCATTGAACACAATTGGCCATGAAAACTAAGGCTGTCGCGGTCGATTAGAATGCGCATGGCCGCAGTGCCTCTTGAGGCAGATTATCACGCGGGTTGCGTCGGCGGTTGTGCTGAGCCGCCGCGAATCCGCCCTTCCCATATAAAATATTAAAGAGTATGAGCGCCGCGAATTCATCGTTAGCTAAGTCTATGGAATCTGACACAAGCTCGCCCGCCGAATCTCGTCCGTCGAACTTTATCCGCGACACGGTCATCGAAGATTTGCAAACGAAAAAGTATGGCGATGCCGTTATCCAGACGCGCTTCCCTCCCGAGCCCAACGGCTACTTGCACATCGGTCATGCCAAGTCGATCTGCCTGAACTTCGGATTAGCCGACGAGTTCGGCGGCAAGACTAACCTGCGCTTCGACGATACCAATCCGGAGAAGGAAGAGCAGGAATATGTGGACTCGATTCTGAATGACGTTCGCTGGCTCGGCTTCGAGTGGGATGGCCTTTATTATGCCTCCGATTACTTTGACCAACTCTACGATTGGGCGATCAAGCTCATCAAGGAGGGCAAAGCCTATGTTGACGATCTAAGTGCGGAAGAAATTCGTCAGTATCGCGGAACGCTGACGGAACCGGGCAAGGAGAGCCCTTATCGCAACCGGGAGGTACAGGAAAACCTCGACTTATTCGAGCGTATGCGGAACGGCGAGTTTCCGGATGGATCGCGCGTGCTGCGGGCCAAGATCGATATGGCGTCGCCGAATCTGAATCTACGCGATCCGATTATGTATCGCATTCTTCATGCCGAGCATCACAGGACCGGCAACAAGTGGTGCATCTATCCGATGTACGATTACGCGCACGGTGAGTCCGATTCCATCGAACACGTGACGCATTCGATTTGTACCCTCGAATTCGAAGACCATCGACCGCTTTATAACTGGTTTATCCAACAGCTCGGTATTTTTCCTTCGCAGCAGATGGAGTTCGATCGGCTTAGCCTGACTTACACATTACTTAGCAAGCGCAAGTTACTCACGCTGGTGCAGGAAAAACTCGTCTCCGGCTGGGATGATCCGCGCATGCCTACGCTCTCTGGGATTCGGCGGCGCGGCTATACGCCGGAGGCGATTCGCAACTTCTGCGCGGCCATCGGGGTGTCGAAGACGAATGGCACGCTGGAATTTGCCATGCTCGAACACTTCGTGCGCGAAGACCTTAACAAGCGCGCTCCGCGTGTGATGGCGGTGCTGCGGCCGTTGAAGGTCGTGATCGATAATTATCCGGAAGGCCAGGTCGAAGAAGTGGAAGCGGTTAATAACCCGGAGGATGAGAGTGCCGGCAAACGTTCCGTGCCGTTCTCGAAGGTGCTCTATATTGAGCAGGACGATTTCCGCGAAGACCCGCCGAAAAAGTATTATCGCCTATCTCCTGGGCGCGAGGTGCGGCTTCGTTACGGCTATTTCATTACTGCGAAATCAGTAGTGAAGAACGACAAGGGGGAAGTCGTCGAGGTGCATTGTACATATGATCCGGCGACGCGTGGCGGCAATGCGCCTGATGGCCGCAAGGTGAAATCGACTATCCATTGGGTCTCGGCCGCGCACGCCGTCGATGCCGGGGTGCGCCTTTACGATAAGTTGTTTACTAAGGAAGATCCTAATCAGGTTGACGAAGGGCAGGAGTTTACTGTCAACTTGAATCCTAATTCCTTAGAGGTAATCGGGCAGGCGAAGTTAGAACCATCTCTCGCGAACGCCGCAGTCGGCACCCGCTATCAGTTCGAACGCCTTGGATATTTTTCCGTAGATCCGGATTCCAGGCCAGGACATCTCGTGTTCAATCGTACCGTCGCCTTGAAAGACGCCTGGGCAAAGATTGAAAGAAAGTCCGAATCGTAACGTTCGATTAGTGCAGCCGGCCTAGAGTTAGTACCCGCACGACCTTGGAATGCTCATGAAGGGTGAGTTTTTGACTAAGTGCATCCACGGCTGGGTTGCCGGTCTTTATCTTCAGGATAGCGTTATACTCGGACACAAAATTCTGAACTTTTAGGGATGGCTGTGCTTTGAAGGCGTGAGCTGATGGCGCGCTCTGGCAGGACGGAATAACAGCCGTTATTGCCTGAACGGTACCCGCCACCAAGCCGGCGAGTAATGAAATCTTTGTCTGCGTATTTGTGTCGCTCACCTGCGCGATCTGAAGTACGAGTTGCTGGTCGGTTTGATACGTACTTATCGCTGCTTGTAATTCTTGACAGACTCCTGGAGCAGATGATGACGATACTATCGCGAAGTCATCGGCTAGTGTCCTGATAGCCAACGCGTCGCTGTTAATCTTAGTCGCCAGGCTGCTATTGAGCGGCTGGCCGTTGGCTACAGCGACGATTTGCAAAATATTTACTAATGCTGGAGCCGCGACGGCCAAGATGGAATCGAGGGTCGATACCCAGGCTGCCGAACAGCCGGTTAATAGGATGACAATCGACAGCGTAAAGACAAGAATCGTCCTCATAACGTATTTCTCCTTGTATGGGTGTACATTTGGTCGGTTGTTTCGAGTTAACGGTTAGCGGCGGGCAGCTCCGGCACTACTTGCAGATTGCGATCTCCACTGTTCCACAGTTGCTGCCGGACGCTTAGGGTCTGCACGATGCAGCCATCTGAACTTGCGCCTGGATGTTCGGGTGAATCACCATGCATAAAGAAACTAAGGGGCTGGCGGCCATAGGATAGAATCCTCGCCTCCGTCGCTACATCGGGTTTAAGGTGAATGGCGAACTTACCGAGCCTGGGGTGAACTAACTCCATCCAATCCACAGAGTAAGCGCCACAGGGTAATGGTCCGATATTTTCTATACCCTCTTTGGCGGGGTTGTTCTTGCCTCCGACGAAAATGCCTGAAGGTTCGACGTCTCGCCCAGCGTAACCAACCCCGATGACGATGCCGCTTGGGGCGCGAAGTTTGCCCGTGGATTGTTCATACGTCCAGGCCATGGTTTCCCTGCGCCGCGTTGGTAGCTGCAGCGACCTCCGCCGAAGTCGAGTGGGTGGAACTGTCCTTGGCAACGGCCAGGCCTATTGACATCGCAAGCCCTGCGAGCGCCTCTCGCCAGTCCGCAGGTTGGTGATGAGCCCACCGGGTGAATGCGTCAATAAATGCCGGACAGGACAACACAAATACGATTGCCGCTGCGGTGTTTGTTTTCCAGTTGGAGCCGAACAACTTGACTAGCCAATTCATGTGGTCTCTCGATGTGCTATATGTTGTTTAATGTTAGTTACGCTTCGACACTCTACGCAGTGCTTCGCCTTAGAGGCGTGTGTGAGTACCCGAGTCAGATGTTAATCGGGATAGGGGCCGTGTGTTCCGCAATTAGTGCCGCTCGGGCAGACATACTCGGTCTGGGTCATGACCGTATTGATTGTTGTCGTATTGGCTCCCTGGTTTGTGTAGGAGCTAGAGCCGACATATGACACATCTGTATAGGTAAAATTGTTCGCCCACGGTAATGCCATTAGTGGGCAATTAAATGGATTAGATCCGTCATAAGCGCAGGCGCCAGACGGATAAGTTACGGTCGGGCTCGACCCCATGAAACCGGTATAGCCGAGGCATGTTGGGTCGGCGGAAGAACCCGCGCAATTCACCGTTGCCGGAAAGTAGTTCGAGCAGGTGCCGCTGGGACAGTTGACGGCGCTCCAATTGGCAGGATTTCTCGTCGTCAGCACGTTTGCATAGAACTCAAACGTATTACTGTCCCAACAAGGGAATGAGGGCGTCCCTTCTCCGGAGGAAATGGGAACGCAATCGAGGTCGGACCCCTTGCCAGTGTCATTGTCGGCGAATACATTGCTAAAGAAGTCGTTCGAGATAGGCTGCCACCACTGATTGGCCGCTTCAACATCGAACACGTTTGGCGATAGGATCGTATTGTTTTGAAATGTGGTGTATTTGGGAAACCCCGCGCCATTGTTGATGATGCAGTTTGCGTTGGGCGCGCTTGGTTGTATCGCAATTTGATATACAACGGTCAAGCCCGTAGTGATGGTTCCGGTTGTTGCATAAGTTGCCGAAGTCGCTCCCACGGCATAGCCATTGGTGGAGCAGGTAGTATCGCCGCCGCCGACGTTGGACGCATACACATCGTCGCCGATTGAAATGTCCGTCATCTTGTAAGCCAGGGAGGCGAAGGTAATGTCACCGGCATTCAAGAGACTCGTGCAGGTCGGACTGCCACTGTCGTTGCAAAGAGTGGCAGTGCCCGGGCTATTAATTGTGTCGGTATAGATGATGTTATTGCCGCCAGTGCCATCCGATGACCAATTACCTGTCGTTCCCGACATAGCGAAGGTCCCATTCCAACCGCTGTGATTCGACAGGATGACTGTCTGACCACTTGCTATGCAAGCCGCGGTGTTGCCCGATGTGCAAAGGATTGGATCTATGCGATTCGAGTCAGAAATCGTCACCACGTTCGCCACGCTTGTAATTGCAGTTATGTGGCCGGTGATATCTGATTGATAGGGAAGACAAGTGGCAGTGACTGTATAAGGCCCACTCCCAGTAAATGACATGCTGCAGTGGAATGGATTCTGGCCGGATGTCCACTCCCACTCGTGCCCCGGACTGTTGAACTGGTTCGTGTCACCAATGTTCGTAAATAGATTATTGATGAAATCGTTATTCTGCACGGGTAGCGATAAGCCGCCCCCGTCTCCGGGAGCGCCCGCGCGATTCGACATCTGGACGGGTTCCGGGCAGTTACGCACCCAGTTACTCTCGAAGCGAATATTGTCGATAAAGGTGTTGGGAAGCCCCGTAGTTGTGTTGTAGATGCCACAAGCGGCTCCGCCCGAACAAGTTCGGGCATTGATGAGTATGCAGAAGCCCTGTTGGCCATCGGCCCAGGAATCTTCGATGACATTGCCGGCGATCAAGACACGGTGGCCGAGCTTGAGCTCCATCGAGTTCTTGATCGCCCAGTTAAGCGGACAAGTGTTATGGCCGGCCGTGTTATCGACGGTTCCGCAACCCCATGGTGGGGCAGGACTATTGCCTGAGCCGCCTGATAATTGACGATAGTTCAGGTCACGCCCGAAGTAGTTTCTTCGGATTTCCTGGTCCGATTCCGGACCTCCATTCTGATCAACTGGTCCGCCACCGGAAAAGTAAGCAGCCGAGCCACCTTCTTCCCAGTTATTAACATCCTTGTAAGGACCGTCGCTGAATCCCTGGAGTGAGGCGTGGGATTCATTCGCATACCAATGGATCTTTTCTATATATCCATTTTGCCGCCAGCAGAAGTCGCAGTTGAAGATAACTCCATTTTCCACATCATCGCCGCAGCCATTTGCGTATTGGGAGGGAGGATTGGATTGCGTGTAGGCGGTGGCCGCACCAATCGTCACCGTGCCGACAATCGATATTTGCGTGTTCTGAGTTCCCGTGAGCACGCCATGCGTGTAGGAGGTATTGGCGATCGTGTAGTTAGTACCGCCGATGTTGATCGAAGAGCCACCGGTGAATGTCATCCCAAAGTAAGAACCGCTGGCGAAGGTGACGGTGCTGTTGTTGCCGCCGCCGTCGGGAGCGACAGTTACGGTGCCGGTATTCGTCCAGCCACCGCACGCACCTGAGGGTTGGCCGGGGTCGCCTGGATCCCAGCCATGAACGTAATAGCGATCAAGGCCGAAATGGGTCACTGCCTGGATGGCCGCGGGAGGCGTTGCTCCGAGCGGATTGGAAGCAACATCAAGAAGTCGCGCAGCATGAACGCTGGGAGCGCTTTGCGCTGCACCGGGAGCAAGTGTAACTTCAATATCGCGCAGGACAATGTGACTTACCCAGTTGGTTGGTGTGACTAAGTCTGCGCCCGCATAAACACCGATTCTTCCTATTGCCGAGATAGGGCTATCCAGTTGGACCGTCCACATGGATGCCTTGTCGTTCGGAGATGCACATCCAGGATTGCGTGTTCCTCCAAAGCCCGGCAGTCCCCTTCCGCAAGCCATTTGGCCTCCCGGTAACGGAGATGTGGAATCTATGACGAGACATTTCGTGGGCTCGCTGCCTGCATTGAGTTTGCCCGGTAGGCTGATGAGAGCATCATTCACGTCAAAGGTTGAGCCGTGAAGGACGGTCCCGGCGGGAACTTGAATCAACCACCATTTGTCGGCGAAGTGAGGAGTCTGACTGGCGTTGTCGGCGTTGTCGCGCCAGTTATCCATCGCATCGAGCAGCCCCTGATAGGTCAAGGCATAGGACGATCCGACCGGCTCGCCTAGATTGTTGGGACCTATGTTGAGAGTTGTACCGAGCACGACCGTAGTGTCGTAGACGCCGCCCGGCGGATTGCAAACGGTGTTATCCACCCAATAGAGCGGTAGGGCGGCATAGAACGTTTGTCCAACCGTCGCTCCGTCACTATAGACTCCCGGCCCCGAATAGAGATCGTGGCCCACATAAGCGTTTTGCCCTAACGCGGGCCAACAGAAGATGACGATCGCCAAGAATTTCCGCATTGCCGTTTGCTCCACAGAAAATCGCATTCTGTTTTTTGATCTTGGAAGGAAAACGGGAGCACCTTCGATCAACCGGGAAACCTGAATGGAATCGTTCGGTGCTCCCGAAGTCGCTCTCGCCTTCGCTATAATGCTTGTTTGCGCTTCCCCGTCTCTTGCAGCCGGGCGTCATGGAAAGGGAACTATGTCGACTGAAGTAGTCATGCCCCAGATGGGCGAATCAATCTTCGAAGGAACCATCACCAAGTGGTTGAAAAAGGCTGGTGAGAAGGTCCAGCGCGATGAACCGTTGTTCGAGATTTCCACCGACAAAGTGGATGCCGAAATCCCCGCGCCCGCCAGCGGAATCCTTCAGGAAATCAAGGTGCCCGAGGGCAACACCGTTCAGGTCAACACCGTGGTTGGTGTGATTGGAGATGGCAATGGCGCTTCTCCATCCGCCCCATCCAAGGCTGCTGCGCCCGCGTCTTCCTCTGCTCCGGCTGCTTCAGCCGCAAAGCAGGAAACCAGGGAAGCGCCCGCGCCTGTTCCTGCTTCGGCTGCTAGCGCTCCCGAAACCGATGACGAGTCCGACGTACGCTCTTCACCGCTCGTGCGCAAGCTCGCGCGCGAGCACAACGTGGATCTAACAAGAGTAAATGGCACCGGCACCGGCGGGCGCGTTACCAAACAAGACATTCTCGATTTTGTCGAGCAACGAACGGCCGTTCCGGCTGCCGCACCCTCCGCTCTTGCCCCTCGTCAAACTTCAGCTCCGGCGCCCGCAGTGATTCCTGGCGACCTCGTGCCTATGTCCAACATGCGCAAGATCATCGCGCAGCGCATGATCGAATCGCGCCGGACCAGCGCTCACGTCCACTGCATGTTTGAGGTCGACATCACTCGCATAGTCAATTTGCGCAACAAACTCAAGAACGGTTTCGAGCAGCGCTACGGCACGCGACTCACGTTCATGCCGTTTTTCGTACGCGCCGCGATTATCGCGATTCAGCAGTATCCCATCGTCAACGGTTCGCTCGAAGGCGACAGCATCCGTTATCACAAGCACGTTAACGCCGGGATCGCAGTTGCACTCGACTGGGGGCTTATCGTCCCGGTTCTGAAAAATGCGGATGAGCTTAACTTCCTCGGGTTGCAGCGCGGCATAACCGATCTCGGCGAGAGGTCGCGAACGAAGAAGCTCATGCCCGCTGATGTTGAGGGCTCGACTTTCACTATCACCAACCCGGGCCAGTTCGGTGCGGTTTTCGGTTTGCCGATCATCAACCAGCCAAACGTGGCCATCATGGGCGTTGGCGGAATCACGAAACAGCCGATGGTGATTACGGACAAAGATGGCGCAGATTCGATCGCGATTCGTTCGGTCGTTCACCTTACACTTGGCTACGACCATCGCATTATCGATGGTGCCGTAGCGGATCAGTTTATGGCCGTCGTGAAGAAGACGCTCGAAAACTGGAGCGAAGACGTCGGCTAACAATCGGGTGACCTCATCATCGAGCCATCGGGAATTGAAGTCTAGTTTTGACTTGCCGATGGCCCGATTCTGTGCCTCATACCAATGGTGTTTCTCCGAGCAGCAAGGGCCCGTCTTCGGATCGCTCGATGAAATAGCGAGCCACATCGTCGCGCAGTCCGGGTTTGTTTCCTGTCCAGCGCCATAGTCCCTGGTAATCGCGTGCAATATCGGTGGCGGGATTAAAATTCCATTTCCGCAGCAGCATCCATCGCTCTCCATATGCGCGCAACACTTTGCTGCCATGAAAGGCATGGGTGGCGAAATTATCGATGCACCCCACCGGAGAACGGCCTTCGATGCGGTTGAGCTTTGCGGCGCGCAATTGCCAGTTCAGCACGGATTCCACGTACGGCTGGGTGCACCTCTTCATCTCCGCGGCCACGTTTGTCGCTTGCACTAAACCGAAGGCCATGTGCCAATCGGCGCTGCCGAGCACGCACGTATCCAGCATTCCGCCTACCATATCGAAAGCATCGCGACGCCATGACCATGCGCCTCCGGTTGCTCCCGGAGGGTGACCGAATGGAAATACGTCTTTCGTAGAGGTTGATGATGGTGTCGATGACGGCTCAGCCGCAGCCGGCGCGTAGTAAGTATCGGCGCCTCCGCGACGCTCTTCGCGGGCGTTCAGAAATTCGGCAGGATGCAAATAGTTCCAAGCGAAACTCGTGCTCATGCGATAAGGCCGATGGCCGAGATAACTCGTCGAGGTTTCACCGGTCAAGTCAGTGTAAGTGCTGAATAACTGAACAAAACTGCAGTGTTGCAACGTGTGGATTGCTTCTAACGCCCAATCGTGCCTCGTGAAATGGAAGTCGCCATCCACATAGGCGCCATACTGCCACTCTGGCGGGAAACGTCGGACGCCTTCATTAATGGCGCACTCTTTGATCCAAAGACTGGAATCGGTACGCAGTTGGAGGTCCAGTGGATTGCCGGTGTCGGTGACTTCGTGCGGGCGGTCCCCAAAAGCAACTTCGACGACGTGCAGCACGACGTTAGGGCTGGCTTCCATGTGCAACCGGAAATCATGGAACGTTT
>JBEKXO010000127.1:0-12926 GCA_049511995.1 Terriglobales bacterium
AGTGAAGATTAAATTATGTCGACGAAGTTGAAGGTTGGAATTATCACCAGCTCGCTGGCGATTTTGCTGTTCACGGTGGTGGGCGGTTTTGTCAACGTGCGCGCCTCTTCGAATGATGGGGCGTATCGCCAGTTGTCGGTGTACAGCGAGGTGCTGTCGCGCATTCGCCTGGAATATGTGGAAGAGCCGAATATTGCGGGCGTGACCGACGGCGCGCTGCACGGGCTGCTGGAGTCCCTCGACGCGAATTCCAGCTATTTGTCGGCGGAGGAATATAAGCATTACAAGTCGATGAAGAACGGCGGCAAGGCGGATATCGGCGCCACCGTCTCCAAGCGTTTTGGATATGCGGCGGTGGTTTCCGTGATTCCGGGGGGTCCGGCAGAGAAGGCTGGGATCGACAACCAGGACATCATCGAGTCGATTGAAAACAAGAGCACACACGACATGTCGCTGGCGGAGATCCATAGCCTGTTGACGGGTGACGTCGGGTCGACGATTATAGTGGCGGTGGTGCGGCCGCGGCGCGCGGAGCCGCAGAAGATTGTGATCACGCGCGATGTGGTCGCGATTCCTCCAGTGAGCGAGAAGATGCTGGCCGATAACGTCGGCTACATCCAGGTCGACGCGTTCCCGGAGGGAAAGACGCAGGAGATTGCCGACAAGATTCGCGATCTGCAACGGCAGGGAGCGAAGAAGCTGGTGCTTGATCTGCGGAACTCGGCTAGTGGCGTGGAGGCCGAGGGTGTAGCCACGGCCAATTTGTTTCTAGACCATGGGACGATTACTTACCTGCAGGGGCAGAAATTTCCCCGCGAGGCGTTTAATGCCGACGCTTCGAAGGATATAACGAAGCTGCCCGTGGCGGTGCTGGTGAATCGCGGGACGGCGGGGCCGGCGGAGATTGTGGCGTCGGCAATTCTGGAGAATGCTCGTGGCGACGTGGTGGGAGATAAGACTTTCGGCGACGGCTCGGTGCAGAAGTTGATCGAGATGCCGGATAATTCGGCGCTGATTCTTTCGATCGCGAAATATTATTCGCCGAGCGGGAAGGCAATTCAGGATGTGGCGGTGACTCCGAATGTGCTGGTGGCGGACGCGGCGGAGGATGATGGTGGGTTGCCGGATGATGATGAGGCGGCTCCGGATAAATCGGCAGCTCAGAAGGATGAGAAGCCGAGGAACGTGCCGGATGATCAGCTGAATAAGGCGTTGGAAGTTTTGAAGAACCGGAAAGGGTAAGAACCAGGTTTCAGAGTTTCAAGGTTTCAAAGTCTCATGATCGCTCGCTTTGGCGGGCGATTTTTTTTGGGCAGGATTACGGCGGGAACATCGGACGTTTCCGAGACATCGAAATTGGGCGGTATGGTGTTTGCGATAACATTGCAACATCGAAACATCGAAACCTTGAAACCTTGAAACTTGTGCCTTAGCGCTCTGATGAAAATTATTTATCAACATCTTCCTACGATTGAAATTGCCGGGCGGAAGCTTGTGGGGCGCGTGCTGTTTGGATTTCTTGTTCTGCTTTCGGCCGTGGTGGGCGCGACGGTTGGGCTGCTGTTGGTTTATTCGACGGATCTGCCTCAGGTGGAAGAGCTAGAGCGTTACCGTCCTAGCTCGGTTACGGAACTTTATGACGGACAGGGGCGAGTGATTGGGACCTTTGCTTTGCAGCGGCGCGTCATCGCTACTTACGACGATTATCCGGAGGTGCTGCGCAATGCGCTGATCTCGATCGAGGACAAAGATTTTTACCGGCACTCGGGGATCAATGTGTGGCGCATCATTGGTGCGGCTTATCGCGATATTGAATCGGGCGGGAAGGTGCAGGGGGCGTCGACGCTGACGATGCAGTTGGCGCGCAATTTATTCTTGTCTCCCGACCGCTCGTTTTATCGCAAGGTGCAGGAGGCGTTGCTGGCGATACAGATCGAGCGGCGGTTTACGAAGCCTCAAATTTTTACTCTCTATGCCAACCAGATATTCTTGGGGCACGGAGCGTATGGGTATGAGGCGGCGTCGGAATATTATTTCAGCAAGCCGGCGAAGAAATTGACGCTGGAAGAAGCGGCGCTGCTGGCAGGATTGCCAAAGGCTCCGCAGTATTATTCGCCGATTACGCATCCGGAGCGGGCGCTGAGGCGGCGAAATCTCGTGCTCAACGCGATGCTTGAGGATGGCAAGATCACGGCGGCGCAGGCGGCGGAGGCGAAGAGCAAGCCGATCGCGCTCAATTTGCAGAAGGATCAGAATGCGCTGGCTCCGCATTATGTGGAGGAGATTCGGCGCTATCTGGAAGCGAAGTATGGCAGCGACCAGGTACTACAGGGCGGCCTGCGGGTTTATACGTCGCTCGACATGGATATGCAGAAAGCGGCGCGCCAGGCATTGCTCGATGGGCTGGCAGCGTATGAGCGGCGGCATGGATGGCGCGGAAAACTTTTGAATGTGATTGCCCAGGGACAGAAGATCGATAAGTATGAGGATCCGGATTGGGATCAAGAGCCGGAGGTGAATGGATATGTGCACGCGCTCGTGACGCAGGTTTCGCCGGGCACCGCGGATATACGATTCGGCTCGCACACCGCCACACTCGCACCTGCGGATATGAGTTGGATTAAACCGAAGGCCAAGCTGAAGATGCCCGAGATTCTTCACGTCGGCGATGTTGTTTATCTGAAGATTCTGGCGCTGGATGCGGGAGGTAAAGCGCGCGTCAGCCTGGAAGAGGATTCGGGAGCGGAGGGCGCGCTGGTCGCGATCGACAATGCGACGGGAGAGATCAAGGCGATGGTGGGCGGGCGCGACTTTAATCTCTCGAAGTTTAATCGCGCCACGCAGGCCCTGCGTCAGGTGGGATCGTCGTTCAAGCCCTACGTGTATACGGCGGTAATCGACGAGGGCGCGAGCCCGGACGATACGATTGTCGATGCGCCGGTAACCTTTCAGACGGCTTCTGGCCCTTATACTCCACACAATTACGACGACAAATTCGAGGGCACGATCACGCTGCGGCGAGCGCTGGCGCAATCGCGAAATATTCCAGCGCTGAAACTGGCCGACCATGTGGGCATTAAGACAGTGATCGATTATGCGCACCGCTTTGGCGTAACGGCGAATATTCCGGCCTATCTGCCGGTAGCGTTGGGGTCGGCGGAGATCACTCCGCTGGAGCAGACTTCGGCATTCAGCGTGTTTGCGAACGATGGAGTGCGCGTGGCTCCGCGGTACATCACGAAAGTGACGGATTACGAGGGGCGGATTCTGGAGGAGGATTTTTCGGATATCAAGGATGCGGTGAGTTCGCGCACGGCTCGTGTTATGACGTCGATGCTACGCGAGGTCGTTCTGCACGGGACGGCAGTTGCGGCAGCGAAGATGCCGTATCCGCTGGCGGGCAAGACGGGGACGACGAACGATTTCACCGACGCATGGTTTGTGGGTTTTTCTCCGACGCTGACTTGCGGGGTGTGGATCGGCTTCGACGAAAAGAAATCGCTGGGCGACAAAGAGACGGGAGCGCGCGCGGCGCTTCCGATCTGGATGCAGTTCATGAATGTGGCGCTGGCGGGGAAAGATCCGGGGGAGTTTCAGCCGGCGCCGGCGATGGCGAATCCGGCCGTAGCGCGGAAGGTGGATACGCCGGATGTGGCGCCGGGGGATGGGGAGCTGCACTAGGGTGGCTCTCAGCCATCCGTTCTCAGCTTTCAAAAGCTATCTCATAAATCGGAGTTGGGCTGGAATCGGTTTTGGGTAGGGCACGGCTTCAGCCGTGCCGCAAGGACCAGTAAAGACAAGGGCTTTAGCCCTGAGGGAGACTCCCAGGTTCATTATCAGATGTCTTCTCAGCAACACCTTTTTAGCAGGCGGGCTACGCGGACGACCCTATAGAGGGGAAACAACGATTCGGGCAACTCTATCGCTGCTAGGTCGCCTTCTCCCGGTGTCGATAGCAAACGCCACAGATACTTCGCACGGTCAGTGGGACGCTCGCGTAATTTTAGGATCAGGCGGAAGTATTCGGTGGACTCGAAATCGTAGGTGGCGCCGCGAGCCAGGCGCTCGGCGAATTCGCGACCTATAGCGGGCACGGTTGGGTCGGATGCGACTGTTTCCTCGGCCCAAGTGGGAATCTCTTCGCGAAGCAGATTTTTTATCAGCCAGAAACTTACCCCGAGAATTCTAACGATGCCTAGCGCGCGGGCGCGCGCCAGCACTTGCGCGTGGTTTATAACGGGCGCCTCGGATCGCAAAGTTTGGGCAATGTCGGTTAGCCAGATCAGGCGCATCCAGAGATGTTTGGCGGCGTGCAGGCAGAGGACTAGCAGAGAGTCTTCGGCCGAGAGGCACGGGACTTCTTGCTCCGCTACCAGGATGCGGCGGGAGCGCACGATTAGATTCTCGACGGCCAAATCGTTTCTGCGAAGACTATCTCTGCGAAGATCATGCGCGGAACCGACGGCGTAGAAATGCGGCAGAATGGCCCACTGCAATTCGAGGAGATTTTTCCCGGCGGCTCCGTCGAAGACGCGCTCATTGCCTTTGCACAGCCAGAAGCGCTCGATCGACTCGGCGAGGTCGGATGAGGGATGGTATCCGATTTCGGCCAGGGCTTGCTTTGCCCGAGTGAAGTCAGCGGAGGAAATCAGAAAATCGAGATCGGAAAAACGCCGTAGAGCCAGATCGCCGTAGGCCGATTGGGCAAGGACCGGACCTTTGTACGGGATCGCTGTGAGGTGCTTGCTATCGAAATGTCGCAGGATGCGTGCGAGTTCGGAGGCGAACCATAGGTTGCGGCGCAGGTTTGTTTCGTAGGCGGATCGCAGGGTGCGAGCGATTTCTGAGGGGAGCCGAGCAGTGGGTTCGGAGGAGTCGATTTCGAGGAGGTTGCGCGCGGTCAGGGGAAGGACGCCGTGATGTTCGGCTTGGCTGGTGAATTTTGGCCAGTCGAGGGCTGAGAGATTCCAATTTATGATGCGAGCGCGGCGGTCGGGCGACAGATTGGTGACGGCGAGGGTACAGAGCAGTTCGAATTCGGTATTGCTTGTTACTTGCGGTCGACGATTCGATATAGGAGGCAAGGTCGAAAGTTCGGGCGTCGTCACTGCAACGGGCCTCGGGGAGGGCATTATTCACCACGGAGACATGGAGTCACGGAGAAACCCAACTGCCAGGCAAACCCCCCTCACTCCACTCCTCATCCGTAAAAACTCACGGTTGTCTCTGCGACTCCGTGCCTCCGTGGTGAAATGGCTCATCCGTACACGACAGAAGCGTCCGTGGGCTTACTTATATCATCTACATTACTGATGGCTAAGTTTCAGACATTTGACGCCCGCGTTGTCCGCTCGGTGGCGCTCTCTGAGTTTACCAAGCACCTTGAACTCGAGGTGAATGGAGTGAGTCACTTTGGATTTGTTCCGGGGCAATGGCTCTCGGTGAAGGCTACAACTCCCGAGGGCGAAGAGATGACGCGTGCCTATTCGATCGCGTCGCCTCCGGGGGAGAACGGACACTTCGCCTTCTGCCTGAATCGGGTGGAAGAGGGGTTTATGTCGAATTATCTGTGCGGTCTTGAACAGGGCGCGCAGATAACATTTCAGGGGCCGTTCGGCAATTTCATTTTGCATCCCCCGCTGCGCGACTCCGTTTTCATCGCTACGGGGACGGGGATTGCTCCGTTTCGCTCGATGCTGCACTGGCTGCTGGCGGATGCGGAGCGTCATCAGGGACGTCAGTTCTGGCTGCTGTTTGGGGCGCGGACGGAGCGGGACCTTTATTATCGCGGAGAATTCGAACAACTCGCGGCCGAGCATGACAACTTTCATTTCCTGCCGACGCTGAGCCGCGCTGGCGACGGGTGGAAGGGATTGCGCGGATACGTGCAGCAACATTTGGGAGAGATCGTAGGGATGCGAACCGATATGCACGCGTATATCTGCGGACTCGACAAGATGGTCAAGGCGAATCGCGAATTGCTGAAGGGACTAGGATGGGATCGGACAGCGATTCGCTACGAGAAATACGACTGAGTCTGTAGGATAAAGTTCCGTTTAAATTTCATCTTAAGTTATCTCGGAGGACCCTCGTGTACGTCGCAGATAGCCAGCGTTACGATTCCATGCAATATCGCCGCTCGGGACGGAGCGGGATTCAGCTGCCGGCGGTATCGCTCGGTCTTTGGCATAACTTTGGCGGCGTCGATAATTTCGAAAACTCGCGCGCCATGCTGCGCCGGGCGTTCGATCTCGGTATTACGCATTTTGATCTCGCCAATAATTATGGGCCTCCCTATGGATCGGCGGAGGAGACCTTCGGCCAGATTCTAAAGAAAGATTTTTTGCCTTATCGCGATGAGTTGATTATTTCGACCAAGGCGGGTTGGGATATGTGGCCGGGTCCCTACGGAGATTTTGGCTCGCGAAAATATATGCTGGCCAGCCTTGATCAGAGCCTCAAGCGCATGGGGCTCGAGTATGTCGACATTTTTTACCATCACCGTCCCGATCCCGACACGCCGATGGAAGAGTCGATGGGCGCGCTCGATACGGCGGTGCGGTCGGGGAGGGCGCTCTACGTGGGTATTTCGGCGTATAACGCTCTAGAGACGGCGGAGGCGGTGAGAATTCTACGATCGCTCGGGACTCCTTGCCTGATTCATCAGCCGAAGTATTCGATGTTTGTGCGCGATCCGGAGCAGGGTTTGTTGGACGTGCTGGGGAAAGAAGGAGTGGGATCGATTGTCTTCAGCCCCCTGGCGCAGGGGTTGCTGTCGGATCGATATTTGCAGGGGATTCCGGCGGACTCGCGAGCGGCGCGCGATTTTTTTCTTAAGAAGAAGGACGTTGGCGAGGCGACACTGACGAAAGTCCGGGCGCTGAATGATATCGCCAAGCAGCGCGGGCAGACGCTTGCGGAGATGGCGGTGGCATGGGTGCTGCGCGATCCTAGGGTAACGAGCGCGCTGGTGGGGACGAGCAAGGTGTCGCAGGTGGATGACAATGTGGCCGCGCTGAAGAATCTGAAGTTTTCGGCGGAGGAGTTAGGGAAAATTGATGGGGTGCTGGGTAAGCAGGCGGCATGAAGGCAGCGAAAAAGGATGTTGTTCGGTGCTCCTGGCCTAGCGACGAGCTCTCGATTCTCTATCACGACCGAGAGTGGGGAGTGCCCCAGCACGATGACCGGGTGCTGTTCGAGTTTCTTACTCTGGAGGGGGCGCAGGCGGGGCTTAGCTGGGACACGATTTTGCGAAAGCGGGAAAATTATCGGGCGGCTTTTGATGGGTTTGATCCAAAGAAGGTTGCTCGCTATGACCGGCGCAAGGTGGAGCGACTGCTGCGCGATGAAGGGATTGTCAGGAATCGGCTGAAGATTGCTTCGGCGATACGGAACGCCAAGGCGTTTCTGGCGGTGCAGCAGGAGTTTGGGTCGTTCGATCACTATGTCTGGCAGTTTGTTGGCGGCAAGCCGATGGTGAATGCGCGGCGGTTGGGGCACAAGATTCCGGCGCGGACGCAGGAATCGGATGCGATGAGCAAGGATTTGAAGAAGCGGGGATTTAATTTCGTGGGATCGACGATTTGTTACGCCTTTATGCAGGCTACGGGGATGGTCAATGATCATGCGGTGGAGTGTTTTTGCTATCGGGGGCTTGGCGGCCGGGCACTTCGAATTAAAATTCGCTAGTCGGTAGCAATCTCGCCGCCGACTTTTCTTACTTTCCAGTCCGATGCTTATGCCCGGCCTGCGGGCAAAATTGGTGGAACCGATTCTTTCGAAAATTCATCTAGCATTCAGGGAGCTTCGATCCGACAGGCAGTCAAGAAGAAAATCGGGTTCGGGGTAGCAATCGCGTTATTCGCGTTGGCACTTTTGTACACGGTTTTATTGCCGGTGAAGATTTGCTAAGGGTGCTTCGCGACTCGACGACCATCTGCGAAATCTCCTGCTCGCAATCGCTCAATGATGGGCGAGCCGATGAGGGGAATTTGGAGGCATAGGATGAGTACGACTCGACGGGAGTTTCTCAAAGTGGGCGCGGGTGCCGTAGCCGCGACATCCGGCGTCTCGTCGAGCTCGAAGGAGGTTTCGTCCTTTACAGCATCAGAAGAGCGAACAGCAGCGCCGGCAGCGGAGGCGGGCGACATGATCTACCGCAAATTCGGAAGCAAGGACGTGCGCATTTCGGCGATTGGAGTGGGTGGCCATCATCTCGGCGATGTGCCGACCTTGGACGAAGCGGTGCAACTCGTACATGAGGCAGTAGACGCCGGCGTCACTTTCTTCGACAACGCCTGGGAGTATTACAACGGCAAGACGGAGACCATCTTAGGCAGGGCGCTCCGGGGCGGGCGCCGCGACAAGGTCTTCCTGATGACAAAGGTCTGCACCCACGGACGAAGCGGAAAATTGGCGATGCAGATGCTCGAAGACTCCCTGCGACGGTATCAAACCGACCATCTGGATCTCTGGCAAATCCACGGCATCGTCTACGACAACGACCCAGAGCTGGCCTACGCCAAAGGTGGTGTCTTAGAGGCATTTGATCGAGCCAAAAAAGAAGGCAAGGTCAGATTTGTCGGCTTCACCGGTCACAAGGATCCTTCATTTCACCTGCGGATGCTCGAACTGGGCTATCCCTTCGACTCAGTACAGATGCCGCTAAATCCCTTCGACGCGAACTTCTACAGCTTCGAGAAACACGTCTTGCCTGAGGTCAACCGGCGAGGTATGGCGGCGCTGGGCATGAAGAGCATGGGCGGGACCGCCTGGGGAATAAAGGCCGGTGTTGTCCAGGCAGACGAAATGTTGCGTTACGCGATGAGCCTGCCGGTCGTGACCACCATTTGCGGCATGGACTCATTGGACGTGCTGCACCAGAACTTGCGCGTCGTGCGCAGCTTTCAGCCGATGACTCAGAGCGAGATGGAGGCGTTGCGAGTTCGCTGCGCGCCGACGGCTGCCGACGGGCGCTTCGAGCCCTACAAAGTGTCACTGCGCTACGACAACCCAATGACTCGAATGCCTCATGGGTTTCCCTTCGATCACACCCAAAGGGAAGTCACAGAGATGTTGGAGAAGACGGACGGCCCCTGGTTGGTGCCAGAGACAACGCCGGAGACTTCTGGGAGGTAAAAATGGCAGATCAGCGGCCACAAAACGAGCAATCCCAAGCGCCTCCCGAAATAGAGCGGCGGTCTTTCCTACAAGCAGGCTTGGCGTCGGCAGGAACAGTGCTTGCGACTTCAGTTTTGAATAACCGAATCGCATCGGCTGCGCTTCCGCCGCAAGTGACCAACAGCACCGCCGAGGAAATTCCCCGCAGGGCGTTCGGAAAAACGGGCGCACAAGTCTCGATCATTGGCATTGGCGGATATCATCTGGGGAGTGTGCAATCGCAAGATCTTGCCCTACGCCTCGTTCAGGAGGCGGTGGACGCGGGCATTACGTTTTTCGACAACGCGTGGGAGTACAACGACCACCGCAGCGAAGAATGGATGGGGCTTGGACTGCAGGAAAGGCGCGATAAAGTTTTCCTGATGAGCAAGGTTTGCACGCATGGCCGAGATAAGAACGTCGCGATGCAACAATTGGAGGAGTCGCTGAAGCGATTGGGCACAGACCATTTGGATTTATGGCAAATTCATGAGGTCATCTACGAGAACGACCCGGACCTGCATTTTGCCAAGGGTGGTGTGGTCGAAGCGCTGGATGAAGCGAAAAAACAGGGCAAGGTTCGTTTTGTTGGTTTCACAGGGCACAAAAACCCGAAGATACATCTCAAAATGCTGGCGCACGATTATCCATTCGACTCCGTCCAAATGCCACTCAACTGTTTTGACGCGACTTATCGCAGCTTCGAACAGCAGGTGCTGCCGGAGCTGCAGCGGCGGGGCATTGCAGCTCTTGGCATGAAGAGCCTGGGCGGCGACGGCCAGCCGGTGCAGTACGGCGTCGTGAGGGCGGAAGAAGCGCTGCGCTATGCGATGAGCCTGCCGGTCGCGACCACAATTTGCGGTATCGACTCATTGGACGTGTTGCGGCAGAACGTGGGAATTGCGCGCGGCTTCAGGCCGATGTCGCCCCAAGAGATGCAGGCGCTTCGTGAACGATGCCGACCTGCTTCGGGTGATGGCCATCACGAACTCTTCAAAACAACAAAGAAATACGACGGTAAAGTTGGGCGGGAGCAGCACGGTTACCCGCCGTCGGAAGTACTACCGCTATGAGCCTGTGGATTTGTTTCCCGGCTCGCTTCTTGCGCCATGATCCGCCAAGTTCGCTCGCAAGCGCGACACGGCCCGCCGGACGAAACATTCTCATCCGACGGGCAGCAAACGCGGCGCTTTGCTAATCGACGAAGTGTTAGTCGACAAAGTGTTACTTGATGGAGTTACTCGCTGAAGGCTACGCCGCTGAACCCTGCAACGCCCGCCGCGCTTGAGGTGGCCACTTGAGCTAAGTCGCCGTAACCATCGATGAAAAAGACGGCCACTGAGGCATTGCCGCCGGCGGTATAAATTACCGCGAGCCAATTGCCGTCGGGAGAGACTGTGATATCACTCGGCGATCCTGGTAACGGCAACGATTTGTAGAACACTCCACCCTGGCTGTCGCTGAAAAAGATGCTGATCGCTTGCCCTGGCGAGTTTCCTGTATACCAGATGTTGCCCGCACCCTTGGCGACCCAGCAGGGCGCGTTGGTGGGATAGGGAGGCGTCGGGCCAACCACCGGATTCACATTTCCGTTCACGTCGACGATGGCAAAGCTGTCGGGACTGTGGGCTGGAGTGAAGCCGAGCACGTTGCCCCAGAAGGCTTCTCCAAGGGGAACCATGTCGGCATTGCTGGGCAGAGGAATCGGATTGGTCGTGCCATTCAACGCGCCGCGCCGCGTGAGCGGAAGTTGCAAAAGAGATCCGGAACTTAACGTGACAGCGGCCCAGTCCTCGCCAACCGCAATCTGCGCGGCCGAGGAGTCGGAAAGGCTCACGACTGGAGCTTCTACGTATCCCCCCGGCCAAGTGTGGGCCTCGGCGCAGTTCGCGCCGACCACGAACAGGTGGCCTTTGGTCAAGGCGACAGAGTCGGGCTTCGTGCATCCAGTCGCCAGCGGGATTGTCGAACTGATCGCGATGGCATCGCCCGAGCGCACCAATTGGCTTACGGTATTGGATCCATAGTTTGCAACGGCACCGCGCTCCCCTTCGAACTGCACGATTCCTGCATTTGTGCTCGCGCCCCCGTTTCCGCCGGTCGGCAGCGTCTGTGTCAACTCGAGCGAGGGAGTGCCTTGCGTGTTCAGCTTGAAGACGACAACAGCGTTGCCGCTCGCATTATTCGTGCTGGTGACGACCAAGGGAGCGCGCACGTGCTGGGCCTGAACAGCAAGGGCACTGGTAAGGATCAGCGCAGCTGGCACAAAACCCGCGCGCCACAAATGAAATTTCATTAGGCAAAGTTTATTCATCGTAGTCTCCTGAGAGTTTGGGATGTAGTTCTTCCGCACCACGAACGTGGGATTGGTTCCCGGCAGGGGCGCGTTCACAGGTGGATTCGCTTCGGGCTCGAGGAAAGTTACGGTGCCGAGGCGTAATTCCGAAAAATTAAATGTTGCTGAATTCTCTTGTCTTCGCGTAACTTTTCGGCGCAGTCTGTCGAATCCAGCTATTTTGGGGGCTGCGAGTGGGGCCGGTGAGCGCGGTGCGGCGAATGTGGTGGAGGATTTGCGCGAAGGCGCTGACGTCGGTGAAGATTTCAAGTTAGATATCCATCGCATGCACACCGGCGAAAATCTCGAGGTGTTGATGGCCCGCTATCAACAGGGCGATTTCATCGCCGCGAAGGCGCTCATCGATTGCGTCAGTTCGCCCCTGCACAGGTTTTTTCTTGCAACATTGAATAGTCGCGCCGATGCCGATGACCTGCTGCAGGAAACCTGGCTGCGGATTCACAAGGTGCGCCATACTTATCGACCGGGCGAGCCGGCGCTGCCGTGGTTCTATGCGATTGCCCGGCACATTCGCGTCGACCACTATCGAAAGTCGATACGCGTGGCAGCCGGCGAAAGGGAGTTGGAGGAAATGTCGAAAGGCTTCTCGTCGGTTCAGCAGCAAGCGGGCGAACTGGAGACATTGTTGGCACCGCTTTCCGAGGCGCAGCGCGAGGTGATCGCCATGTTGAAGGTCGAAGGCATGTCACTCGAGGAAGTCGCGCGCGCCACGTCGTCGAGCGTGGGATCGGTGAAGCAGAAAGTGCACCGCGCCTACAAGAAGCTGCGGGAAACGATTGGCGCTGCAGGATCGAGAAAGTGGCGGAGCGGAGGAGCCGCGTGAAAGACGAAGAAATCGACGACGTCCTGAGAAAGGCCGCGCAGTCTTCGCCGGGTCTCGATCCGCTGGTGCTCGAGCGCATCGGCGAGTCGATCAAGCCGTCGTTGCGCCCGGTGCGGCCGCTGCCGGCCGTTTGGGTGATGGCTGTGGGCCTCGTTTTTGTCTCTGCGGCGGTTTCGCTGGCTGGTGCAGCACGCGCAGGTTTCTTTGGGGTTGCAAAAATGAATCTGCTGGAGCGCTCGCTCGTCTTTTCCGCGCTCGTTCTACTCGCCTGTTTGGCAGCGGTGCGCTTCGTCCATCAGATGATTCCGGCGAGCCGGATTCGCGTTTCTTCTGGGGCGCTGCTGGCGCTTAGCAGTGTTGCGCTGCTTGCCGTGTTCGCGGACTTATTCCGCGACTACCACACAGACCATTTCTTTTCGGCTGGCATCGTATGTTTGCTCACGGGTCTTCTCCATGCGATCCCGGCTGGATTGCTGAGCTGGCTGATTCTTCGCCGCGGCTTCGCGGTCAACCCTACTTCCGCGGGGCTGGCCGCGGGCATGCTGGGCGGCTTGGCTGGTGTGGGCGTGCTTGAGCTGCATTGTCCGA
>JBEKXO010000128.1:0-12783 GCA_049511995.1 Terriglobales bacterium
GCTCCTCATCCGCGACATCGCCATGCCCCTCAACTTCACAGGCGATCAGCGTCGCAACAAAGGAGGCTTCGACAAGCGCAAGTTCCCCTCGACGCGCATGGGCCTCGCGGCGCAGCTGCGCCAGGCCTTCATCGATGCGCAGGACTACCAGACGAAGTGGGCCGACTACGAACGCAAGAAATCCGAAGCGGCAAAGAATTCTCCCGAAAAAGAAAAGAAGCCGGGCGACAAAACCGCGCAAGCAAGTAAAGATAAAAAGTCCGAGCCCACCGCTCCCAAGCGCGATCTGAAACTCGAAGCCCTGGTCCCTTATCTAGAAGGCAAGAAGACAATCGTCCTAGCCGCCGAAAGTTCCAGCGACCTGCAAACCGCCGTCAGCCTGGCTAACGAATTCAAGCTGAAATTCGTTCTCAACCACATCAGCCACTCGCAGACCGTTCTCGACTACGTCGCCAGCCTCAAGGTTCCCGTCATCGTCGGCCCCATCTACGAAGCGCCGAAAGACGATGAGCGCTACGACGCCGTCTACAGCCTTCCCGCGCAGCTCTACAAGCGCGGAGTCAAAATCATCTTCGCCTCCTACAACGCCCACAACGTACGCAACCTCCCCGACCAGGCCGGATTCGCCACCGCCTTCGGTCTCCCCTACGACGAGGCGCTGAAAGCCATCACCCTAAATCCAGCGGAAATCTGGGGAGTGGACAACCAACTAGGCTCCCTCGACGTAGGCAAAACCGCCAACGTAGTCGTGGCGAACGGCGATCCGCTCGATGTGAAGACCGATGTCAAACAGGTCTACATCCAGGGTCGTCCAATTCCAATGACCAACCGTCAAACTCGGTTGAGGGATGAGTATTCGAAGTGATGGGACGAAAGCCACGCGATTCACGGCGCTGAAGGGAACGCTTCACTGTTCCCTCGCCAGGTAGATTCATCGAATGAATTTTGTCGGGCAGGACCTTCACTATTACGACGGCGTGGCTTCTCCGCTCAAGGAGAGGCTCTTCCGCTTTCGAAGCAGCCGTTCGCTCAGCAACATTACAGTGAGCGGCAAGAGTTGGGAGTACTACGGAAGCGGCCACTCCCAACGTACGCTGGTGCTCTTGCCGGGCGGACTGGGTATCGCCGAGGCCTGGTTCGACTGCATTCTCGATTGGGAAAACGACTACAGGGTTATCGCCCTTTCCTACCCGCGCGTCGGTTCGGTGCTGGAAATTGTCGCGGCGATCAAAGCTGTGCTGGAGCGCGAGGGCGTAACTCAAGTGGCGTTGTTAGGCACGTCGCTCGGTGGATACGTTGCCCAGGTACTGGTCCGCGAACACCCCGCCTTGCTGACGCACGTCATCCTTGGTGACACCGGCGCGGCCACTCCCGATTATCGGCGTAAGCTCGAAAGGATATATCCCGTCTCCAAACTCTTCACCAACCAATATGCCTTTGGCTTGATTAAATTCGCCGCCAGGAAAAAAATTCCCCCGCTGTTGGTTCTCCTCAACGTTGAAGACCGCAAGTTCTGGAATGCCTACATGCGAGACATTATCGATAACCAATATTCCTCCGATAACATGCGCACTCAATTCGAGGTTGCGCTCGATTTTGCAAGAAATTATTCCAGTGCCGGCGTCGCCACCAGCGCGAGCGAAAAGATAAAGATATTGATCATTGAAGCCGACGACGATCACGCCATACCAAGAGATCGCAAGCAAAAGCTGAAGAGCCTGTTCCCGCGAGCGCAGATCAAGACCTTCCCTCGTGGCGGCCACCTCCTTCCCATCACCCAGCACGACGAATACGTGAAGAGCGTCCGTGACTTCCTGAAATCATGAGGTTCGCGCCGCCTGCGAGTTTGACCGCTCTCCCCGCCGCCAGCTAAGATTTCGCAGTGATCTCCATACGGGTAGAGAAGGTTTTGCCCAGCAGTTGGGCTTCTCCGTGCCTCCGTGCCTCCGTGGTGAAAAGCGAATTAAGCGTGATCTCGCCACGACCTCCTTTGCATACTTTCCCAATCCCTTTTAGACTACTGGTTTCGACTTCATTCACAGTAATGGGCGTTACGCAGTCGTAAATTTCAGCAGTCGCAGTCAGCAAACGCCGGCCCGCACTCCGGACCCGCGATTCCAAAGATTCAGAAACGAGGAGAAACAATGGCAGCCGTTGATGAAAAAGTGAAACAGATTATCGTTGAGCAATTAGGTGTCGATGAGGGCGAAGTCACGCCCAGCGCTTCGTTCGTAGATGACCTGGGCGCCGATTCGCTCGACACCGTCGAGTTGGTGATGGCCTTTGAAGAGGCCTTCGACATCGAAATCCCCGACGAGGACGCGGAGAAGATTCGCACCGTCTCCGACGCCGTTGACTACATCGGTAAGCACGCGAAAGCAGGCAAATAATCCGGTCAAATGTCTCGGGCGCAGGCTTTGGGAAGGGCACGGCTTTAGCCGTGCCGATACAGTCCTCATATAGCCGGGCTTTAGCCCCTGAGGGACTCGTCCGCAAGCGCAAAACGCAAGCAGCTATGGATTTCACTCCGGACACTCTGATCGGCGATTCCCTTGAGCGGGTCGAATTGGTTATGGCGCTCGAGGAAGCGTTTGACATCGAGATCCCCGACGAGGATGCGCAGAAACTTCGCACTGTTCAGGATGCTATTGATTACATCAACAAACGCAAGAAAGGCAGCGATTCCAATTGAGTCGTAGGGTCGTCATCACCGGCATCGGCCTGATCTGTTCCGTCGGCAACACCACCGACGCCGTTTGGCAATCTCTGCTCGCTGGCAAGAGCGGAGTCGACCGCATCACCGCGTTCGACGTCTCCGCGTACGCATGCCAGATCGCCGCCGAGGTCCGCAACTTCGATCCCTTCCAGTTCATCGAGAAGAAAGAAGTGAAGAAGATGGGCCGATTCATTCACTTCGCCATCGCCGCCGCCGACGAAGCGATGAAAATGTCGCAACTAAAAATCACTCCCGAAAATGCCGAGGCCGTAGGCGTTCACATCGGCTCCGGCATCGGCGGATTCGACGTGATCGAGCGCGAACACACCGCGCTCATGGAAGGCGGCCCGCGCAAGATCTCACCCTTCTTCATTCCCGCTGCCATCGTCAACCTCGCCGCCGGACACGTCTCCATGCGCTTCGGCGCCAAAGGTCCCAACGAAGCGACCGCAACCGCCTGCACCACCAGCGCTCACTCCATCGGTGATTCTTTCCGCATCATTCAACACGGCGACGCCGACGTCATGATCGCGGGGGGCTCCGAAGCCGCCATCACTCCCATGGGAGTAGGCGGATTCGCCGCCATGCGCGCGCTCTCCACCCGTAACGACGATCCCGCGCGCGCCAGCCGTCCCTGGGATAAAGATCGCGACGGCTTCGTAATGGGTGAAGGCGCAGGAATTCTAGTGCTGGAAGAACTGGAACACGCGAAACGCCGCGGAGCTCCCATCGTCGCCGAGTTAATCGGCTACGGCATGTCAGCCGATGCTTACCACATGACGCAACCCGCGCCGGAACACGAAGGCGGCTTCCGCGTGATGCGCAACGCCCTTCGCGACGCGAAACTGGAGCCCAGCGTAGTAGGCTACGTAAACGCCCACGGCACCTCGACGCCGCTGGGCGATACGCTGGAAGCTCACGCGATAAGAAATTTATTCGGAAAAAAGATTCCGGTAAGTTCCACGAAATCGATGACCGGCCATCTTCTGGGTGGCGCGGGAGGCTTAGAAGCAGGAGTAACAGTCCTGGCACTGCGCGATCAAATCCTGCCGCCTACGATCAACCTGGAAAATCAGGATCCCGATACGGACGGCATGGATTTCGTCCCCAATCAAGCCCGGAAGACCGAGTTCGAATACGCCATGTCGAATTCCTTCGGCTTCGGCGGCACTAATGGGGCGCTGTTATTCCGCAAGTGGACAGAGTAAGAGAAAAATTGCAGAGGTAAGAGGTCAGATCGCAGAGATAGAACCATTGCAGGCCAGCAGGTGATAACCGTCACATCAAAAATGTAAGGTTTGACCTCTGCAATCTGACCTCTATCCTCTGACCTTATTCCTTCTTCACCGCATCGATCATCACGTAGAGCTGATTCGGATCCGTGACCTCAACGTACGGCTTGCCAGTATGCTTACTGCTAACAATCCAAACCGTCGGCGTGTGGTCAACATGCAAACTCAATCCCAGATCTTTGTCCGCCCGCACCAGCGCCGCCAGTTTGCCATCCGGATCGACCACAAACGGCAGCCCAATCTTGTGGTTAGCCGCGAACTTTTCCGCAAACGCTCTTAAATTCTGGGGATTAATCTCCAGTTGGTGCGCAAAGACATCCAGCCGAAACTCGTTGCCAATATCTTTCGAATGCGAGTCGAAGTAGCGCGCGAACACCGCCGCATCGAACGACCAGTTATGCATCGGCAGCGGAAAATCATGCTGCACCAGTGGAATCTTATAAGTCTTCGAAGCCTGCGCCAGCAAAGGCGCAATCCGGCCGCACTGCGGACATTGCAAATCCTCAAACACCACCAGAGCGATCTGCGCGCCCTTGGGCGGACGCAAAGCTTCCGGCGCGTCCTGCGCAAAAAGAGGCGGGCAGAGCAGAAGGAGCAAGGTAAAAGCGAGTGAGAACAAAAGCAGAGACGCGAAACGCGGCGGTCGTTGAATCTTCATAATTTAGTTGGGGTGCAACAACATTATTCTATCGTAGCGCCTTCGCGACCATCACATAGGCACGACCACCCTCGGGCCGGCATTCGAGCGCACCATACAATTATTTTCTTACCGGTTCCTATCGGAAGTCTGGAATAATCAGGCTCCGACACCCTATGAAAAACCTGCGCACTGTATTTCTACTCTGCTTTTTCGCATGCGCCTTGCCAGCAACTCTCCGCGCGCAAGATTCCGCGCCGCCGACTTCGCCCTCCTCAACGGAGCAATCCCAATCCATTGCGTCCGCGTCCAACATCGTCGAATACGCTCCTCCTCCCGCGGAATATGCCCGCGCGAAGGCCTATTCAAACGCCAAATATCGCCACATTTTCACGGGCGCGTTCTACGGGTTCCTAATCCTGCTAGTACTCCTCCGCTGGCGCGTAGCGCCCGCCTTTCGCAACCTGGCCGAACGCGCGTCATCGCGCCGCTTCGTACAGCTCATCATCTTCGCTCCCCTCACCCTGCTGACGATTGCCGTCCTCACCATCCCCGCCGATATCTGGGATGAATCCCTCCAGCGCGCGTACGGCCTCTCTGTGCAAACCTGGACCGCCTGGACCCGCGACTGGATCCTAACCCAGTTCATCATGCTCATCGTAGGAACGCTGCTCGTAGCTGTCCTCTATTTCGCGATCCGCCGCAGCCCGCGCCGCTGGTGGTTTTATTTCTGGCTCGCTTCGATCCCCATCCTGCTCGCGCTCTTTTTTCTTCAGCCCATCGTCGTCGATCCCATGTTTTATAAATTCACGCCGCTTGCGACCGTACAACCCGACCTGCTCGCGCAAATGCAGCGAATCGTGCATCGCGGAGGAATGGAAATCCCCGCCGACCGCATGTTCGTCATGAATGCGAGTTCAAAGACCACCGGCCTGAACGCTTATGTCACCGGCTTTGGCGCATCCAAGCGCGTCGTCGTTTGGGATAACACGATCAAGAATGCCAGCATCCCCGAGACGCTGTTCGTCTTCGGGCACGAGATGGGACACTACGTCTTGCTTCACATTCCGAAAGAAATTTGCATTGACGCCGTCATTCTGGTCTTTCTCTTATATGTCGGCTACCGCCTGGCGAACTGGATGCTCGCGAAATGGGGCGCACAGTGGGCGATTCGCGATCTTCAGGATTGGGCGTCGCTGCCGGCCTTGCTCTTTGTGATTACTCTGCTGGCATTTCTTGCGACTCCCCTATTCAACGGAGTAAGCCGCCATTTCGAGCACGAGGCCGACCGTTACGGTCTAGAAGTGATTCACGGAATCGTGCCTAACGAGAACCAGGTCGCCGCCCACTACTTCCAAAAAAGCGGCGAAAGAAATCTCTCCGACCCAGACCCGTCCACATTCATAAAAATCTGGTTCTTCGATCATCCGACTCGGCCGGAGCGCGTACATTTTGTCGCCACGTACGATCCGTGGTCGAAAGGCGAAGCGCCAGAGTATGTGAAGTAGGAGCATCAGACAGTCGGGCGCCGAGCTTCGCCCGGTTGGACAAGTGAGGGAACTCGTCTCTCTACGTGATTCTTACTGTAGCTACTTCAGATCGGTGCCGGGTTGTAGGTTGTAAAAGTAATAGAAACGCAGCCCCAGCAACTGCCCCGGAAATTCTTTCGGCAGCGGCGGAAACGGATTGGAGTCCGTAATGCTCCCCCAAGCTGCCCGATCAAGCGCCACGTCGCCGGACGACGTATGCACTGTCATCCCGCTCACCTTGCCATCTTTCAGAATGACAAATTCTATCGAAAGCTTGCCCTGCTTTAAGATCGGGGGATAAACGGACGGCGGCAACAGGCTATACCAATTTTGCCGCACCACCTGCACCACGCGCGTCAGATAGGGGCCGAAATCGACGCCCATGGTATCGGTTAAAATCTCCGCCTGATCCATCGCCTTCGCGCCGCTGCGACCCTGGCTCAGCCCGTAATCGCCGCCACTCCCACTGCCGTAGTGCCCGCGATTTTCCGCCGCCGCCCGCTCCGCCTGCTCTATCGCCGAGCCCGGCGTCAGCGGAGTATTGAAATTCACTGTTGGCCGGTTTTGCGGAGGCAAACGCAGCTGCGCCGTCTGATCGTTCTGCGACGGCGGCACGAATCCCGAATTTTGCTGTTGTTGCGGTTGCGGACTTGGCGCGGGTGGATTCTGCGCCACCTGATTCTGCGGAGGCTGGCTCTGCGCAGGCGGCTGCGGCACATTCGCCCCCGGAAGCCCCGGATGCGTGCTCTGCAATATTTTCTTCAAGTCCTGGCGATTGATCTGCGGCGCTTTACTCGTCGCAATCCGGTCCTTATCCGAAATCACCTTCGCATCCGGACGCTTCGTCAGCTTCTGCGCGTCCGGCGGCAACTCCAAAAACGTCGCGTCCTTGGATTTGTCGTTGGCGGTAATCGCGAGATCGACGGTCCGATGCGGCAACAGCCCCAGCAACTTCTCGCTGTTCCACAAGAGAATGACTACGAACAAGTGCAGAATGACCGACAGCCAGAGCGCTTCGCGCTTGCGCGCCCGCGAAAGATCGTCCTGCAACTGAATGAGCAGATGCGGAACGTCATCTGGATTGAAGCCGCGGTAAGCCTTCTCCCAATGCTGCGCCTCAAACAGATCGCGCTGTTCGGGTGAATCGCCAGACGACGAGTTACCAGGCGATGAAGTGCCCGACGCTGATGTGCCGGACAACTCTTCGCGAGACTGTGGATCGCGGGACGGAATTTGGGTAACCGGCATCAGGGCAGAACTATAAGCTTAGAGACGCGGGCAGACTCCGTGGTTGCGTAATTGCGAGGAAGTTGTTCGACGAACCTCTATTGAAGAACTTCTTCTAAGGAAGTTCTTACGCCAGACTTCTTCGTAAAGTTACGTCAATTGTGGAGTTGCAACCACTATTCCCTATTGTCGCATTTTTTTCGCCGGGCGCGTGAGTACCTGGGTAATGGCCGCCTGTGTAGGCGCACCCCTGGCTTCGGAATGTGGAACAAGGACGTAGGGACGGTTCCGTCCCGCACGATACAGTTGCCCTTATAATGTCCCAAGAGTCCCGGTTATGTTCTGCCAAAAAGATTCTATTCGTCAACTCGATCTCGACGCTCGCCTCGCGCTTCGCGCGCGCATGCTGAATTCGATCCCGCCAACGGCGATTTCGCTGATCGCTGCCGTACTTCTAGTCGCCAGTGCTTCCCCAATGCTCGCCCAGCGCGGCGGCGGGGCTCACGTCAACCAGCCCGTCGTGTGCGTCTACGATTGCCCGGCTATTCAAACGCTCAATACCGAGGACACGCTCAAGAATTTTCGCCGCTCGATGGCCCTGCAAGCCACCGCGGAGCAGCGCTCCGCCTTTGCCAAGGTGTCGCAGTATGCCGAGGCCGCCAGCGGCCAGCTTCAAATCCTTCGCAAGTCGTTTCCACTTGGCGCCGGGCCTGCCGAGCACGCCTCCGCTCTCGATCAGGCCATAGAAAAAGCGCGGGCCGGCAATCAGAATTTCCTCAACTCTTTTTCAGCAACTCAAAAATCCGGGCTGCAGGAGCTTGTGAAGAAACTGAGCAAGGCTGATTCCGATCTCGACCGCCAACTAAAGGCGCTCGATCAAACTCTGACGACCGCCAAGCCGGACAGCGAACAGATCGCCAGCTCAGCCGCCGCGCTCGAAAAGGCGCTTGCCGGTTTCCAGAGCGAACAATTAGCGCTTGGGAGAGAAATGAGCATCATCTTCGACGCCGATGGCGAAGGTGTCACGTTCAGCCTTCCTCCTGTGACCAACTCGATCAATGTCGATGGCGAGGACATCTCTATCCCCAGCTCCGGGGCCGTTCTCCGCAAATCTTCTGCGACGCTCGCTCGAACTTCGCCTCCCGCCGTCGCTGCCGCTGAAAGCGGTTCCAATCTTTTCAGCCTGAAGTTCGTCGCCGACCTGTCCGACGTGCAACAAAATATCACGGCCATTCTGCGCGCCGCACTGAACCGCGGTCCTCGCTGCGGCGAGCGCATCCAAGTTCAACAAGCCTCTCTCACCCCGCTCGCGCCTGCCTCAAGCCTCGTAGTTGCCGATTTGCACTATGAACGCTGGGTTTGTCCGAGTGGCCAGACCCGCGCTGGCCTCGGCGCTCCGAGCCCGACCGAAGTCGCCGACGGCAATGCAACACTTGAAGTCAAGCTCACTCCCTCGCTGGACGCAGCACAATTAAGCCTCGCCTCCGAAATCACGCACGTCGAGGCGAATGGCATGCTCCGCAACGCGCTCCGCTCCGGCGATCTCGGAGTCACCCTGCGCGACCAAATCGCCGCCTTGCTGCTCTCCGCGTTGCAGAAATCCGCGGACGTCAAAAGCGCCCTGCCGCCCGTGGCGCAGCAGACGGCAACCTTGGAGAAAGCCCAATTTCAAGACGCCGGCGCCGATCAGCTGACCCTCGTCCTCGACGGCCAACTGCAATTCACCGACGAGCAAACCAAACAATTCGCCGCCCAACTGAAGCAGCGCCTCTCGGCCCAGGGAACCGCATCGCCGTAGCGCGAAGAAAATCGCGAAGCATTCAGGCTCCAACTCTTAGCCTGCGGTTGCATTTCTCCGTGCCTCCGTGGTGAAAACGAACCCCGAGCCGTCATTCCCACCCCGTTTGTCTTTTCCAAATTGGGAGCGTATAGTCTTGAATGTACTGTTGTGTCGTAGTGCGAGGAGTGTCGGAGCACACCAGTGGGCGCAAGCCCACTTTTTACTTGGTGCCGACTCTGCCCCGACCACTTGGCGCAAATTGCTGAAAACATGGCGTTTGATTTCGACAAGATCCGGCAGATTGCCGAGCGCGTAGCAAGCTCGAGCGGGCTGGAAGTAGTCGATGTCGAAGTTGCGGGAGCTGGGAAGCACCGCATGTTGCGGGTCTATATCGACCGCCCAGGAGCGGCGCCCACGCCCGGTCGTCCGGACGGTGTGACGCACGAAGATTGCTCGCAGTTCAGCCGCGAGTTCGGCACCATCGTCGATGTCGAGGATGTGTTGCCGGGCGGATCGTACGTGTTGGAAGTTTCCTCTCCGGGCCTCGATCGCAAGCTGACGAAGGCGACGGATTTCGAACGCTTCCGCGGGCAGCGCGTTAAGTTGACTACGCGGGAGCCGGTGAATAACAACCGGCATTTTGAAGGGAAGCTGGAAAGCTTTGAAAACGCCAAGCTGCTGCTCGACCTAAGCGCGGCGCGCAAAAAGAAAATGCGCCCCAAAGAAGGCGAATCGCAAAAAGTAGAAATTGAGCTGAAGAACATAGAGAAGGCGAATTTAGTACCGGAAATATAAGGTTGCAAAGTTTCAGGGTTTCAAGGTTTCAAGGTGGTTACGAGCGGGAGTTGGCGCCAAGCCCTGGAATTGAAACTCTGAAACTTTGCAACCTTGAAACACTGAAACCTGGATTTTCTATGGCAAGTGAGCTTTACAACATCATCGAAGGGGTCAGCCGCGAAAAGGGCATCGATCCGCAAATTGTAGTCAGTGCCGTGGAAGACGCCATCGTCGTCGCGACGCGCAAATACTACAAGACGCAGGAAAACCTGCGCGCCGTGCTTGATAAAGACAGCGGCAAGATCAATGCCTACGCGGTGAAGTCGATCGTCGAAAACCCGGAGCAGGTCGAAGATCCCAATCTTCAAGTGACCGTCGATCAGGCGCGCAAACTCGATCCTAGCGCCGAGGCTGGCGGAGAACTGCTCATCCCCAAAGCGACCGAAGGCATTCTGGGCCGCATCGCCGCGCAACTTGCCAAGCAAGTCATCTTTCAAAAAGTGCGTGAGGCCGAGCGCGACACCGTCTACAACGAATACATCGGACACGTAAACGAAATCGTGAATGCGACCGTCAAGCGCCTCGAAGGCCCCGACGTCATTCTCGATATCGGCAAGGCCGAAGCCCGCATGGGACGCAAGGAGCAGTCGCGCCTCGAGTCGTTTGCGGTAGGCGAGCGCATTCGTGTCGTCATCGTGCGCGTAGAAAAAGCAACCAAAGGTCCGGGCGTAATTGCATCGCGCTCCGCGCCAGAATTAGTCCAGCATCTGTTTCAAACCGAAGTGCCAGAAATTTACGACGGCACTGTCGTGATCCGCGCCATCGCCCGCGAGGCCGGCGAGCGCACAAAAATCGCCGTTATGTCGAAAGACAAGGATGTCGATGCCGTCGGCGCCTGCGTCGGTATGAAAGGCATGCGTGTGCAGTCGATCATCCGCGAGCTGCGCGGAGAAAAAATCGACATTATCGAATATCACGAGGATCCCGTCTCCTTCGCCGAAAAGGCGTTGCAGCCCGCGAAGGTCAGCCGAGTAACCGTCGTCGATGCCGCCGACAAGCATCTCGAAGTGGTCGTCGACGACACGCAGCTCTCGCTCGCCATCGGCAAGAAGGGCCAGAACGTCCGCCTGGCGGCCAAACTCCTCGGCTGGAAGATCGACATCAAGAGCGAAGAAGAGAAGCGTCAGGAAGTCGAGCAGCAGATGTCGGCGCTGGTCACCCAGACCGTCACCCCGCTCGAACTCGTGACCGGACTCGGCGAAGGTCTCGTCGAGAAGCTGAAAGCTGCTGGCGTGAATACCGTCGAGTCGCTTGCCGATATGACGCCCGAGCAACTTGAAGCGATCGAAGGCATCGGCCCGAAGACGGTGGAAAAAATCAGCATCGCGGTCAATAACTACTTTGCCAGTCTCGATGGCGGCGAAGCCGTAGCGACCGAGGAAGGCGCAGCAGAAGCCGCGTCCGACGCGGGAATCGCCGAAGCTGGTATAGCTGAAGAAGCGCTCCCTGAGAACGAAGGGCTGCCCGAGAATCCGACAGAGACAGTTCCGGTCGACGAAGCTTCGATCGAAGAAGGCACTTTCGAAGCCGACGCGTTATCGGGCGAAACAGAGGCGGGCAGCGAGTCGAATAGCGAAGCCGCATCCGACGAAAGCGCCGAGCATCAAACATCTGCGGCCGAAGAAAGCGCCACAGAAGAAGTTCCGGAAGACAAGCAGAGCTAAAACCTGAGCGTGGCGAGTTCGGAGTTCAATCCGAACTGAACCCGCGAGGCTCGCCATCCGGAAGCGGCGGTCGAACAAGATCGTTGAGTAATTGTCGAGTAAAATTGCTAAGAGTGTCGGAAGCTCCACGAGGGTTAGACATGCGAACCTAGGCACGCGAGATTAGTAAGAAGAAGAGGAAACGAGAGCGGATGAGTAAGATTCGAATCAATGATCTGGCCCGTGAGTTGGAAGTCAAGAGCAGGGAAATTCTTGACGTCCTGACCACGGTGGGCGTCACGGAGAAAAAAACGCACTCCAGCTCTCTGGAAGATCACGAAGCGGATCTGGTGCGCAAGCATCTTCGTGGACGCTCCGATGCCTCTTCCGGTTCCTCGAGGTCTTCGTACCGCACTGCTCACGGCACGGGCGAGGACGAGATCAAGACCAAGATCGACCTCTCGCATATCTCGCAGCCCGGCGACGTGCTCCGCGCCATCCAGCAGCGAAAGGCAGCGGTTGAAACTCCAGCCGCGCGCCCCGTCGCCAAGCAGCCCGCGGTCGAAACCAAAGTCGAATCTCCCGCCGCCTCAACTCCGCCCGCACCCTCGACACCGAAAGCAGTTCCGCCAAAGCCGCCGGCAGAAGCCGCCACGCCCGCGCCCCCGCAATCTCCATCGACACCAAGACTAGTCACACCCGCGTCCGTAGCCGCCACCTACCGACCGCCGTCGGTAGTGGTAATTCCGCCCAAGACTCCGCCGCCCGCCGCGACCACGCCCGCTGCGCCGTCCAGCTCCGCGCCCCCCGCTGCCGTTCCGCCACGAGCCACGCCTCCGTCCGCAACCGCCACCGCTGCGCCGGTGGCCCCAAGCGGAGTTACAAGTGGCGTCGGCCCGACGACCAATGTCGCGAGCACCTTGCCCAGCAACGTTACGCAGATGCCAGCCGCGCCGCCCCGATCATCCGCTCCGATCGCTCCACCGCCGCGCATGATCATGCCCCAGACCGGCCCGCGCCCTGTCTACAAAGCACCCATACTGCCGCCCAGTGCCGCCGCGCCCAGTCCAAGTTCACGTCCCGCTCCTGGACGCCCCATTCCCGGCCAGCCAATTTTTCAGC
>JBEKXO010000129.1:0-12741 GCA_049511995.1 Terriglobales bacterium
GGAGCAGGCGCGGGCGAATTGATCGCCGAAGGCGTCCTCGCCATCGAAATGTGCGCGCTGGCGGCCGACGTTGGCATGTCCATCCATCCGCACCCAACCCTGTCGGAGACGATGATGGAATCGGCGGAGGTCTTCTACGGCCAGGCCACCGACATCTATCGTCCGAAAAGATCGTGATGAGCCTCGCGCCGAAGCGTCGGGCGTCTCGCAAGCCTGCCGTGAAAGAACGGTTCGACTCTGCGGGAACGCCAGGCTATCGATTGTTGGAACCTCGATGAAAAAATTGTTTTCCCTGTTTCTCGTCCTTTGGCTGTCGGTTCACACCCTCGCGGCCCAAACCCTGGTCGCGCAGGTGACGAGCCTGCTCAATCGAGCAACCCAGCCGCCGGCCTCCGCGTCCGCCGACCCGCTGGGACGCGACACACCTTCGGGAGCCGTCCTCGGATTCTTGAAAGCCGAGCAGAGCGGAGATGAAAAAGCCGCCGCCGATTACCTGCAAATGAGCGCTGCGCGCCGCCAATCGCAAGGCCCCGATATGGCCGGCAAGCTGAAGGCGGTAATGGATCGATCCTTCGTGGGCAGCCTGTCGCGGGTCAGCACGCGTCCAGAGGGCAATCCGGATTTCGGCACGCCCGATTCGCAAACGATCGGAATCTTTTCCAATGGCGATGAGGCCGATGTTCCCGTCACTCTCGTCCGCGTGACCGATCCGAACTATGGAAAGGTTTGGCTTTTTTCCGCCGACACACTCAGCAAAGTTCCCGATCTCTACGACAACGATAAGGCTCACCAGGTCGCAAACCGGCTGCCGCAAAGCCTGGTGCGAAACGCTCCGCTCGGAATGCCGCTCTGGCAGTGGCTGGCGCTGTTCGCCGCCATCCCCGTGGCCATAGCGATCGGCTGGGCGATCGTTCTCTTACTTGCGATCCCGCGCCGCCTGTGGCTCAAATTCGGCAATCGCCCCAATCTGCATACTTACGGCCAAGTCTCGAAACCGCTGCTCGTCTCCTTCAGCGCGCTCACTCATCGCGTAATCGCCAGTTACCTCAGACTGCCGCTGCTGCCTCGTTTTTATTATTCCCGCACCGTTTGGATTGTCATCAGTATCGGCTTCTTCTGGTTTGTGCTGCGCGTCGCCAGCCTCACCATGCAGCGCCTGCGGATCCACGCCATCAGCTCGGGCCGCGTCGGGACCGGAACGCTGATGGTCTTGGCTGACCGTCTGCTCAGGGCCGTGGTCATCATCGCCGCCCTGCTTTCCATACTCGCCATCGTGGGCTTCAACCTCACCACAGTCCTCGCCGGCCTCGGCATTGGCGGCATCGCCATTGCTTTCGCCGCGCAGAAGACGCTCGAAAATCTTTTTGGCGGAATCTCCGTGCTCGCCGATGATGTCATCCGCGTCGGCGACTATTGCCGCTTCGCCGACCGCACCGGAACCGTCGAAGATATCGGCCTGCGCTCCACACGCGTTCGCACCGACGCGCGCACCCAGCTCTCGATTCCGAATGGCACGCTCGCCACCATAAACATCGAGAATTTCACTCGTCGCGACAAAATTCAGTTCGCGCCCGTGCTCGCAATCCGCTGTGAAACTTCGGCCGACCAGCTTCGCTATCTGCTGGCCGAGATTCGCCGCATGTTATACGCCCATCCGAAAGTTGAAAGCGGCAGTGCGACCATCCGCTTCGCCAACTTCGACGCCAGCTCTCTGCGGATTGAAATTTCCAGCTACGTTCTGACGCGCGATTCCAACGAATTCATCGCCATCCGCGAAGACCTCTTGCTGCGAATCATGGATATCGTCGAAAAGTCCGGCACTGGCATCGCCTTCCCCTCGCAGACCCTGTATTTCTCGCGCGACTCCGGCCTCGACAAAGAAAAAGCCGCAGCCGCCGAACAGCAGGTCCAGCACTGGCGCGACCAGCATCAGTTGCCCTTCCCCGATTTCGCCGCCGCCGACATGTCCACCTTCCGCGACACGATTGTCTATCCTCCACCGGACTCCGCGACCACCGAGAATCAGCGCCGTTCCTGAGATCCACTCCTGAAACTATAGGGATCGTCCTCCCTTACCCCCGTAACTTGCGGCTTCTGATGGCGGTTCCTAGCATGGGAGAGTTATGCCTCTCGCTCTCCTGTTGTCGCCGGATGACCAGGCGGTCAGCGCCATCACCGGCGTTTTAGAAGAAATGTCGGTCACCTGCGAGCGTCCGCTTGACGGAGTTTCCGCGGCGCAACTGCTGAATTCCCACACGTTCGATCTGGTGCTGGTCGATTGCGAAAATCTGCCCGCCGCCAAGTTGATTTTTGATGTATGCCGTCGCGGAAAAAATGGTAACAATCCCGTGCCCATCGCCATTGTCGATGGCCGCGCCGGCCTGCCCACAGCTTTTCGCCTGGGTGCCGAACTGATTCTGACCAAGCCCGTCGCAAAAGATCAGGCAAGAACCACCATCCGCACCGCCGTCGGCCGCGTGCGAAAAGATGTGCCCGCGGTTGCGAATGCAAGCGCACAAGCAGCAGCGGCGGCCGCCGCGGCAGTATCTTCACAAGCAGCGGTATTCGCCGACCCCGCTTCGAATGTCGTCGCACACTCTGCGGTTAGCGACGAAGTGAATTTCCCCGCGCCGATAATGAATTCAGTAATTGATGCGCAGGAAGACCTGCAGAAGGACGAGATCGCCGCTCCAATTCATTCAAAGCCCCTGGTTCCAATCGTGCCTTCCGACGATCCGGTTCTTGCCGAACTGGAAAGAACGGAACTGGAAGCATCTGAACGCGCGCAATCGCAAACTGCGAAAACGCAGGAACCAGAGCCGAAAGCGGACTCGCAAAATGAGAGCTTGGAACGCCTCAAGGCTTACAAGGACAATGCGGAGTCGAAATCCGATGTCGCAGTGGTTGCACCCAGAGCACGCCAGCAGAAGACACATGGTCCGCTCGTCGCGTTGATGGTTCTCGCGATCGCAGTCGGCGGCCTCTACGGCGCATGGATGTACGAGCCCGGATTCCGGGCCATTGCGCAGCCGCAGATTGATCAAGTTCTTGCTCTCGCCGGAATGGCAAAACCCGCGGCTCACGCGCCGGCCTCCGCGAAATCGCAGGCGCAGCCAACTCCGAGCATCACTCCCGCGCCTACGCCCGCTCCAGCGGTGACGCCCGATTCCGGCGCGGCGCAACCAGCGTCATCGAATTTGACAACCGACTCAGCGTCCGCTCCGCCGTCTGTCTCAACCGCGCCACCGGCCGCTGCCGTTCCAGCTTCACCATCATCCTCTTCAGGCGCAGCAACCGCTCCGTCGGCTTCGGCCAGCGCAGCCACGTCGGCCCCAGCTGTCAGCAATCCGAGCGATGCCAAGAAAGACGCCGCGAAAAACATTGCGGCGCCGACTTCGAACGCGTCTCCATCGAGCGCACCGCTTCCGGGGGAGAAGACGGCAATTATTCTCTCTTCCCAGGGTGCGCAGAAACGCCTGCTCACGAGCGTGCCGCCGAAATATCCGGCGGAAGCTCGCTCCGAGGGAGGGGAAGGCACCGTCGTCCTCAAAGCGGTAATCGATGAAACAGGCAAGGTCGATGGCCTGCGCCTGGTGGAAGGAAACGCCACCCTCGCAAGCGCAGCCATGAAATCGGTGAAACAGTGGCGTTACCGCCCCTATGTCCGCGACGGAAAAACGCAGCCCTTTCAAACGATCATCATCGTTGACTTTCAGCGGCAGTAGGAAAGGTCGTCGTTCGTTGATGGCGTTGGGATTCGTCGTCTGGATCATTTCGCGAACGACGAAGGACTAACGACCAACGGCCGCCTTCCGAATTACCCCCGTAACTTGCTGGTACCCACTGCATTACCTACGATGACTCTATTATGGGTTACCAAGCTCTTCTTTTCTGCCCGGATGAGAAACTGGCTAGCGTCGTGAGCCAGGTCTTCAGCGAACTCGACTTCGCCATCGACGCGGTGCATGAGCCTTTTGCGGCGGTTAAGAAATTGATGTCGCAGCGTTTCGACGCCATTGTCGTCGACAGCGAAAACGAACAGAACGCTTCTTTGCTCTTCAAGAGCGCGCGAAATTCCAGTTCCAATCAGAGTTCGTTGGCCATCGCTTTGGTCGAGGGACAAATGGGTGTGGCCAAAGCCTACCGTATCGGCGCCAACCTGGTACTGACCAAGCCGATCAACGTCGAGCAAGCCAAGGGAACGCTGCGCGTTGCGCGCGGGCTGCTACGAAAGAATTCGGATGCGGCTGCCGCCAGCGCCAGTAGCCCGGCGGTTCCCACATTGCCAGCAAGAACAGCCGCAACACCCGCCAAATCGTTTCAGGCCAGTCAAGAAGTAGCGACAATCGCTCCGCCACCGCAACCAGAGATGCCTGAGGTCGAAGCCGATTTGGCGGTGCTGGTTGCCGAAGATCAACCAGCGGTTGCAGCGTCGGCAGCGCCGCTCCAGATTACGATCGTAGACGAGCCGACAGTCGAAGCGGCGCCGGCTCCAGTGGTCCCGGCGCAAAAGACAAATCCTCGTTTCGCGTCAGCCCTCGGATCTGCCGCCGCACCCGCACCCGCAAGAAACCTGACGCCGGCGCCGGGAAAAACAAACCGCATCGTCGAATCCAAGCCCGTCGAATCGAAGCCCATCGATATAAAGCCCATTGAGACGAAGGCGGTTGAATACAAACCGCATGAACCGCCATCCACTCTGTTCCAGGCCGCCGATGATGATTCAAAAGAAGCCGTAGCCGCTCCAACCTTCGGTTGGGCGAGCTCGCCCAGCACTCCATCCTTTGCCGCATTAGGCGACACGGATTCTGAAGGAGCAGCCGGCAAAAAGAAAGTCATGATCGCCGCCGTGGTTATTCTCGCCCTGGCCGCGCTCGGATATGTGGGCTACGAAACATTCAACAAACCCACTCCAACCGCGCGTCCGGTAGCCGCGCCACAAGATTCGAGTCAACCTGCGCTGCGTCCCATGTCTGCGCCCGATACACCTTCGCCCTCGACGCCTTCCGGCCCAGCGCCTAGCCGCGCGACTTCCGCGACAGCTCCGAAAACGTTGGCGGGGACGCCGCACGACAAGCCTTCAGCCGGAACCGCCAATTCTTCGCCGATTCGCATCGCCTCCGCCGCCGCAGGAAACTCCGCGGCCGATTCCCCAGCGGACTCCGAAAAGGTTGACCCCAAACCGCTCCTTGTCAAATCCAACCGCACGAAAAAACAATCCGCGACGGCTGACGAGTCCGTGCCACAACCTCCGAGCGTGATGGCCGCGGCCCCCAACGGCGACAGCTTGAGCGGCCTGATGTCTTCATCCTCGCCGGCTCTACCCAAGGCCCCAGTAACTGCGTTACGAGTTTCGCAAGGAGTGTCGCAGGGGCTGCTCATCAAGCGCGTAAAACCGGTATATCCTCAGGCCGCGCTCGCGATTCATGCCCAGGGCGCGGTTCAGATCGAAGCCACCGTCAGTAAGGAAGGCAAGGTAATCAATCCCAAAGTCCTCAGCGGCGAATCCATCCTCGCCCAAGCCGCGCTCGACGCCGTCCGTCAGTGGAGATACAAGCCCTACTACCTCGATGGCGAGCCGGTAGAAATCAAAACCCAAATCACCGTAAACTTCAAAACAAACTGAGAGAAGCAGGAAAAACTAAAGCCAGGTGACGCGTGACAGGTCACAGGAAAAGCACCTGCCGAGAAAGTCACGCGCGCGAGAAACTCACCCTGCTTTTGATTTTCCTGCCTTTGCCTTTCCTGTTCCCTGCGACCTGCCCCCTGCTCTAATTGAGCTCTTCATCCAGATTCCGTTGCCGCGGGCGCCCTGGATGCGCGCTGATGCTGCGGAATTTATGGTAGAGCGAGTGCAAGTCTTCGCTTAGGAGGCGCACCACTTGCACACAAAAATCGCCATGCGTGCGCAAGAATTCAAGAAACTCCTGCCGGGGAACGAAGCCCGCAGAAGTTTCCTCACCCGCTTCCGCGGTCACCCGGTAATCCTCTCCGCTCATGCTCTCGCTCAGTCCCAGCATGGTGCCTGGGCCGGCAACCTCCAGCAGTTGTTTTTGCCTCGGGCCAGTGGGCAGCAGTATGCGAACCTCGCCACTCTCCACCACATGAACGCCCGTTACCGGCGAGCCCTGCTGAAACAGCAACGATCCCATGGGGAACTGTCGAACGGTTCGGATTTTGAGTAGCGCCGCCCATAGCTCGGGACTCAACTTACCCGGTGTCGGCTGCGGCGGCATGATGGAACCTCTAGACTGCCGTCCATCTTGCACAATCCGAGGCAGCAGCGATGTGATAGCCGTCACGAATCAAAAGGAAATCGGGATGAATGATTCAAGTCGCGGAACGGCGACTGAGTCGCCACTTTCATTCTTGGGCATAAATATATGGAGGGAACGGTCGACGTTATAAAAGTCGTGCGCCAGGCATCTCAGTCTCTCGAGCGCCAGCTCCGTCGGCGGCTTTATTGCCGGTCGAGAACTTCGTCAATCACGGCCTTGCCGCCTTTTTCCAGGCTGATCACTTTGTGGATCGGCTTGAAGCCCGTCATCGTTATGTCGACGATATAGTTGCCAGGCCCGACAACTACTACCGCTGGAGAAGTCTTATCCAGTATGCGCTGATTAATGGCCACCTGCGCGCCCTTTGGTTGAGTGCGAATTGTAATGGAGCCCGTGCCAGCCGCGTTATCTCCGCCGTGTCCAAAGAGCTTGTTAAACTTGCCGACCGTCTTCATGTCTTCCGTGTTGCCGAGTGGTCTGAGCGTGGGCGAATACTGAAAATTCTGGGCGGGGCCAAGATCGGCGACAGTCGTCTCGTCGAGATATCCCTGCTTGCGCACGAAAATCGTGTGGGACCCCTTTTCAACCGCGAATTGCGCCGGGGTCACTCGTCCCGTAGGTCTGCCGTCGATGATGACCTCAGCGCCTGGAGGCGTGCTGTTCACCGCCACCAGCGCATTGATTGGCGATAAATGCAGCAGTAGCGACGATTTGCTGCCGGCAGCAACATCCACCGACCGTATGTCGGAGGAATAACCAGCCTTGCTGATCGAAATGATGTGCTTGCCCGGGCTCAGGTTGATCACATTAAACGGAGTAATCCATGCCGGATCGCTCCTGCCATCGACTTGAAATTGCGCCCCCTGGGGGCTGGAATCGATCAGCGCCTGTCCGGGGATCACCACCGGCACCGGCGCCCGAGCGGGTGCGCGTCGTGCGACCTTGGCGACGGGCTTTTCGACCTGGCGTACGTTCAAGTTCGGTTGCGGTTCCGTAATCGGCGCGACCGGCGTCGCGACCGCTGGCGCCACTGGAGCTTGCGCAACCGGCTGGGATGGTTTCGCTTCCGCTGCCTTCGTCGGTCGCGGAGCCGCGGTCGAGCCATCGTCTTCCGACCGCACATGGAAAAACAGCGCGATCACCACCACCAGAATCAGTCCTACCGCGCCCAAGATCGAATAGATTATCAATCGAGGCGGGACGGTGGCGATTTCGTGCATCGCCTTTTGCGCAACTTCGCGCGCCTCAATCTTTGGTTTCTCTTCTTTTTTCTTCGATTGGACGAGTAACTCGGCCGGCAACGGCGCCTCGGGTTCCGCAAACGACGTCGAAATCACCGGCTCCTTCAACGGAGGCAGTTCCTCAAGATCGGAAAAGCTCACGCCCGATGACGCGCTAGCCGGCGCCGCCATCATCGGGTCCGCCGCCACGCGCGGCGTCTCCTGCACCGGCTCCGGTTCCACCACCGCCGATAACTCCGCGCTTGGCGCGCTCTGCGCCGCGGATGTACTCACTTCAAAATCACTGATCAGTCGCGCGCCCGAATTCGAGATCTTCGCATTCGACTCGCCCGGTTTGGCGCTCACGCTGGCCCGCGACACTCCATAAGCGGAACTCGTCGTCGCGCTTGCACCGGCAGCCGCCGCAGCCGCCTTGGTTCCCACTGCTGGCCGAGCCGGCAGCGACGCCACTGGCGCATTCACTCGCGGAGAAACTGGGGCAGACGAAACCGGTTTCGCCGGAGCTGGGCTAGCCGGAGCTGGCTGAGGCGAAACTGGTTTAGGCACAGCTTGCGCCACCGGTTTCGGCAAAGCAGAAGGAGCCGCAGGCGCGGAAGCTCCTGTGTTGGCCGAAACAAACTTGCTCGCCGCCGCCGCACGGGCTGCGGGATCCACCGCAATCTTCGGCGCCGCGACCGCCTTCTTCGGCTCCGCCGCAGCTTTCTTGCCGTTTTCCTTGCACTTCTCCAAGTCCTCCAGCAGCGCACGCGCACTCTGATACCGCTCCGCCGGATCTTTCGCCAGCGCCTTCATGATCAGCGCGCTCACCGCCGGCTGAATCTTCGCATTCACCTCTGACGGGCTCGCCGGCATTTCATTCTCAATCCGCGTCAGCAGCGTCCCCGGATCGGCCGCATCGAATGCTTTGCGCCCCACCACCATCTCGTAAAGAATCGTTCCCAGCGTGAACAGGTTCGAGCGCAGATCGATGGCCTCGCCGCGAATTTGCTCCGGCGAGCAATACGGCATCAGCCGCCCCAACCCCTTGCCCGACTCCGCTTCGATCAGGCTCATGTTGGAAATGCCGTAGCCGAGAATCTTTACCATTCCATCCCACTGCACCAGAATCTTGTCGGGCTCGAGCGAACAGTGCGCCACATTCTTGGCGGCGGCATGCTCCAATCCGGCGCAAACCTGGCGCGTAATGTCGAGCAGATCCCAGATGGAAAACCCTTCTTTGCGCGCCAGCATGGTGGCGATGCTGTTGCCCTGTATGTATTCCATCGCGGCGCAGAATTGGCCGTCGATCTCGCCCGCTCCGTAGAGCAGCGCGATGTTCTGACCCACTAGGTCGCGCGTGCTTTCGCCCTCGGCGACTAGCGTCTCCACAAACGCGGCCGCGCGCTCGCCGAGCGGCTCTAGGCTCTGCGTCTTGAGCGCTACGACCTGATTGGTTTCCGTGTCCAGCGCCTTATAAATCTGGGCAGTCTCGGACTTGGAAAGTTCACTCTGAATTTCAAACCGGCCAAACATCGTCGCCATTACAGTCGTCCCCGCGGTGATAAGCCGCACCCGATCCCTGCTGAAATTTGCCTAAGGGCAGGGAGAATCAACGCTAGAATACCGCCATCAACTGCCCAACTGAGAGTTACGAAAGTACTGAAGAATCAATGCGGAAGGCCTTGTTAAAGAAGAGGAACGATAGAGCACAGAGGGTCGGAAAATGCAGAACTTTGAACTTTAATTTGGTGCGAAGAAAGTGTGGCGCGGACACTCCTGTCCGCGGTCGTTGTGGTTGGTGTTGCCGTCGCCGTTGGTGATCGCCTTTCCTGTTATTGCTAGCCTTTCCTACTCTTCCTGGACCCTCACGCCGTTCGCCGCGCGGCCATCATCTCGGGCGCCTCGACCTCGCTGACCCACTCCCACACCCGCCGCCCGCGATCGTTGCTCAGGCTGCGCGCCTCGCCATAATCGACCAGGCGATTCAAGACCGTCGTGACCGACGCCAGCGGGTCTTTGTGCCGCGCCAGGATTGCCGGAGCATTTCGTTCCAGTTCCAGGCAAACCTCGCGCGCTCCGAGAGGACGCCGCACTTCCATCAGCACCCTGCGGCACGCCTTGGTGAAGCCTGGCTGGCGCCCATTTGGCTTGCGGTCGATCAATTCCAGAAGGTCATCATCGAGCACCTGATCACCGAACAGATTGGCCAATCCCGCGATGGTCTGCTTCACCGTGCCAATGCGCTTCATGATCTCGGCGCGTTGCCGCATCAACTGAAGGAGCTCTTCATGCGCCGCCTTTACCACCTGCTGCGCTGAAGCATTATTCGCTTGCGCCTGCATCGCTTGCGCGTCCAGACCGGCGTCTTTTACCACTTCCATAACCCCTCCTCCAGCAACCAGACCAATAACGGGAACCCCGTCGTTTTTCTATACGGGAAACCGTACTGCAAAGTTCCGTTAGGAGTTGGACTAGCCAGAAGAAGAAAGGTCACCGCAGAAAAGTGCAGAGGGGAGAGGTCAGATTGCAGAGGTAAGATCAGGGTTTAACCTCTGCAATCTTACCTCTGACCTCTGACCTCTGACCTCGCACCTCTGACCTTAAAATTACCCCATCACCGTCGTGTGTTCCGGCCGGATCTTATACATTACCCGCACCTCGCCCGGCTGCGCATAAGGATACTTATCGACTCCCAGATACTTCTTCGCCATCTTGTCAATATGTTGCGCGGCCCCGTCTTCGGTGATCTCAACCACCGTGCCGCGAATCTCGAGATAGCGATAAGGATTGTCAGGATCAACAATCGCCATCGCTACGTGAGGGTCGCGGCGCACGTTGCGATCCTTCTGTCGTCCCCGCGCCGAATTAAAGATGACGTGTTGCCCGTCGTAATCGCACCATACCGGCGTGACCTGCGGCCGTCCGTCGGGCATGAGTGTGCCAAGATTCGCGAAGGCTTTCTTGTGAAAAAGGTCGGCGTATTTTTCGGGAATCACGCTGGACATCGCTGTCTCCTGTCTTGATTTGTTTTCAGATCATCCATGGCCGTCCCGATTATAGATGCCCAAAGCAAAATGAGGGAGCATGGTACTGGTGCCGTTTCGCGTTCACAGCTATTGTTTTGCTTCCGATCTACCTTTTCTGTGGGTGCGCTCCGATTAAAACGACGATTGCACTTGGATCTCTTACCACTTGGTATGAAGGGCGGAAGTTAGCTTCAACCCGTTTCCCGTCTACCATAACCCGCCCTTCTTCCACGTCAACTACTAGGAGACCATTCGAAGATGGGAAAGGGAAAGTGTTCGAGAGAGCACGGTCTAATTCCGTAGCGGCGGCGAGGGTGTTCTTTGGCCCCTGTGCGTTGACGAATATCTTTAGTCCTCGAAACAGCGGCATTTGTAATAAAGCCATTTGCGCTTCACAATCCCCCCAGAAGCCAGCAGCAAGATTAGGCCGGAATGCGTCGGCCTCTTTGTATCCCTTTGCCAAGCCCCAACCAGCTCCCGTCTTTCCTAAAATTGAGCCGGTCAATACCCTCGCTGTTTCTATCGCTTCGTCCGTAGCCGGAATGCCGTTTGATGAGTTGGACGCTCCACAGATAAAAGTCCATACCGTCTGGCGCGGGAATCGTCTAAGTTGGTTGCGTAGTTCTGGTGCGTGTTTTTCTAGCAACGCCCACCGTGTAGATTGGATTTCGATGTCGCGTGCCAGTTCCGTTGACGCTTTCTTCTCTTCGTCCCTTAGAGTTGCGATGGTTTCTTTGCCTGTAGCAATAGAGTTGTCCAAGGTCGTACGCAATTGGTCAGCTCTTGATAGAGCAGTTGATTCCACCAAATTGATCAAATCTTCATTTGCTTGCGCAAGTTGTACCTCTATGTGCTGGACTTTCATGCCAACTACAAGCTCTCCCATTATTCCGCCAGTTACCAATACGACCCCGAACAGCTCAAAAAGCAGCAATTTGAAGCTAGGCTTGTCTGGCGCGTGGACAAATCCCCGGCGGAAGTCGTGGCGCTCCGCGAGGTATACGACAATCAGCACGATCACTTCGAATGCGACACCGACAACGACCAGCACTGTCCATAAGTCCGACCAATGGTGGAGCGACACTAGGCGGCTTCCTAGATTCTCGATGCATGCTCGGAGTGTGGCTTCATCCATACGGCGATTCCTCGATGATGATGTTCTTATTGGAACTATCGCAATGGTGGCACTTGGAGCGATCCTTATTATAGGCATATTAGCGGCTATATGCATAGAAATATTAGACCTTTAATGTTCTAAATATAGCTTGACATTAGCCGTTATATTGCCTATATTATGCCTAGGTCAAACGGCGATGAATCAACTAGGCACAACAAAGCGGGCACAAATCATAGCGGCTCTGGTTGAAGGAAACTCGATTAACGCGACGTGCAGAATGCTTGGAGTGGGCAAACATACCGTGTTGCGGCTCTTGGAAGATGCCGGATGCGCCTGTGCTGCGTATCACGATGCGATGGTGCGTGGGGTCCGCGCCAATCGCGTGCAGTGCGACGAAATCTGGTCGTTCGTCTATGGCAAGGACAAGAATCTGACTATCGAGCAGGTAAACACGGGCGCTGGTAGCGTGTGGACATGGACCGCCATTGATGCCGATACCAAACTAATCATCACTTACATGCTGGGAGATCGTGGCGCGGGAACTGCTCTTGCCTTCATGCAGGACTTAGCTTCGCGTGTTGAAAATCGGATTCAATTAACGACAGACGGCCATCGTGTTTACGCTGAGGCAGTCGAGAACGCCTTCGGCTCCGAGATTGATTACGCGATGCTGGTGAAGCTCTACGGCGCATCCAATGACGGAGAATCGCGTTACAGCCCCGCAACCTGCATTGGGTGCCGTACCGGAGTCTTGAGCGGTGACCCCGATCCGAAGCATATCTCTACCAGTTACGTAGAGCGGCAGAACCTTTCGATGCGGATGGGCATGCGGCGCTTTACGCGGCTCACAAATGGATTCTCTAAGAAATTTGAGAATCACGGGCACCAGGTTGCGCTGTATTTCTTCCACTACAACTTTTGCCGCGTGCATTCATCGCTTCGCGTCACTCCGGCGATGGAGGCTGGCCTAACGGATCACGTTTTAACGCTGGCAGAACTGTGCGCCCTATTGCCGGAACGTAAGCCCAATGCGCGGACTGACAAGGAATTGGTTTTGAAAGCACTCGCCCACAAGGCGTAAGGGGATTTATGGCAAAGGC
>JBEKXO010000130.1:0-12455 GCA_049511995.1 Terriglobales bacterium
TCGCGCGGCGACATGGTGAAATGGTCGCCGATGGGCAGCATGACAATTTTGGGCGCGTAGAGATCGCGGATGATGGCCATGTCGCTGAAGACGTTGGTGTCGCCGGCGTGGTAGAGCTTGACTCCGTTGGAGAATTCGAGGACGTAGCCGCAGGCCTCGCCGCCGTAGATGATTTCGTCGCCATCCTGAATGCCGCAGGAGTGGACGGCGTGGACCATGGTGATTTTCGTGTCGGCGACGGTTTGCGTGCCGCCTTTGTTCATGGGCGCGATTTGCTTGACTCCTTTTTTCTGGAGCCAGAGGCAGAGTTCGAAGATGCCGACGGCGAGCGAGTTGTGTTTTTTGCCTACGTCGACGGCGTCTCCGATGTGGTCGCCGTGGCCGTGGGTGCAGATGAGGACGTCGGCGCGCTTGACGTTCTTTTCGGTGTCGGGACACTTGGGGTTGCCGGCGATCCAGGGATCGACGTAGAGCGTCTTGCCTTCCGGCGTCTGGATGCGGAAGGTGGCGTGGCCTAGCCAGGTTAGATGGATGCCTTTGATGTTCACTGAAATCCTCCGAGCAAAATTATTTTATAGACGTTTTCGTCTTCCGGGCAAAGTCGTGTATAAGATGATGCACTATGCCAGAACAGACGCCTGAACTTAAAGTATTGATCTCACGCGAAGCGATCGCCAAGCGGGTTGCCGAACTGGGCAAAGAAATTGCGCGCGATTTTGAAGGACAGTCGATTATTCTCGTCGGCGTTTTGAAGGGCGCGGCGATTTTTTTAGGCGATCTGGCACGGCAGATTCCGCTCGATGCTACGTTTGATTTTATTGGCGTATCGAGTTATGGAAATCGGCCTACGGTGAAAGAGGATCCGGCGGGCCACGCGGCTTGGGATTCGCTGGGCGAGGTGCGGCTGACGAAAGATATGGATAGTTCGATGACGGGGCGGAATGTGATTCTGGTGGAGGACATTCTCGATACCGGGCTGACGCTGAACTACATATCGAAGCTGGTGCAGGCACATCAGCCGAAGACGCTGAGCATTGCGGCCTTGCTGGATAAGCCTTCGCGGCGCAAACAGCCAATCAAGGCGCAGTATATCGGATTCACTATTCCCGATGCCTATGTGGTTGGGTATGGGCTGGATTACGCGGAGCGGTATCGGAATCTTCCGGACGTTTGCGTGTTGGAAAATCTTTGAAGCATTTGTAATTTGCGATTTGTAATTTGTGATTGCAACCCTGCATGCCTGCTTTCTAAATTGCCTACTGCAAATCGCAATCACAAATTTACCGGCTGTTATTATGAAGCCTGTGGACACTACGGTTTCGCAAATTGAGCCTTCCGGCGTCGTCGAGCCTCTTTTGCTCGAAGTGGCGGACGTGGTCAATACCACGCTCGATCTGGAAACCACGCTGCAGCGCGTGGCGGAGCTGGTACGCAAGGTTATCGATTACGAAATTTTTGCCATCCTGCTACTCAATGAGGCGCGACAGGAATTGTACGTGCGCTTTCATGTGGGGTATCCGCCGAAGGTTGCCGAGCGGCTGCGGGTGAAAGTGGGCCAGGGCGTGACCGGGCGCGCCGCCGAGACGCGGCAGGCCGTGCTGGTGGCCGATGCTACGCAGGAAGATTTCTATATTGAAGCGATGCCGAACGTGCAATCGGAGTTGGCGATCCCGCTGATCGTCAAAAACCGAGTGATCGGCGTGATCGACATTGAAGCGCGAGAAAAGGGCTATTTCACCGAAGAGCATAAACGCTTGCTGACCCTGATCGGGTCACGCATGGCGGTGGGCATCGAGAACGCGCGACTGCACACGCGCATCACGCGGCAGGCGCGCACTTTGCTGCTGCTGAATGAGATTGCGCGCGAGCTGACGTCGATTCTGAATCTCGATGAGCTGCTGACGCGCATTGCTGAGTTGCTGAAGCGGCTGATTGATTATCAGATGTTCAGCATTCTGCTGCTCGATCAGCGGGGAGAGAAATTGCAGCATCGGTTCGCGCAGCGGTTTGAAGAGCGGCTGCATCTGAAGCATGACATTCCGCTGGGGCGCGGAGTGGTGGGGCACGCGGCGCAGGCGAAAGAGGCGGTCCTGGTAGCGGATGTGGGTACGAGTCCGATCTATATTGTGGGGAACCCGGAGACGCGGTCGGAGCTGGCGGTACCGCTGATTTATCAGGAAAGGGTAATCGGCGTGCTTGATCTGGAGCACACGCGGCGAGGATATTTCACCGAAGATCATAAGCGGACTTTGACTACGCTTGCCGCGCAGTTGGCGATTGCGATTGAAAATGCGCGATTGTATGAAGAGATTGCGCGGCAGGAGCAGCGCCTGGAGCGCGATCTGGCGCTGGCGCGCGAGTTGCAGTTTCGTTTGCTGCCACATTCGCTGCCGAAAATGAAGCATCTCGATGTGGAGGCGAAGTTTGTTCCCGCGCGCGCCATTGGCGGCGACCTCTATGATTTCGTTCCGTATTCGCTGTCGCGGCTGGGAATTGCGATTGGAGACGTGAGTGGAAAGGGTGCGCCGGCCGCAATTTATGCGGCGCTGGTCAGCGGGATCCTTCGTTCTCATGCACCGATTGAGCCGGGCCCGGCGGAGATGCTTTCGGCGGTGAATCTTTCGCTGGCGGAGCGGCGGATCGCGGCGCAATTTGTGTCGATTATTTATGCGGTGTGGGATGACGAGCGGCGATCGCTGGTGGTGGCGAATTCTGGCTTGCCGCGGCCTATCTATTGGCATGAGGGCAAGATTGAATCGATTGAGGCGACGGGGCTGCCCCTGGGATTGTTCGACGAAGCGGATTACGACGAAGTGAGTTTCAAGGCGGTGCCGGGCGATCTTTTCGTGTTCTACAGCGACGGAATTCTCGATGCGCGGAACCGGCATGGGCACTCTTTTGGACAGGAGCGGGTCGAGGCGATCGTGGCGGGCTGCGCGTCGAAGTCGGCGGAGTGCGTGGTGAAGGAAGTCTTCCAGGCTGTGACCGATTACGCGGAGGGCGTTGATGCCTTCGACGATCAGACGGTGGTCGCGATCAAAGTGAAAGACGGCCCGTCTTCCGGCAAACGCAAGTGAAGGGCGGGCGCGAATCTGAGTTGCGGCCACCGGCGTTTCGATATCGCACGTCGGGCGCGCGAGGGCGGGCGCCGGAGGCGTCCACCGAGGAACTGTACTGCGAGGGCGTCGCGCTGGAGCGATTGGCGGCCCGGCATGGTACTCCGCTGTACGTGTATTCCGCAGAGATGATTCGTGCGCGGCTGAAAGCTTTCCGTCGTGCTTTCCGATCGATTCCTCACACGCTGTGCTACTCCGTTAAGGCTAATTCAACGCTGGCGATACTGCGGCTGGTTGCGGCAGAGGGTGCGGGCTTCGACGTGGTTTCGGGCGGAGAACTGGAACGAGTTTTGCGCGTGAAGCGCAAGGCGGCGAGCCAAGTTGTGTTTTCTGGTGTGGGCAAAACCGAAGCGGAGATGGAGCTTGCGTTGCGCTCGGGAATATTGCTCTTCAACGTGGAAAGCGCCTCGGAAATGAAATTGCTCTCTGCGACGGCTGCGCGATTGAAGAAGCGCGCGACCTTGGCTGTACGGGTTAATCCCGATGTTTCGGCTGAGACGCATCCTTACATTTCGACTGGGCTGCATCAGCATAAATTTGGCGTGCCGATTCCGGAGGCGCAGGCGCTTTACGCGCAGGCTGCGAAGGAGCGGTATTTGAACGTGGCCGGAGTGAGCGTTCACATTGGGTCGCAGATTACGGACGTCGGCACTTTTCAAGAGGCCTTGGCGCGTGTGGTTGAGTTGGTCCGCACTCTGCGCGAGCAAGGCCACGACATTCGCTACATCGACGCCGGTGGGGGCTTGGGAATCTCCTACGAAGGAACGCAGCAGAATTTTGAGACACAGATTGCGAGCTATGCTCGAGCGGTAATAAGTCCATTGCGCGGATTGAAGTTGCATTTGCTGCTGGAGCCGGGACGATCCATTGTGGGAGCGGCTGGCGTTCTGCTGACGCGCGTTCTGTATCGGAAGACGAATCATCGCAAGCGGTTTTTGATTGTTGATGCGGCGATGAACGATCTGATGCGGCCTTCACTCTATGGTGCCTACCACGAAATTGTTCCGGTGAGCCGCGCGTCGCGTGAAATCGAGACAACCGATGTGGTCGGACCGATTTGCGAGACGGGAGATTTTTTTGCGCGCGATCGAAAACTTCGTCTGGCTGAAGAGGGCGATCTGCTGGCCATTCTCGATGTGGGCGCTTATGGAGCGGTGCTGGGATCGAATTACAACACGCGCGGGCGAGCGGCGGAAGTGCTGGTAGATGGCGCGAAGGCGAAGGTGATACGGCGGCGTGAGAGCTTCCAAGATCAATTGCGGATGGAATTGTCTTGAATCGATATCCCAAGCACTGAAAAAAGCCAGATAGACGCCAGCGGTTGCCGAGCTGCGCTCGGCTGGGCAGGTGAGGGCACCTGCCCTGCGCAAACCGGGACGGACGGGGCAAAGCCCCGTCACCACACGAAGTTTTATAGCGACTCCAAGAAGTTTGTCACCGCCCTAAGCACCGTTTCCGGTTGCTGGATAAAAAGCGCGTGGCCCAGGTTCTTGAATTGCACATGGGTGTGGTTCAGCAGGATGCCCTTCGCCAGCGCTACATCAGCGTCGGACATTAGGCCGCCTAACTCCGTCGTGGCCTGGAGAAGGAGGGTTGGGCAAGAGATCCCGCGCAACACGGTTTCTCCATCCCAACCTTCCAGCGAGGATCCGTCGAGCACCATGTCATAGGTGTCAGGATCAGGCTGTTGTACGCAGCGCGCCCAGCGGGTCAGGTAGGCCTTGTCGTTTCCGGGAAGTTGGTTGATCGTGATGGTCTCCGCGCTATCGCTGTCGCTGCCCGGAAGCGGCAGCTCAATTTTCCCGATACCCTCTGCGATCTCGTCGACCGAACCGCCTTTGCGCGCGAGATCGCGGAGACCCGAGAATAGTACCTTGTACATCGGGTGATGCATGTGCCCCACGGTGATGCGGTTGTCGCCTAGAATCAGGGCGCGCGCCAATTCAGGATGATGCGAGGCGACCCACATGCCCAACATTGCGCCTAGCGAATGTCCGAAGATGACAGCCGGAGCGCCGACGCGCTCGCGCAGCAGGTGGACGATGTCCTCAGAATATTGCGGGCCGCGATAGCCGCGAGCGACGCGAGAGGATTTGCCGTGGCCGCGGAGATCGGGCGCGAAGATGTGCCAGCGCTCGCTCAACGCGGGAATGACGGGCAGAAATACCTGCCAGCGACGGCCGAGCCCGTGCAGAAGCAGGAGGGGCGGGCCGTTGGCTGGGCCTTCGGCGTAATTCAGTTGGACGTCGCCCGTGCCGAGTGTGTGCTCAGTCAGTCCCGGACGGATTTCGTCCGCGAACTTTTCTCTCACAATATTTCCAGGAGCGACATTCCCCGGACCGGCGCCCTTCACCGTTCGCCCCAATGGAGCTTGTTGGCGAGCACTTCGAAAAATGTTTTCTGGAAGCGCAACAGGCGGGCGTGGTGCTCCGATTTGACGCAACGCACGATGTCGCCATCGCGCGCGGGCAGGCCGACCTGGCCATCGAAGCTGAGATAGGCTTCTTCTTTTCCGGTCTTGACGTGGATTTCGATTTCGACAGTGTCGCGCACTACTACGGGACGGTGCGTCAATCCGTGAGGTGAAACCGGAGTAACGACGAAGGCATTCACGTCGGGGTTGAGAATCGGACCGCCGGCTCCAAGAGAATACGCGGTCGAGCCGGTTGGCGTGGCGATGATCAGGGCGTCGGCGCGGTAGCTGGAAACGAATTCCGCATCGACGAAAAGTTCGAAGTGATTCAGGCGGGCAATGGCGCTCTTGCTGACTACGACTTCGTTCAGGGCGGCGTGGGTGGCCAGCGTTTCGCCGGCACGGACCAGCGCACCGCTCAGCATGCAACGGCTGTCGATGACGTAAGACTCTTTCTCAATCGCTTCCAGAGCTGGATACAGATCAGACAGCGTCAGTTCGGTCATGAAGCCAAGAGTGCCGAGGTTTACGCCGAGAATCAGAGTTCCGACCTTCGCCACGGCGCGGACGGCCGACAGGAGAGTGCCGTCGCCTCCGAGCACCAGAGCCAGATCGGGCGAGCGTTGCGCCAACTCGCTTCGGGGCATCACGTGGGTCGCCGAAAAATAATTGGCACTTTCCTCGTCTACCAGCACCGAGTAATTCCGTTGTTGTAGCCATTTTTCGAGGGCAGGGAGAGCTTCGCGAAGTTCGGGACGATCGGGCTTGGAAATAATGGCTATGGTCTTCGGGCGGGTTGACTTTGAGGTGGACGTCGACATGTTAACGAACTTATTGTCCAGCGTTTGCTCTTCCCTGTCTTCCAGTGAATCCCAATCCGTGCGGAGGTTGAAATTCCGATTGTACAGAATCAGCGGCGGAGAGGCGCGGGAAGCTCGGCGTGGAGCAGGAATTCGCGATTGCCTTCGCCGCCGAGAATGGGAGAGTCGATGGACTCGGTGTGCGTGCAACCGAGCTCTAAGAGCGCCGCTTCGACTTTGGCTACGGCTGCTTTGTGGGCTGTTTCATCGCGAACGATTCCACCTTTGCCGACCAGTTCCCTGCCCGCTTCGAATTGCGGTTTGACGAGGACGACGATGTGGCGGTGGGTCTCCGGTGCGAGCTCGCTCGTCGCGCTGGCTGCGGAAGAAGCGCGAATCACTGCGGGTAGAACGAGCGTGGCCGAGATGAAAGAGACATCCATTGCGATGAAGTCTATGGCCGCGCCAAGGTCGGAGGGTTCGAGATAGCGGGCATTGGTTTTTTCCAAGAGGCGCAGGCGGGGATCGTTGCGGAGTTTGAAATCGATCTGACCGTAACCAGTGTCGACGGCGATGACGCGGGCAGCGCCGTGTTGCAACATGCAATCGGTGAAGCCGCCGGTGGAAGCGCCGACGTCGAGACAAACCTTGTCGCGAAGATCGATCTGCCAGTGCTCCAGCGCTTTCTCTAACTTTAGGCCGCCACGGCTGACGTAACGGAGATCTTCGCCGAGCAGGCGGAGATTCGATTCTGGATCAATCGATGCGCCAGCCTTTTCAACCTTCTGTTCGTTGACGAGAACTTTGCCGGCGAGGATGAGAGCTTGGGCTCGCTCACGCGAGGAGGTCAAGCCACGCTCCACGAGCAGTTTGTCGAGTCGCGTTTTCACAGGCGCGATCTGATCAAGGGAGAATCAATACAGTAAGCACCCGATGCAGTGCAGAATGTTGAAGCGATTGTTGAACGGGAGGTTACAGGAGTAACGTGCCAGTTTTCCACAAACTTTTCCTCAATCGTGTTGAAAACTTTCCCGAATAAGGAGATGGGCGAGAGCTCAGTTTGGAAAATTGCATTCCCTCAGCGGCTAAAGCCGCAATAACGAAGCTGCTACCGCAGCGCTGAAGCGCTGCGCCACCCAAAAGCGAGACGCAATCGAGCGCTCGCGCAGCCTGGAGGTTCGTTCCGTCCTGATTGCTTCAACCCGCAACTTCTTCTAGAAGCTTTTGATCGATGTCGAAGTTGGCGTGAACGTTCTGCACGTCGTCGCTATCTTCCAGCGCTTCGAGGAGGCGGATCATCTGCATCGCCTGCTGGCCTTCCAATTTGATGTAATTATCGGGCACCATGCTGACGCTGGAGGAAGCGGGAGTGATACCGGCCTTCTTGACGGCTTCGAGAACGGCTTCGTAGGCGGAGGGCTCAGTCAGTATTTCCCAGTTCTCGCCTTCATCTTTGAGGTCTTCGCCGCCGGATTCGAGGATGAGGTTCATCAGATCGTCTTCCTTGGCGGCGGATTTGGGAATGACGATGTCGCCCTTCTTTTTGAACATCCAGGAGACGGCGCCGGCCTCGGCCATGTTGCCGTTGTTTTTGCCGAAGACGTGGCGGATTTCGCTGACGGTGCGATTGCGGTTGTCCGTGGAAATTTCGGCGAGCAGCGCCACGCCGCCGGGGCCGTAGCCTTCGAGGATAAATTCTTCGTAGGTCAGGCCAGGCAATTCGCCGGTGCCGCGCTGGATCGCGCGCTTGATATTGTCGGCGGGCATATTCTCAGCCTTGGCCGCGAGGATGGCGGTGCGCAGGCGCGGATTCATGTCAGGGTCGCCGCCGGACTTGGCGGCCATGGCGATTTCCTTGATGAGCCGAGTGAAAATCTTGCCGCGCTTGGCGTCGAGCGCGCCCTTTTTATGCTTGATGGTTGCCCACTTGGAATGGCCGGACATGGTTCTACCTCGTCTCTAGAGTAGTCGAATTGCGCTGAGTTTCGGAGTTACGGATTCCGCCCGCGGAGGAGTTCACAGGATCGGCCTCGACGTAAACACGTTCAGGCGAATAGAGATTATAGCATGGGGACGGCCGTTTCAGAGGCCAAGTCCCGGCTCGGGTTGACCATTTTCCGCCGCTCGCGTTCCTCTTTCTCTTGCTTGTTACGTTTCAGCCGCTTGTCGCCCTCGATGAAGAGAGCCATATTCCTGTCGCGCGGGTGCTCGACTCGTTGCTTAAGGCGCGAAGAGGTGCGTCTGACTGGCATCTCTAAGGCCTGGCGTGGTTCAGTCTTGATCCTTGACATTGGTCATATTCCTTACTATTATGTAAGGAGTTGGAGAACACAATGGCAGTCGCAACCCTCACTTCGAAAGGCCAAATCACCATTCCCTCTCGCGTACGCGCCGCTCTTGGGCTGGAGGCGGGGGATCGCGTGGAATTCGTAGAACAGGGAGAGGGCCAATTCGCCATCATCGCAGCTACCCGCTCGATCCGGGAACTGAAAGGAATTTTTCAAGGCGAGCGAAGCAAGCCGGTATCGATTGACGAGATGAATGCGGCGATCACGAGGCGCGCTTCCGGATCTCGATGATGGCCTTGCTATCGCGCATCCCATGATCGGCCTCTAATGATCGGCCTCGACACGAATATTATCGTCCGCTATCTTACGCACGACGATGCGGCTCAAACGGCCGCGGCGGTAAGAGTCATAGACTCTCTCTCCAAGGATTCGCCCGGATTTCTTTCCCTGATCGTCATCGCGGAACTGGTTTGGGTGTTGGAGCTTTCTTACCGTTTCAAAAAGAACGAAATTGAGCACGTGCTGGACACTCTACTGCGCAGCCAGGAACTGATTGTCGAGAGAGCGGAAATCGTCGCGCAGGCATTGCGAAAGTTCAGCGCCAGTCGCGCCGACTTTGCCGACTGCCTGATCGAGCGCTGCGGCCACGCCGCGGCATGTCAGTATACCGTCACCTTCGATCACAAGGCGGCTGCTACGGGGATGAAAGTGCTCCGCTGATTCGGCCGATTTTCGAGGAGTCCTGCCGCAGGAGATATGTCGAAGGTTGGCGCCGGGCAGTTTGAACTTGTTCCGCTAACTCGCTACGCTATGCCCATGAAGCCGCCGATCGCATGCACGCTCAATGATGTTGAAATGCGAGAGCGCCGGAGAACTCTTCTCGATGCTTTTCGGGGTGCTGCCCTTGACCCGACTTCCCTGCCGCTCGGCTATGCCTATCATTTTGCGGCGACCTCTGGGGTGCTGGCGCAGATTGCCAGCCTTGTGGATCTGGAGCGCCAGTGCTGCCCGTTCCTGACCTTCAAAATAATCGTCGCAGCCGATAATCAAGCGATCTGTCTCGAGGTCACGGGGCCGCCGGGAGCCAAGCCCGTCATCGCCGATTTCTTCGGCTCGTCGTCACCGCGCTGAGTCGGCGAAGTGGCCGGCTCGACCTCGCGGCGTAACGGCGGTCATCATCAAGGCAATAGCGGCGGGCAAGGCATGATGTACGCTTGTCGGGAATCAGCCATGCCCGCAAATATTCTCGATAGTCAACTCAGTCGACTTGAAGCCTGCCGCTACAGTTTCGGTCACGGCGAAGGGGCGCGCGTGGTGAGGCTGCTGAGGCGGCTTGACGCTGCGCGCTTTGCCGATACTGCTTCCCTGATTCGATTCCACGAAGCGCTACTTTTTCTGCGCGCCTTTCCGCAAGGACCGACTGTGGTGCGCAGCACTGAACGCATACTCAATAACTTCCATAAAAAAGTGGAGGCGTTGCGCCAAGCTGGCGGCGATATGGGGGACTTCGACACTTTTGAATTCTCTGGCATTGCCGGCACGGAGATGGAAGACACGCTTGGCTTTGATGTTGCGAGTTGGCTCGTGAAGCGCCTGCCTGGCAAAGTTGAAATTGCATGGGGAAACTATGAGCCTGGACGCGAGTTGGGAAATACTGGACCGCGTTTTATGCCGCTGCTCGAAGATGATGCGTTTGTCGAGGCTGACACGCCTTGGCGGCGCTGGTTGGAGGCGGCTGCGGGCAGGAAGGGATCGGCACTAATCGCGAAGTGGCTAATCGAACGGTTCGCTGAACTGCCAGTGCCTCCGCGACGGAAAACCGAGCTTTACGATTCGCTGCGCGTGCCGCTGCGTTGGCGTCTCGATAATTCTGACATCACGCGCACGAGAAATTGGAAGCCGGTGCGTGAGGCTTTTTATCACACGGAAGCGCTTATCAGCCGCAGCGAGGTTTCTCTGGCGGATGAGTTGGCGAAGCGTCCGCCGAAACTGACTCGGCTTTCGCGCAAGCGCGGCGAAGAGATCATGGATTTGATCCGCGAAGTGATGCTGGTGCGCTATCGCGAGCTTTACGGGACAACGCTCGGCGATCCGCGGTCGGTGGTCCGCGCGGATGTGGGACGCGGCGTTGAGATTTATCTCTGGAGCCTGCCGCCGGATCGGCGACTCCCGCTGCGCGCTTATGTCGCGGGATTGACGTTAAAGAATGGCGTGCCCATCAACTATATCGAAGCGATTGGCATGTGCGAATGGATGGAGGTTGGCTTCAACACGTTTTACACCTTCCGCGGGGGCGAAGCGGGATGGATCTATGCGCAGGTGCTGCGCTGCCTTTGCCACCTGATGGGAACGACGTGCGTCTCGGTCTATCCGTATCAACTCGGTCATGACAATGAGGAGGCGATCGAGTCGGGGGCGTTCTGGTTCTACCGGAAGATGGGATTCAGGCCGGGACGCGAAGAGTTGCGCAGATTGGCGGAGAGCGAAGTGCGGAGAATCGCCGCTGACGCAAAATATCGAACGCCCGCGCGCACGCTGAAGCGGCTGGCGGCGGGACATGTCTTCTACGATCTACCAGGCGGCGAGGTAGGGGCGTGGGATCGGTTTTCAACGCGCAATATCGGATTGCGAGTGAATCAGCGCATGGCGAGGGAGTTTGGCGGGGATGCTGTGCGCATGCGCAAACAAGCGACGCGTGGGCTCGAAAAAACGCTGGGCGTAAGCACTTCTTCGTGGAGACCGCTGGAGAAGGCGGCGTTCGAGAATTTTGCGCTTGTGCTGACACCGGCGGCGGTATCGCGTGAATGGACGCGAGAGGAAAAAGAGGATCTCGTTCAAGTTATACGCGCCAAAGCGAAACCGGATGAAATGCTCCACCTGCATCTTACGCAGCAGCATGGGCGGCTTAGACAGGCGCTTCTGAGGCTCGGATCATAGTTTGCGCGAGTATTCGTTGCGCGATCATTACGCGACCCACCCTAGCGCCGCAAAAAACGCGACGCTAGGATGGGGCACCCTCGGTTAGGTTGTGCTTAGGGTTGTGATCAGGCGGCCAGTTTTTCGATGAAATCTTTATTCAGGGAAATCGGTTGGTGCGCGGGCTGAGATTTCACGATCTGCGGTTCGGCGCGCCTTAAATGCGTACACAACGGCCAACAGCGGAGGCGCGAGCAGGAATCCCCAGAATGGAATCAGAAATCCGAGGATGAGTGGGACGAGGATCGATGCCCACATCGGCACGCGTGCTACGCGACGCATGATGTAGGGCTGAAGCAAGAAGCCGTCGACTACGACGATCAATGCATAAAGAATGAGAACGTAGAGTGGATGCTGCCAATCCTGCCAACGAAGAGCGGCAGCGAGAACCGGGCCGAGCAATCCGAGGATGGGGCCAAGGTGAGGAATGATCTGCAATGTGGCGGCGAGCACCGCCCATAGCGGAGCCCACGGCACGCGGAGGATCCACAGGCCGGCGAGCCAGAGCATGCCGACGGCCAGCGAATCCTGCAATTGGGCGATCGCCCAGCGCTTTAGCGCCGAGGCGGTGACGCGGACGTGATCGGTGGCAGTCACTGAGAGCCTGAGAATCTCTTTGCGAATTCTGGCGGCAATTGGGGTGTGGCTCCGGGCTGCGAACAGACGTAGCGCGCAACCTCGTTCGCGATATCGTTGATTTCATCGAGGTCCATTTTTCTAAGCAGCCCCAGTACCAGTGCGGCGGTGAATGAGTCTCCGGCGCCGACGGTGTCGACGACTTTCACCGGGCGCGACGGGGAATCGGACCAGCGTTTTTCCGACGGTTGATACAGCAGGCTGCCGTTGGATCCTCGCGTTAAGG
>JBEKXO010000131.1:0-12074 GCA_049511995.1 Terriglobales bacterium
TGTCGCCGGTGTCGCTGCCGCTGAATCCGTCAGCAGCGACAATTGTATATCCTGTCTTGACGGTGCCGAAGACTCCGGCCGAAACTTCACTCTTGCCGAGAATCATCTCAGCTTCTTCAGTCCAGGTGTTGGTCGCGGGATCGTAGGCTTCAACGGTGTTGAGACGGCCTCCGTTGTAGCCGCCGATCACGTAGACGATGTCGTTCACGACGACTGCGGCGGCGCTGCATCGCGCGGTGGGCATCGTGGCTTTCGAAGTCCACGCGTTGGTTTTTGGGCTGTAGGCCCAGACGGTGTCGAAGACGGGCGTACTGCCGTTGTTGCTACCGCCGAAGAGGTATAGAACATTCTTCACCACGGCGCTTGCCGCTTGGGCCGTCGGCGACGGAATGGGGGCGGCGCTGCTCCAAGTGTTGGCGACCGGGTTATAGACCTGGTTGTCGGTCACGGCGGGGGCGCTGCCGGGATATCCGCTGACCACGTAAATTTTGCCGCTGATCACACCTACGGCTGGCCAGTTAACGGCTGTCGGCATGGGCGTGCCCATGGTCCATGTGTTGTGAGTGATTGCCGGAACCGCTTTTTCCGAAGAGGCCGCTTGGGCCTGGAGCGCTAGAAATAGTCCAGCCACGGCAATGAAAACCGTAGGTAAGTCGGCGGTGCGCAATTTATTAATTTGCTTGCGAATGCAACTCATCTAGATCGTCTCCTGAGAGTCTGATTTTTATGGGCCCTGGGGAAGTGCGCCGCAGGTCTTCGCCGGCACTCGCTTCAGAGCGTGCTGCGTGCCGCACGGCGGCCAATGTGCCCCAAAATGCGGGGTGCGGTCAATGTTTTCGGCGTGATGCGTTCGTGCAGTGAATGTGACGCGCTAAGGGTTTTATTTGCAGTAGAATACGCGGAGTTGTTGTCTGGGGATTGAAGCCCAAGGCGTCCTTTAAAATACGGGTTCGGCTCGGCAAAGTTTGCTTTCGCTGCCGGTTGGTTGGATGGTAGACTTGCGCTCTCCCCCTGAACTGATTCCGATATATGCCTCTTAACTCGCTGAATCGCGCGCCTAATACTGTCGTATTGTTCGGCGTGTTCGAGGCTGACTTCCGCTCAGAGGAGTTGAGGAAAAACGGAGTCAAGATCAGAATTCAGGACCTGCCCTTCCGCACCCTGAAACTGCTGCTCGGCCGCCCGAACGAAGTAATTACGCGCGAAGAATTTCGTCAGGCGCTGTGGCCGGGCGATGTTTTCGTCGATTTCGATCTCGGAATCCGCAGCGCGATCAAGCGCCTGCGCGACGCGCTGGGAGATTCGGCGGAGAATCCGATATTTGTCGAGACCGTCGACCGGCGCGGCTATCGCTGGATTGCACCGACGCACGTCGAACCGCCGCCGGAAGCAACGGTCACCGCTGAACTCGAGGCTCTGGATCTAGCCGCTGCCACACCGGCTCTCGCCCTCACCAATAATTGGGATTGGATCAGGAATTGGAAGGTCGCCGGGCTGGTAGTGGCGGCCGCATTTGCCCTGGGCGCTTTGGGAGTGTTGAGTCTGGTGCTGCTTCGTCGCCACGCTGGCGCCGATTCGATCGCTGTGCTCCCGTTTACCAATGGCAGCGGAGATGCCAATACCGACTATCTCAGCGACGGCATCACGGAATCGTTGATCGGCAACCTCGCGCACGTTCCCCAGCTCAAGGTGAAGTCGCGCAGCTCCGTCTTTCGCTTTAAAGGCAAAGACGTGGACGCACAAAAGGCCGGCAATGATCTGGGCGTCTCGGCCCTGGTGAGCGGACGAGTGACCTCGCGCGGGGATAACATCGAAGTCAGCGCCGAGCTTATAAATGTTCGGGATAACACCGAAATCTGGGAGCATCACTACAGCGGGAGGAGCGCGGACATCGTCTCGTTGCAGACGCAGATCGCAGGCGATATCGCGGGAAAGTTGCGCTCGAAGCTGAGCAGCTCAGAAAAGCAACAGGTCACGCGGCAAGGCACGCAAAATCCCGAGGCCTACGATCTTTATTTGAAGGGCCGTTACGCGTGGAACATTCGTACGTATGGTCAACTGGAAAATGCGATTTCCTATTTCAATCAGGCGATCGCGAAAGATCCGGGCTACGCTCTGGCATATTCGGGGATTGCTGACGCTTATAACGTATTGCCGAACTATGGCGGCAATCAGAACGAAGACTTCCCTAAGTCGAATGGAGCGGCGCGGAAGGCGCTGGAACTGGATCCGACTTTGGCGCATCCTCATGCTGTTCTCGGCAGCAACGAGATGCAGTATGAGTGGGATTTTGCGAGCGGGGAGGCGCAGTTCAAGAAGTCGTTTGAACTCGATCCGAACGATGCAACGGCGCGGCAGTGGTATGCGGACGATATTGCGATGATCGGAGGTAGAGGACAGGAAGCGCTGGCGGAAGTCGATCGCGCGCGTGAGCTTGAGCCGCGGTCTTCCGTGATCAGCAGGGTGGCAGGAAGCGTTCGCGTGTGGGAGCGGCGGTTCGACGAGGCCATTGCGATTTGCCGAAAGCTGGCGAATGATGACCCGACATTCGCGATTGCGCATGATTGCCTGGCCCAAGCCTATTGGGGAAAGCACATGTACCCGCAGGTGATTGAGGAATGGAAGACCCGTGGCGAGTTGTCCGGCTTTCCGGGCGATGCCGAATCCGCTGCGCTTATGGAACAAGGATTCCGTTCCGCGGGATGGAAGGGTGCGGTCGCGAAAGTCACTGAATATCGGGAAGCACAACGTAAGAATGGCTATTGCTCGGCATTCGACATAGCCAGTTTCTATGCCGACCTGGGTGACAAAGAGCAGGCTTTCCATTGGCTCAATGTCGCGTATCAGGAACACGATTGGCTGCTGATCAGTTTGAAGACGAACTTCAGGCTCGACCCAATCCGTAGCGATCCGCGGTTTGCCGAACTGGTGCGCAAAGTCGGTCTGCCGCAATAACCAGATTCGAATTGGCGACTCAATCGTTTCTTCTCGCATTTTCCTCCGCTATGCGACAATCGTTTCCCGACCAACATTCCCCGACAAACATCGCACGGAGGCTATCGATGAAGTTAAAGTTGAGATTTCTTCTGCTGTTCCTCATTTTCCTGCCCAATTCGCTTCCGGCTCAATCTGCGCCCGAAACCGGCAAGCCCTTTGTGATCGAGTATTACTACAAGACAAAGTGGGGACATGCCGACGAGTTTCTTCAGCTCTTCAAGAAAAACCATTACCCGCTTCTGAAGAAGCAGGTTGAAATGGGCCGCATGCTCAAGGTCTGGATGGACCAGCCGCGCTATCACACCACCGAAGACGGTCGTTGGGAGTATCGCGTGACCATCGTGTTCAAAAACTCCGCCGCCGCGAACGAGCCATTTGACGAGGACGCGATGAAAAAACAGCTATGGCCGGACCAGGCGACATACATAAAGGAAGAGCAGCGGCGATTTGAAATCCTCGATGCGCATTGGGATTTGCCGATCAAGACCATGGACTTGGACGGAAAGTAAACGTCCGAACAGGGGGATGGGGGCTTTTATGGGGGCAATTTCGCCAACCTTCACAGGGTCAATGAGTGCAATCGCGATTTTTCGCCAATGATCGCCCCTCGGGTCGTAGTTTGCACTCGACTGAAAATGTATAAGGTCGCCGCCACTAAGGTCCAATATGCTGGGGGCAGCAGAGGCTCACTGGTTCACCACCTGCTTCACCCCTACCGACGCGGCCCGATGATAAGCATCGCCGGGATAGGTGGCCTTGATCCTGTATGCTTTCGCGGCGGAGAACGATGTGGTCAGCGTCGCCACACCGTTGGTCGTCAGGCCGGTACCGAGACTCGTATTGCCGTTGTAAAAGGTCACGATTTCGCCATTTGGGATAGCCGGGTTCGCGGTGATCGTCGCGGTGAAAATCACGGTTTGGTTGACCTGTGACGGGTTGGGCGATGAGGTCAGAGTTATAACTGGGTAGACCGAAAGCTCGTTGAGCAGGACAGCCACGCCGCCTTCGAGGCAGAACTCACTGAGGTCGCATTCGTCAGCTGCGACCAGATCGGGCCGGCCATCTCCGTTCACGTCGGCAATCGCGACCGAAGCAGTTTCACTACCCACCGTGCCGAAATTCCTAGGCGTCTCGAAAGTGCCATCACCCTTTCCGGGCAGCACGCTGGCTTTGCCGGTTGGATAACAATCGCCATAGTCGTCGGCGGATTGGCACATATTGGTTACGACAAGATCCGGCTGACCATCGCCATTCAGATCGCCGATAGCGACCCACGAGGCATAGGCTCCTCCTCCCGACTTGTAGAGCACTCCGGGCTGGAAGCTGCCATCGCCATTACCCAGCAGCACGCTCACGCCGCCGGTTTTTACGGGAGTGCAATCACTGTAAAAGCACATGCTGGCCACGGCCACATCGGGTTGGCCGTCGCCGTTCAAGTCGGCAACGGCGATAGAAACGGGACTCCACCCACCGGCGCCATAACTGACGGCGGATTGGAACGTACCGTCACCGTTGCCTAGCAGCACACTGATAGCTGTGGTGTACGGGCTGACGGTCTGCGCGGTGGCCAACACGACGTCGAGTTTGCCGTCGCCATTGAGGTCGGCAACGGCCACCGCCGAGGGCAGGGAGTCTCCCGAAGCGTAAGCGCGCGGCGGCTGGAAGGTGCCATCGCCATTGCCCAACAGCACGGCTACACTCCCCTGGGCGCAATTACTATTGACGACCTGGCAAAGGTTGGAGACCACCAGATCCGGATGACCGTCGCCGTTCACGTCGGCGATCGCGATCCCTGTGCCGAGATAGCCGCCTGAGCCGTAGCTGACGGGAGCCTGGAGCGTGCCGTCGCCGTTGCCGACAAATACGCTAATGATCCCGCCGTCGCCACAATTGACGTTGTCGCATTCGTTCAACACGACTACATCTGCGTAACCATCTCCGTTGAGATCAGCGATGGCTACCCACGCGCCGAGGTTGCCGCCGTTCGAAGAGTAATACACGACCGGCTGGAAGGTGCCGTCGCCATTCCCCAGCAGCACGCCCACAGTGCCGCCATAGTCTTCGGTCACAACCAGGTCGATCTTGCCGTCACCGTTCAGGTCGCCAGTGGCGATGGAGTCGGGGGATATAGAAAGATAACTGAAGTCGATGAATGAAGCCGGGCCGAAGTGCAACGGCGCAGGCTGTACAGCTGGAACCGGTTCGGCTACCAGAGATGTCGCGGCGATAACGGTTAAGACGAGGGTGGAAATGCAGACTAACCAGATCGACTTCATAAGGCCTCCAGGAGGGAGACAGTTGGCGAGTAGTTTCCGGCGACTTAGACGGAATCTCCTTATTGGTTCACGAGACGTAGAAACTGTACACCTATTCACCCGTTCTCGATATCATGAAACGACAATGTTCATAGAGTTTTCATAAAGCTGGGCCCCGACACCAAAGGCCAGCGCCGCATGTCAACGGTGTACTTGGTGGTTTAACCGACACCATTAACATCGTACCCCTTGGTATACATGAAGCTTTGCGGCAAGCCACGCCGATACGCACGAAACTAGTGTTTACGCGGATCGAAACGCGCGCCGCGTCCTTTTGAAATCCTCGATGCGCATTGGGATTTGCCGATCAAAACCTATGGATCTGGACGCGAAAGAATTGCGGAAGGATGCGCGACTGGCGAGAACGATTGTAAAAGCTTGATGAATCGTCAGAAGAAATCCTTTATCGGTCGCATCAAAATTTGGAGTTAGACACGGTTTCCATTGCCAGTTAACGTTAGGTGATGGAAAGCTCAGTTTGGATCGAAGATTCACCGGTTGACGTGTTACATGAAATAGGCGGCCGTCTGGCGACAGCCGGCGGCTTTCACGAAGTGCTGGACCGTGTTGTGGAATTTGCTTCGGCCCTGGTGCGGTGCGACTCCTGCCTGATCTATGTAAATGAGGGTGACTATCTGGTGTTGCGCGCCTCAAAGAACGCGCATCCCGATGTGGTCGACCGCCTTAAACTCCGCGTGGGGCAGGGAATTACCGGCTGGGTAGCGGAACATCACGAGCCGGTCGCGATCTCTGAGAAGGCCGCGAACGATCGCCGATTCCAGTTCTTTCACGAGTTACCCGAGGATAGTTACGAAGCGTTTCTTTCCGTGCCGCTGCTGTGCCGCGGGCGAGTGGTGGGGGCGATTAACTTACAGCATCGCCTTCCTCATACTTACAAGAGAAAGGAAATCCGTTTGATTTCCGCCATCGGTTTTCTGGTTGGCGCGGAAATTGAGTTGGCACGCCTGGAAGAAATTAATTCGAACCTTACCGATCAGTTGCAGACGCGAAAAGTGGTAGAGCGCGCCAAAGGCATTTTGCAGCGCGAGCTCGGATTGAGCGAAGAACAAGCCTATCTGGCGCTGCAGCACCAGAGCCGCCAGAAGCGCAAGCCGATGAAGGACATTGCCGACGCGATCATTCTGAGCGAGGACGTGCGAGAGAATTCGCGAGGCGCGAGAGTGGATTGAGGATTTTTGGCACGATCGACGTTCGATGCCTGGCTGGACAGGGCATCTGTCATGGAGAGACGCGGTTCGCCGCGTCTCTGCCAGACTTCAGACGCAAAAGCGCCGACGAGTTCTTGACGGCCGGACGGCGCGAGTGAGGCATTGCCCTTCCCACGTCCGCTGGATCAGAGTTTTCCGCGAGCTGATGGCTGTCTGAAGTGCTCCAAATATCGAAACGACCAGAGTGGTGATTGAGGTGGTTGCAAAACACAAGGTCCCTCCACTCCGCTTCGCTCCGGTCGGGATGACAGAGTTGGGTTGTGCTCCATCGTCAACTGATTCCCGCCGAGCAACTTCAAGCCGGATAATTGCAAAATAAAAACGGGGAGCAGGCTGGGTTGAACCTGCTCCCGGTAATACAGCCGCGAAAGGGATGTGGGCCCCTCGCGACTGAATATCGATTTACTTTGAGGCGCCCGTACCGGGCACGGCAAAGCGCAACGACATGTCGTAGTCCGGCAACTCCATGGCGCTGATAAAGCGTTGTCCTCCGCGCGACACCAGCACGAGGCGGCTCGCTTGATCCGGCTTCGATGTCTCAACGGTGTTCACCATCAGCATCGCGTTCGTGCCTCCATTCGATCCTCGCAAGGTCACGAACTCAAATGATCCCTGGGTGTCGACCGAAAACCGGTAGTCTCCCGGGCGCAGTACGACGTTTTGGCAGCGCACTTCGTGGGACAAGGTGAAACTGCCGTGCGCTTCCTCGGCAGTGGCCAAGGTCGGCTGAAGGGCAAACAAACTCAAGCCCAATACGGCGGCATATGCGAATTTGCGAATTGATCTCATACAATCTCCTGTTCTTTATTCCTTGTCGAAGAAACTCACGCCCTCCGCAATAGCCAGCGGAATGTGGGTCCCGATTAAGGTGGAGCACATCGAGGTCAGCAGATTTGCAACGCAGCGTACAAGGCTGAACGCAAACATCGAGTCCGGAGAGCCTGCTGCTTAGCAAGCTCCGAACTGCAATCAGTGTGAAGGAACTTGGCATCGCCGTCCAACGAAAAAAATCGATCTGGCGGATTTGCTGAGGGCGTCGAGGCGGCGTTGGTGTATCCCATCCAATGACAGCGGATGCCATTGAGGTGAGTTTCCTGCGGCTTCAGGCGCGCGTGTTTGCCAAACAATCGTCCGATGCGAGAACATGTTTGGTTTGCACACATCCCAAATTTCTTATAAGGAAGCAGCCAAGATATGGCGAAGGTAAAGAAGTCTGCCGCGAGGCAAATTGGTCGAGCAACGGTGGAAGTTAAATCCGAAGCTAATCCTGACGTTAAATCTTCGAGCCGCGCCGGGGGCGATAGTGCGATCGAGCCCGCGAAGGGCAAGCTGGGGGTGATGATTCCTGGCATGGGCGCCGTAGCTACGACGTTTGTCGCGGGCGTGGAAGCGGTGCGCAAAGGCATCGCGCAGCCGATTGGGTCGCTGACGCAGATGGGCACGATTCGTCTGGGTAAGCGCACCGACGGCCGGTCGCCGAAGATCAAGGAGTTCGTTCCGCTTGCCGGACTCAACGATCTCGTCTTTACCGGCTGGGATATTTTCGAAGACAACATGTATGCCGCCGCGCAAAACGCCGGCGTGCTGGAGCGCGATCTCCTGGCCAAGGTAAAGGGCCGGCTCAGCGCCATCACTCCGATGAAGGCCGTGTTCGATCACAACTACGTTAAGAAGATCGATGGGCCGAACGTTAAGAAGGGCAAGAATAAACTCGACCTGGCCGAGCAGTTGCGGCAAGACATTCGCGACTTTAAGAAGTCGAGCGGCGCGAGCCGGCTGGTCACCGTCTGGTGCGCGTCAACCGAAACTTTCATTGAACCAAGCGCCGCTCACCAGAGCGTGAAGGCGCTCGAAAAAGGGATGAAAGAGAACGACGAAAATATTGCGCCTTCGATGGTCTATGCCTATGCTTCGCTCATGGAGGGCGTTCCCTTCGCCAACGGCGCGCCGAACTTGACCGTCGACATTCCGGCGATGCATGAACTGGCGCACGAGCGCGAACTGCCGATCTGCGGCAAAGATTTCAAGACCGGACAGACGCTGATGAAGACTGTGCTGGCTCCGGCGTTTAAGGCGCGTCTGCTCGGCCTGAGTGGATGGTATTCGACAAACATTCTCGGCAATCGCGACGGCGAGGTGCTCGACGATCCCGGGTCGTTTAAGACCAAGGAAGAATCAAAGCTCGGCGCGCTGGAACACATTTTGCAGCCAGCTTTGTATCCTGAGCTTTACGGGAACATGTATCACAAGGTTCGCATCAACTATTACCCGCCGCGCGGCGACAACAAAGAAGGCTGGGACAACATCGACATCTTCGGATGGCTCGGCTATCCGATGCAGATCAAAGTCGACTTCCTGTGCCGCGATTCGATTCTAGCGGCGCCGATCGTGTTAGACCTCGTCTTATTCCTCGATCTCGCGCAACGCACACCGGAGCTGCGACGGCTGGGCATTCAGGAGTGGCTGAGCTTCTACTTCAAGTCGCCGATGACCGCGCCGGGGCTGTATCCAGAGCACGATCTGTTTATTCAGTTAATCAAGCTGAAGAACACGCTGCGGCATTTGAAGGGCGAAGAGTTGATTACACATCTGGGGTTGGAGTACTACGACTAGCAATTAAGTGTGGCGCGGGCGCCCTCGCCCGCGTCTCAGTTTCTGGAAACGTTCACCACACCGTCCTGATCAGCGGACTGCGCCGTATTCGCTCATCGCGCGTCACCAGCGTCAACCCTTCGGCTCGCGCAGTAGCCCCAATTAGCCGGTCCGAGGGATCGCGGGGATAATCGTCAGGAAACTGCGTGGCCAAGGCTGCTATTTCTGGCGTGATCGGCATGATTGTCACATCTTCGAGCAGAAGTCGAAGCGAGGTTTCCACTGAGCCGTAAACTTGCACCTTTCCGCGAGCTACCAGCAGCGCAAGTTCCCACACCGTGATCGCAGAGACCGCCAATCCCCCGCCACGGCGCGCGCGCCGAATTGTCGAGGCAGCCTCCCGAGAAAGCTGCCTCGAATCATCGGCCGCCCAGACCACCACGTGCGTGTCGAGGAGAATCACCGCAAGGCTTCCCAATCTTCGAGCGGTACGACGGGGGATTCAATGTCACCCACGATACGCATCTTGCCATTCAGCCTACCAATCCAATCGTCTTTCTTATCCTCGATAGGAACAAGCTTGGCGACCGGCTTTCCCCGTTTTGTGATCACCAACGGCTCGCGCGTGGAGCGCACGTCTTCCATGAGGGCAAGACACCGCGCCTTGAATTCCCCTGCGGCAATTTTCTTCATGGTCAGAGTATAACATACATGGTCATATCGAAATGACCACAAAAAACAAGTCCATCATACCCCTTCATCCATCTCGTACGCGTTCTTCAACCACCGCTTCACCTCATCGTCAATATCGGCTTTTGACTTAATCTCGATTCTCCGCGTGATGCGATCTTTCTTTTCGTACCCGCCGGTATCGATCAGTCGCTTCGGCGTTTTCATGTTGCCGAGGGCGAATCCTAGATCGATTCGGGTGTTCGTCGCTGGCTTGATCTGCGCGAAGACGTGATTGCGATAGAAGGGAACCATCGTCCTGCACGGGCAAGCTTTCACGTCCTTGCCAAGGGAGAATCCTAACTTCAGCAACTCGTCATAGAGCGGGCGCAACGCCGCGCGGGGGCCCGAGTATTGCGTCTCCACCCATTCGGCAGCGCTTTTCATGTACGTTGCCGGCGTGTCGAAGGCCGCGGTGCCTTTGCCGTTGGCGCGCTCTGCGATCCAGGTCGCATGATTTCTTCCCAGATTGTGTTTTTTCTTCAGCCACTCGACGCGTTCTTTCTCCGTCGGCGGGCCGGATTTCTGCGCCAGAGCGATCCATTCTTCGAGCGAACGCCCAGTGTTCTCCGACAGTTCCTCGATGCCCTTCTGCACCATGGCGACGCTCGGATGAACCGCGTACAAGGCATGTGATTTAGCGACGGGAGACATCGCGACCTCCTGGTATTGACGATTTGCCGCCATGATACCCAATAATGCAACCGCCTCGCGATAGAATCTTGCGATGGCTAGTAAGAAACAGATTGGCAAGAAACATACCGCCAAAAAACACGGCGTTGGTCACGACACGCGCGACATAAAACTGCCCACCAACCGCTGCTTCGTGTGCGGCCCCGATAATCCCGAGGGCATGAAACTCCGCTTCATTTATGACGAAGAGCGCAATTGCTTCGTGTGCCGCTTTCGCCTTGGCAAGCGCTACACGGGGCCGCCGGGACACTGCCACGGCGGCATCATCGCGACCATCCTCGACGAAGCCATGGGCAAGGTGAACAAGCTGCGACAAGTCATCGCGGTGACCTCCGAGATGACCGTAAATTACCTCAAGCCCGTGCCGCTCAAACAACCGCTGCGCGTCGAATCCCGCGAAGTCAAAGTCGAGGGCCGCAAGCATATCAATAAAGCTGAAATACTCAACGAAAAAGGCGAGGTGCTGGCGCGCAGCCAGGGACTTTTTGTAGCGATCGATCCGCACCGCATGTTCGCGAAGCTTGCTGACCGCTGACGCTTGCGCACTGTAAAATAAAGGATGGAAGAGAGTCGATCGAGAAAAGAGTAAACCTATGTCGCAGAATAACGGACACAACACCAACCTTCGTCTAAAGACCGGCCTCGCCGAGATGCTTAAGGGCGGCGTCATCATGGATGTCACCACAGCCAAGCAGGCCGAGATTGCCGAACGGGCCGGTGCGGTCGCGGTCATGGCGCTCGAGCGCGTCCCGGCACAGATCCGCGCCGAAGGCGGAGTGGCGCGCATGGCCTCTCCGAAGGTGATTCGCGAGATTATGGCGGTGGTCGATATTCCGGTGATGGCGAAGTGCCGCATCGGGCATTTTGCCGAGGCGCAGATTTTGCAGGAGCTGGGCGTCGATTATATCGACGAGTCCGAAGTGCTCACTCCCGCCGACGAGGCGCATCACGTCGACAAGCATGCCTTTACTGTGCCGTTTGTCTGCGGAGCGCGCAACCTCGGCGAAGCTCTGCGCCGCATTGCTGAAGGCGCAGCGATGATTCGCACCAAGGGCGAAGCCGGCACCGGAGACGTAGTCCACGCCGTCCGCCACATTCGCCAGATCGTGCAGGAGATGAAAATTCTAACCGTCCTGGGCGAAGAAGAACTCTACGCCAAAGCCAAAGAGCACGGAGCTCCCTACGAGCTGATAAGAATGGTAGCCAAAGAAGGCAAGCTCCCCGTCCCCAATTTCAGCGCCGGAGGAATCGCCACTCCAGCCGACGCCTCCCTGGTAATGCAGCTAGGAGCCGAAGCCGTCTTCGTAGGCAGCGGCATCTTCATGAAAAACTCGACCGAATTCGCCGACCCCGTAGAAGCCGAGAAGCGCGCGAAAGCAATCGTGCAGGCAGCCACGCACTTCAAAGACCCTAAAGTATTACTTGAAGTCAGCGAGGATCTGGCGGGAGCGATGAAGGGGCTGGCTGTGTCTACGCTCGATGAAGCGCAGATGCTGCAAACGAGAGGTTGGTAGGACTC
>JBEKXO010000132.1:0-12037 GCA_049511995.1 Terriglobales bacterium
TATTTTTTGATCGTCTGGGACCTGGTGCGCTACAGTCGCGAACAGAAAATTCTGGTGCAGGGCCGTGGATCGGCCGCCAATAGCGCGGTTTGTTATTCGCTGGGAATCACGGCGGTGGATCCGATTGGGATGGAATTGTTGTTTGAGCGTTTTCTTTCCGAGGAGCGCGGCGAGTGGCCAGACATCGATCTTGATCTCCCGAGCGGCGACGAGCGCGAGCGCGTTATTCAATACGTCTATCAACGTTACGGACAGCGTGGCGCCGCGATGACCGCCAATGTGATCACCTATCGCAATCGCATGGCGGCACGCGAAATGGGCAAGGCGATGGGATTCGACGCGGAGACGCTAAAGCGAATTTCAGCGGCGGTTGCAACCTGGGAGTTCAAAGACGAGCACGATGCGCTTGATCGCCGGCTATGCGATGCAGGGCTCGATCTCAAGCATCCGCGCATTCGCAAATATTTCGAGTTGTGTCTGGCAGTGCAGGATTTGCCGCGTCATCTCGGGCAGCACTCGGGCGGCATGGTTATCTGCGAAGGCCGTCTCGATTCCGTCGTGCCGTTGGAGCCCGCGTCCATGCCGGGCCGCGTGGTCGTGCAGTGGGATAAGGAAGATTGCGCCGACATGGGCATCATCAAAGTCGATCTGCTCGGCCTTGGCATGATGGCCGCACTGAAAGATTCTCTCGAACTGATTCGTGATCATTATCGCGAAAGCGTGGACTTGGCGCATCTTCCCGCGAATGATCCCCTGGTTTATTCGACCCTGCAAAAAGCCGACACCGTGGGAATGTTTCAGGTGGAGAGCCGCGCGCAGATGGCTTGCCTGCCGCGGCTTATGCCAAAAAAGTTTTACGACATCGTCGTGCAGGTGGCAATCATACGGCCGGGGCCGATCGTAGGGAACATGGTCAATCCATTTCTCAAGCGGCGCCAAGGTCGCGAGGAGGTCACATACCCGCATCCATCGCTCGAAACTGTTCTCGGTCGAACGCTGGGCGTGCCGCTGTTTCAGGAGCAGTTGCTGCGCATGGCCATGATCACCGCCAATTTCACCGGCGGCGAAGCGGAGGAGTTGCGCCGTGCCATGGGCTTCAAGCGTTCGGAAGCGCGGATGAAAGTGATCGAAGAAAAATTGCGCGCTGGCATGACGCGTAATGGAATCCTCGGCGAAACGCAGCAGCAGATTATCCAATCGATTACTTCATTTGCGCTTTACGGGTTCCCGGAATCTCATGCCGCGAGCTTTGCATTAATAGCCTATGCCAGCGCTTATTTGAAATGCCATTATCTGGCGGCGTTTACAGCGGCTCTGCTGAATAATCAGCCGATGGGTTTTTATCATCCTGCGACGCTTGTGAAAGATGCGCAGCGACACGGATTGAAAGTGCTGCCCATGGATGTGACGCGATCGGATTGGAAGTGCACGCTGGAAAAAGTACCCAGTATCCAGTACCCAGCACCCAGTAAAAACAACACTGAACTGGGCTACAACAAACTTGCTGTCCGGCTCGGTTTGAAATACGCGCGTGGGTTGCGCGAACCGGCGGGGCAGGCTTTGGTGCGGGAACGCAGTTTGGCGCCGTTTGTTTCGATCCAGAATCTGGCGCGGCGCGTGCCCGAACTGCGCAAGGATGAGTTGACTACGCTGGCGGAAATTGGGGCGCTGAATGCAGTGGCCAGTGAAAATCAAAATCTTAAACTTCATCGGCGCGACGCGCTCTGGCAAGTAGAGCGGGCGGTGCGTTGGTCGGGGCCGTTGCTGGATGAGTTACCGGAAATCGACGGGGAATCTCCGCTTGCGGTCATGACGCAAGAAGAGCGGCTGGTAGCCGACTTCCGTACAACCGGGCTGACCGTGGGGCCGCATCCCATGCAGTATCGGCGTGCAGAAATGAAGAAGATGGGGATCATACGTGCCTGTGATCTGGCGCGGCTTCCGAATGGACGGCGCTTGCGAATTGGCGGATGCGTGATTGCGCGCCAGCGTCCGGGGACGGCAAAAGGAATGATGTTTATGAGCCTGGAAGATGAAACAGGAATTGCCAATGCAATCTTCAATCCCGATCTGCTGCAAAAAAATCGTGTGCTGCTGATCTCCGAGCGCTTTGTGATGATTGAAGGAATTCTGCAAAACCAGGACAACGTGATCCACATACGAGCGGAAAAAATTTCACCGCTTCGGGTAACTCGAGCAGAGACGGTATCGCACGATTTTCACTGAGGCCACTCGCTCAGCCGCGAAATTCCGCGGCCAGCCGTATTTCTACAGTTCAGGAAACGCGTTCCAGCGCCGTGGCAAAGGCGTCGAGCGAGAGCGAGCGCAGCAGGTTACGGCGCAGGCCGCGCTCAACCTCGGCGAGACCTTCGGCGGTGCGCTGTACCCAGGCAAAGTCCGTCGCCTCCGCCATTTTCCTGAGCTCGCCAAGAATATCCGTATTGCGAACCAATTGTGGCGAGCCCGATTGCAGGAACATCAGGTCCTCGAGCAGCGAGTAGAGCGTGCGGAGAAGATTGTCAATTTTCTCGCGGCCTTCCGCGCCCGCCCGGTAGGTCTCGGTGGTTTTGAATAACTCACTGTGATCCCCTCCGCCGATTGCGGATTTCAACATGATGAGGGCATGACTGCGGGCGGCAATATAGCTTTCGATATCGAACGACAAAGCGCGTCCGATCGCGCCTTCGCTGAGCCGGGCGACGAGCGCGCGCTGCCGTGGATTCCAATCCGGACGAAGCTTCGCGAGTCGGTTCTCGATCTCGGTGGCAGCGAGCGCGCCCAAGTTGAAAGTCATGGAGCGGGAGCGAATCGTGGGCAGCAATTCTCCTGCGTTTTCCGTGAGCAGAAAAATCGTGGCAAACTCAGGCGGCTCTTCGAGAACTTTAAGCAACGAGTTGGCTGCCTCTTTCATGAAGGCGGAACTGGTGAAGATGTAGACACGTTCGCGAGCCTCGCCGGGCCGGTAGTAGATTGTATCGATCACATGACGAACCTGATCAACCTTGATCATCAACTGCGGCGGATCGGGCGGAATGATGAGCACGTCGGGATGGGTCTGGACGAAGAGGCGGGTTTCTTTCTTGTCCGCGTCGCGCAGACTTTCGCGAGTCTCGACGGCCTCGGCAAAGCGCGCATCGAGGTCTACGGATTGGGCAATGCGAGTGCAGTTCGAACAATGTCCGCAGAAATCGGGCAGGCCGTCGACAATGGGACGCTCCAGGCAATTCATGGCGCGAGCTAGCATCAGAGCGAGCGTATATTTGCCGGATCCCTTCGCGCCGGAAAGAATCACGGCGTGGGGCATGCGGTTGTGCGCGAGCATCTCGCGCAAGCGGTGAATGGTTTCGGTATTGCCGGCAAAATCAGAAAAGGGCATAAGAACCGCTGCTGGCTACAAGCTTTTGGCTCTTAGCTAAAGGCCAAGAGCCATTTCCCGCATCGCTGCAGGGATTAGATCTTCAGCTTTTTCCGAACCACCTCCATGATAACCGCATGCGTTTCGCTGGGCGTGCCGCGCGCATTTACGATGTGTACTCGTTGCGGCTCGCGGGCCGCAATCGCCAGATATGCTTGGCGTACTCTGCCGAAAAAAGCCCGGTTTTCCTGCTCAAACCGATTTTCGTCTCGTTCTTTTTCCAGGCGGCCGGCTTTACGTTTGAGGTTGCGACGCCGCGCTCGCTCAACGCTGAATGCCAACTCGTTGTCCAGCAGGATCGTCAGGTCGGGTTGCAAATTGCCGCAGAGGATTTCGTGGAGTTGGAGCACAGGCTTCGTACCGAGCTTGCGTCCTCCGCCCTGGTAGGCCTCGGTGGAATCGGTGAAACGATCGCAGAGCACGATGCGGCCCTCCGCCAGCGCGGGCTGAATAACTTCGTAAATATGCTGAGCGCGGGCCGCAAACATGAGGGCCATTTCAGTGAGCGGAGAAAGCCCCGAGGTGCCGGAATGCAGCAGCACCTCGCGAATCTTTTCGCCCGTGTGCGTCCCACCCGGCTCACGGGTGACGGCGACAGAGAGTCCGTGGGCGCGCAGCGATCTGGCCAACTTGTCGAGTTGTGTGCTCTTGCCGCTGCCGTCGAGACCTTCAAAGGTGATAAATTTTCCGCGCGCTGCCACCTCGGAGATGATAGCAAACCGTCGCGTCAGTCTAGGCGGTGTCGATGCAATGCTGCGCCGACACCAGCCTCTCACGGGCCCTGCTAAGCTCATTTCTGCGTGAATCATTCCCGCGACCATCAGAGGTACGACGTAATTATTCTCGGAGCCGGTGCTGCCGGCTTGATGTGTGCCATCGAAGCGGGCAAGCGCGGACGGCGGGTCGCTGTGCTGGAACGCGCGGATCGAATCGGTAAGAAAATTTTGATCTCCGGGGGCGGCCGCTGCAATTTCACTAACCTCTACACCGGCCCGGAAAATTTTCTTTCGTTGAACCCACACTTCGCCAAATCACCGCTTGCCCGCTATACTCCAGCCGACTTCATCCACCTCGTCGAAAAACGTCGCATCGCCTACCACGAGAAAAAACTCGGCCAGTTATTCTGCGATCGAGCGGCCAGCGAAATCACGACCATGCTGGAACAGGAATGCCGCGACGCCAACGTCGACATACGCTGCAACACGAAGATAAGAGAAGTGCAACACAACGATGCGTTCACCGTGCAAGCTGAAGATTCAAGCTTCAGCGCAGCCAGCCTCGTCGTCGCCACCGGAGGTTTGTCCATTGCGAAGATCGGCGCCACTTCATTCGGATACGACCTGGCCCGGCAATTTGGTTTGAAGATCGTGCCGACACGCGCAGCTCTGGTCCCACTTGTCTTCAGCGAGCGCGACCGCAAAGGCTGGTCCGACCTGGCCGGAGTCTCCACCGAGGTGATTGCTTCCATTTGCGGCTCGAAGGGCAACACGACACAGGCATTTCGCGAAAACATGCTTTTCACTCATCGCGGCATCAGCGGGCCGGCGATTCTCCAGATTTCTTCTTATTGGGATGGCAAGGAACCGATTCATATCGATCTCGCGCCGGATCGTGATCTCATGGCCGAGTTGCGCACAGGCGGCGATCGCAGTCAGTCGACTTGGAAGGGGCTGTTGAGAGAAGTTCTGCCGCGACGCTTCGCAGATCGCTGGCTCGAACTTTATCCGCTGGCTGGCAGCTCTGATCGCGCCTTAGCCGATGGCGAACAGCAATTGCATGCTTGGAAGGTCAATCCCGAGGGAACCGAGGGATACGGGAAAGCCGAGGTCACTGCGGGCGGCGTCGATACCGACGAACTCTCAGCGAAGACCCTCGAGGCTCGGAAGGTGCCCGGCCTTTTTTTTATCGGGGAAGTGGTCGACGTTACTGGGCAACTCGGTGGGTTCAACTTTCAGTGGGCTTGGGCCTCGGGATACTGCGCGGGTCAGGTGGTTTGACAGATTGGTAATGCGTGATTCAGAGAAAATTTCTAAACCTCAGCGCCCTCTTGCATAAAGGGCATGCGGGAGAGAATTTCTGCGGCCTGCTCCAGCAGTTTCTGGTCTTCCGCCGTAAAGTCCGCACCCGCGACCGAAGTATCCAGCCCTTTTCTCGAAACCTGCACCACTCCGATGACATTTCCGCCCGGCGCGGCTACGGGAACGGACATGATTTTCTGAATCGGCATTTGTTCCTGAGTACGATCTTCTTCCTGAGCCTCGGCTCCGAGTTTGACCGACTCGAATAGGCTCACATGTTTTACGCGCATGAAGCTATTCGACACGAGTGACGTGCGTGTCGCGGCCGTTCGCGCGGCGACCGCCGAACCAGAAAGTGGTAGCACTCCTGCGGCCCGCAGTTCGGCAGGAAAGATGAAGCGCAGAGTTCCCTTCTCCAGCCTGAGCAGCGCCACTTCGCTGCGCCGCACGCGCAAAATCTGGGCGAGTTTCAAGCAAACTCTATCCGAGCTCGGAGATTCGGCAACCATCTTCTCCAAGTCGCCAAGGCTCGCCTTGGCCACTGCGGGTCCGCTCGCTTGACTGCCGGTTGATGCCATAGAAGTGCCTTCAGATTCTCCATTATGGTGCGGCCAAATGGTAATTTTCGACAAGTTACTTGAGTACTTTTGCTATCTTCAACTTGGCCGCGAATCGCGCTCATCAAGAATGTCTTCGATTGTACGGATTCATAAATTTCCGGTGTTTGTTTCACAATTCCACAGGTATTCACGTTATATTTGAGTACATAGTCATCGCAAATCACGGGATAAAGCGACGATTCGGGTCTGCAGAATGTCGCCCACTGCGTTAAGACCATCCCCAAATAGGATATTTGTAAGGAGTAAATGTATGGCTCGAAAAACAAATGGAACCACTACCACCACACGCCGTAAGAATGCCGCCGCCGACGTTCCGCCAGCGGTCGAGGCGCAACTTGCGCCCGAAATTAGTAACGAGGCTCCCAGAGAAGTTCCGAAGAATGGGAAGCCGGGGAAAGTTGTTCCCATCAATCTAGAGGAGCAGATTCGTCGCCGCGCCTATGAACTTTACCTGCAACGCAGAGCAGCAGGTGAGAGCGAGAGTGGCAACGAGAGTCAGGATTGGCTAATGGCGGAGCGCGAGATTCGCGCGCGCCTGGGCGGCCAGGAACAAGCCCTCGGTGCGGCAGTCGGCCAAATCCGGCGCTGAATTTCGGTGTGGGCAGCGCGGTTATCAGCCGGGAATTGAATCGCGCGACCCCGCTCTATAACGGATCTAACGCAGGTTCGACGGAGCCTAAATAGCTGCGGAGTTACTGCTGTACGGCCTGTACCAGCGAAGGCCTGACTTGTTCGTGCTGAATTTCGGAGGCGTCCCATCCGCCGCCGAGCGCCTTCACCAGGTACACGGAAGTGGTCATCTGCTGGCCGAGTAACTGTGTCGCGAGGCGTTCGTTACTTAGAAGAGTGGACTGCGCGGTAATCACGTCGAGGTAAGTTGTAACTCCCCCGACATAACGGTTGTTTGCCAGTTCGAGGGCGCGGCGGGAGTCGGTAACGGCTGCCTGCTGGGTCTTCGCAGCCTGATCGAGCATAGCCAGGCCCGAAAGCCCATCCTCGACCTGCTGAAACGCTTCCAGCACCGACTCGCGATAATTGGCGACGGATTCGTCATAGGCAGCGCGAGTCAATGCCAGATTGGCGCGGTTGCGGCCGCCATTGACAATCGGCTGCAGCACGTCTCCGCCGAGCGACCACAGAGCGCTGGGACCGCTTAATAGTGTCGCAATATCGCGGCTCTGCCAACCGCCTTCGCCTGAGAGCGTTATGTGGGGATAGAAAGCTGTCATCGCTATACCGACCTGGGCATTTTCGAATGCCATCTGGCGCTCGCTCGTCGCGACGTCAGGACGGCGCTCCAAAATCTCCGAGGGAACTCCGGTGGGAATTGCTGGCGGCATTGCATTGAACGGCGCTTCAGGCAGGCTGAATGCAGACGCGGACTTGCCGACCAACACGGCGATGGCATGTTCATATTGCGCCCGCTGCTGGAGCACAAGTTGAAGCTGCGTCGCCGTTGAATCGAGCAGCGCGGCCTGCTGCGCGACTTCCAAACCATTCGCAACCCCGCCTTCATGACGATGGTTGACCAGGTCTAATCCTTTTTGCTGGATATCGACCGACTCTTTGACCACTTCAGATTCACGATCCAGTTCGCGCAGATTGAAATAATCGGCGGCGAGTTCGGCGGTTAACACCAGGCGCACATTTTCCAGATCGGCGGCGCTTCCCTGTAGAGAAGCGTTCGCGGCTTCGAGAGTGCGGCGGACGCGACCAAATAAGTCCAGTTCGTAGCTTGCGTTGAAAGGAACGGTAAAGACATTCTCCGTATCCGGCGTGAGTGGCAGCGTGCTGCCCTCAAGCGGACGATTGCCAGAAAGCCTCACGCGCTGGCCGCTCGGATCAGTGGTGACGACGGGAAAGTAAGCGGAGGACGCAATCCGGGCTTGCGCTCGCGCCTGCGCGAGGCGATTTTGCGCGGCTGACAGCGACTGATTTGCCAGAAGTAAGTCGCGCTCTAATGCATCAAGTTGAGCATCATGAAATATTTGCCACCACGCGCCTTTGGGGATTGCGTCTTTAGGAGCGGCGGCTTGCCACGGCCCTTCACCCTTCCAAGTGTCGGGAACCTGCGCGGTGGGGCGCTTATATCGCGGTCCGACGGTACAGCCCACGGTACACGCCAAGCTACCGGCCACCAGGAGTGCGGCGAGCCAAGCGTCTTTCAAGTTAAAGTTGATGCGCGCAGCGAAGCGCTTCACGAGCGGCCGTCTCCTGCGCCAGGCTTGGCGACGTGTACTTGCTGGCCCTCCTCGAGTGAGTCGGAAGGATTAGTGATGACCTGATCGCTGGCGTCGACACCACCGAGAATTTCGAGAGTAGCCCCGAAGTCACGTCCAATGTTGATGGGACGCAAGTGAACTCTGCCATCCTTGTCGACGACCGCAACCTGCGCGCCTTCCGCGCGAAACAACATGGCATTGACCGGAATCGTAATCCGCGGAACGTACGTTCCCGTCGCAAAGTGCACCTGCCCGAATGAGCCCGACAGCAGCTTGCCGTCTTTGTTGGGAACATCGACTTCGGTGTTCAAAGTGCGCGTCGTGGGATCGATGGCATTGGCGGTACGTACAACCGTCCCGACAAATTTCTGGCCGGGAAATTCCTGCAACGTGACGTTCGCCTTCATTCCCACTTTAATATTCGGTGCATACGCTTGCGGAACGCTGACGTAAACGCGCAGCGGATCGACGCGCGCGATATCGAACAACTCTTTGCCCGCAACTTGCGCTCCAGAATTAATGAGCGCGCCGGGGTCCACATTACGTTTCGTAAGCGCGCCGGAAAACGGCGCGTAAACATTCTTAAAAGACTCGAGTTCCTGGAGGCGCCGTACATTGGCTTCGGCCGCGTCCAGGTTGGCGAGCGCCTGCTGATAGCTGCTCGCCTGCTGGTCGGCTTCCTGCTGCGACACCGAGTCGGTCTTCCGCAGATTGGCCCAGCGGTCGGCGGAAATCTTGGCGATTCCTAGCGCTGCCTTGACCTGCTCGCGAGTGGCGCGGGCCTGGGAGAGTTCCTGATCAACTTCCGGAGTATCGATCGCCGCCAGCAGTTCTCCCTTCTCGACCTTGCTGCCCATGTCTTTGTACCAGCGCAAAAGGTAGCCGTTGGTCCGGGCAAAAATCGGCGACTCGATGAAGGCCTGTAAATTTCCGGGGAGTACAAGTTCGTCGTTGCCGGGCTCCGGTTGAGGTTGCACCACCGCGACGGTTGGAATCGCGATCGCGTCCGTTTCTTTCGCCAGCGCGTCGGACTCGCTCTTGCGATTGAGGAACGTCACGATGCCGGCCGTGATCAACACGAGCAGAACGGCGCCCACCAGAGTCTTTGCCCTCCCCGCCGGGGCCGAACCTGCGCTGCCTTGTTGATGGTTGTCGGAGTGGACGGGATCTGACGACATGGGACGCATCTCGTTCTGCTCGCCGGTTCCGGGTGGCGTTTGCACTGGCATAATGTCGATCTCCAACTAATCTCCCTCTCTACTTATTCTGCGCTGCCAGCCGCTTTTCGCGCCGGCCATGAATAATCGTAAACACACTGGGCACGAAAAATAATGTAGCCACAGTGGCGAAAAAGAGACCGCCGATGACGGCGCGGCCCAGCGGCGCATTCTGCTCGCCACCCTCACCGAATCCCAATGCCATCGGCACCATACCGATAATCATGGCGAGCGCCGTCATGACTACGGGTCTCATGCGCGTGTAGCCCGCTTCCAGCGCCGCTTGCAGCGCCGGAGCTCCCGCGTTCATGCGATCCCGGGAAAATGAAACCAGCAGAATCGAATTCGCCGTCGCAACTCCCATGCACATGACCGCGCCCGTTAGCGACGGAACGCTCAGTGTCGTGCGCGTAATCAGCAGGAACCAGCAGATTCCCGCGAGCGCTCCCGGCAGCGCGGTGATGATGATAAAGGGGTCGAGCCATGATTGGAAGTTGACCACGATCAGGAGATAGACGAGCACGATCGCGCCCAGTAAGCCAAACCCCAATCCAAAAAATGAGGACTTCATGGTTACCACTTGCCCGCGAACCACGATGGTCGCGCCGCGCGGCAGATGGTCCTCGAATGGCTTTAGCGCTTTCATGATGTCCGATGCAACTCCACCTAAATCGCGGCCTTGCGTGCTGGCATATACGTCGATGACCGGCTGCACATTGTAATGATTCACCACCGCGGGACGCGTGACCGGCTTCAATTGCGCGAGATTGCCCAGGACCTGCGGGGGGCCGCTGCCGTTGGTCACCGGCGTGTCCATCAAATCTTGCAGCGAAGTCTCTCGATACTGTGGCGCCTGAATGGCGATCGGATAGGTGACGCCGTTGCCTTTGTTCAGCCAGAAATTGGGCGCTGTTTGAAAACTTCCGCTCAAACTAATGAGCACGCTTTGCGCAACATTATTTGCAGTCAGCCCCACCTGGTTGATGCGGGTGCGATCCATATCGAGGTAGATGGTGGGCAGGCTCATCATCTGCTGCACGTGCACATCCGCGGTCCCAGGAATGAGGCGCAACCGGTTCGCGATCCTCTGGCCAATGTCGTAGTTCGTGCGCATATCCGCGCCTACAATCTGAATATCGACCGGCGCAGGCAATCCAAAGTTTAAAATCTGAGACACAATATCGGCGGGCTGGAAAAAGAACTCCACGCCCGGGAAACGGGCTGGAAGCTCGCGGCGCAACCGGCGCACATACTGCGCCGTGGGATGGTGGTGTTCCGGATTCAGCGCAATCAGAATTTCCGCGTCGTTCGTCCCGATCACGCCTGAACTGCTATATGAGAGATTGATGCTCGAGTAAGGGAGTCCGATATTATCGAGCACGGTCTGCAGTTCTTCTTTGGGAATCTCGCTGCGAAGCACCTGCTCCACTTCGTCGCACAGCCGCGCGGTTTCCTCCACGCGCAGCCCGGGACGGGCGCGAAAGTGCAGCCGGATGAGCCCGGCGTCCACCTGCGGGAAAAAGTCCTGCCCCAGAAAGAACACCAACCCCAGCGACAAAAGGCAGAAGGCCGCAAAGCCGAGCGCGAACAAACCGCGGTGTTCGAGGGTTGTTTCCAGTATTTGCTGGTAGCCGCCGCGCATTCTTTCAAACCAGCGCTCGAAGCTCCGCTGCAGTTTTGCCAGGAAGTTTGTCGGTTCGAGAGCGCGATGCTCGTGCCCGCGCATGATAAACATCACCATCGTCGGAATCAGCGTTCGCGAAAGCAAGTACGACGCGAGCATCGCGAAACACACCGCCTCGGCCATCGGCACGAAAAGAAACTTCGCTACGCCGGCGAGAAAAAACATGGGCACGAACACGATACAGATACAGAGGGTCGACACAAAAGCGGGCACGGCCACCTGCTGCGCGCCGTCAAGAATCGCCTGCTTCATCTCCTTGCCCATGGCGAGATTGCGCTCAATATTTTCGATCTCCACCGTGGCGTCGTCTACCAATATGCCGACGGCAAGCGCCAACCCTCCCAGAGTCATGATGTTGATGGTCTGGCCGAGCGCGCTCAGCAGAATCACGGAGACGAAAATCGACAAGGGAATCGAAACCGCGATGATAATCGTCGGGCGCCAATCGCCGAGAAAGAGCAGAATCATGACGGCGGTCAGGAAGGCGGCGGTAAGGCCTTCCCGCAAAACTCCGTTAATGGACGCGCGCACGAAAACCGACTGATCAAAAAGAGCTTTGATATTCAGTTCGGGCGGCAGCGTCTTTAGCGCGATTGGCAACAACCCCCTGATCGCATTGACCACGGTCAGCGTGGAGGCGCCACCCAATTTGTACATCGACATCAGCACGCCGCGAGTGCCATCCTGCCGCACGATGTTGGTTTGGGGAAGGAATCCGTCTCGCACGTGTGCCACATCGCGCAGATAAAGCGTCGACGAATTCGTCGTCTTGACCGGCAGATCGTTTAGCTCGGCGATGGTCTGCGGATCGCCGTTCATCTCCACGTTGTACTCGGTGGACCCGATCTTGGTGGTGCCGGC
>JBEKXO010000133.1:0-12672 GCA_049511995.1 Terriglobales bacterium
TCCGATCTAAAGTGACGAACTTTTTCCTGGCCTCCTTTGCCGTCCAAGCGCCATGTTCCGGCGAGCCGGCCGTCGGAGAATCCCATGCGCTTGGCCTCGCGCAGCACCTCAGTAGGGGTCGACTCCATCGGATGCTTCTCCAGCTCAAGTTGCATATCGTTAATTTCCTTGAGCTGGTAGAGGAACCACGGATCGATCGACGTCATCTTCGCGATCTGTTTGATCGTGTGACCCTGGCGCAGCGCATAGCGCACGTAGGTGAGGCGCTCGGGATGGGGCGTCACCAGGCGTTGGGTGAGAATTTTCGGCTCGATTTTCTCTGATCCTACTTTTTTGCCCGTGTCGAGCGCGCGCACGCCCTTGAGCAGTGCTTCTTTGAAGGTGCGGCCGATGGCCATCACTTCGCCAACCGATTTCATCTGCGGTCCAAGCGATTCGTCAGCGCCGGGAAATTTCTCGAATTGCCACTTGGGAATCTTGACCACTACATAGTCGAGAGTCGGCTCGAAACAGGCGGGCGTTTTGCGCGTGATGTCATTTGGAATTTCATCGAGCGTGTAACCGACCGCAAGCTTGGCGGCGATCTTAGCGATTGGAAATCCTGTCGCTTTCGACGCTAGCGCCGACGAGCGCGACACGCGCGGGTTCATTTCGATCACGACCATGCGTCCGGTCGAAGGATTCACTCCGAACTGAATATTCGATCCGCCGGTCTCGACCCCAATCTCGCGAATGACGGCGATCGACGCGTCGCGCATCATCTGATATTCGCGATCGGTGAGCGTCTGCGCGGGCGCGACCGTAATCGAGTCGCCGGTGTGCACACCCATGGGATCGAAGTTTTCGATCGAGCAGATAATGATGACGTTGTCTTTCGTGTCGCGCATCACCTCAAGCTCGTACTCTTTCCAGCCGAGAACAGACTCTTCGATCAGGCACTCATGCGCAGGAGAAAGGTCGAGGCCGCGGGCGAGAACTTCCATCAACTCTTCGCGGTTATAGGCGATGCCGCCGCCTGTGCCGCCGAGCGTGAACGACGGACGGATGATGACGGGGAATCCGATCTTGCCGGCAAATTCGACGCCGTCTTTCAGATTGTTGACGAGCGCCGATTTCGGCACATCGAGGCCGATGCGCTGCATCGCGTCTTTGAAGAACAGGCGGTCTTCGGCCTTCTTGATGGCGCTGATCTGCGCTCCGATCAGGATCACGTTGTACTTTTCGAGCACGCCGCCGTCGGCCAGTTCGATGGCGAGGTTAAGCGCAGTCTGCCCACCGACGGTCGGCAGAACGGCAAAGCCCGCGGTGGGCGCCATCTCTCGCTCGACGCGAATGATCTCTTCGAGATATTCACGCGTCAGCGGCTCGATATAAGTGCGGTCGGCCGACTCGGGGTCGGTCATGATGGTGGCCGGATTCGAGTTCGCCAGCACAACTTCAAAGCCCTCCGACTTGAGCGCCTTGCAAGCCTGCGTGCCAGAGTAGTCAAACTCCGCCGATTGGCCGATGACGATGGGGCCGGAGCCTAGGATTAGGATCTTCGAGATGTCAGTTCGTTTGGGCATTATGCGGTCTTGGCCTTGCTTTGAAGGGGTGCGGCGGTATTTTTACCGGCTTCTGCCGGAAATCTTTTGTCGTTACTTCTAGGCCCGTCATCAGTTTTAGGATTGTCATCCCGAACGAAGCGAGGGATCTGCAGTTCTGTTTGCTCACCCCAACCTTCGGCGAGGTCCTGCCACGCTGGGTTCATAGTCTTGATCAAAGCCACGCGCTTGGCCCGGGTCCATGCCTTGATTTGTTTTTCTCGAGCGATGGCAGCGTTCACATACTTGAAAGTCTCGTAGTAAACCAGCCGATTAATGTGGTACTTCTTCGTGAAGCCTTCGATCTCTCCTGCCTTATGCTGCAGCGCACGGCGGTAAACGCTTCCCGTAACTCCGGTGTATAGAGTCAACGAGCGGCTTGCCATAATGTAGACGTGATAGCGCTTCTCTTCTCGCAAACTTTAATCCTCCGCAGCACGCGGCCAATCGTGTCACTGTGTCAGCAGACTGCAGATCCCTCGCTGCGCTCGGGATGACAATTCTTTGTTACCGCTTGCACTCCTCCATCATCTTCACAAAGTCCTTAAACAGATAGTGCGAATCGTGTGGACCTGGCGCCGCTTCCGGGTGGTACTGCACCGTGAACAGCGGCAGATTTCGATGGCGCATGCCTTCGAGCGTATTGTCGTTTAGATCCATGTGGGTTAATTCGACTTCGCTTTGCGGGAGTGAATCGGGATCTACGGCGAAGTTGTGGTTGTGGGCGGTGATCTCGATCTTACCGGTGGCTAGCTGCTTTACGGGATGATTCCCGCCGTGGTGGCCGAATTTCAGCTTGAAGGTTTTGCCTCCTAGAGCTATACCCGCGATCTGATGGCCCAGGCAGATTCCGAAGATCGGCTGTCTCCCCATCAAACGTCTTATGTTGTCGACCGCATAGGTGCAGGGCTCGGGATCGCCGGGGCCGTTTGACAGGAAGACGCCGTCGGGCTTCAGGGCCAGCACATCTTCGGCTGTGGTCTGCGCCGGGACAACCGTCACCTTACAACCTTCTCCGCGCAGTTTGCGCAGGATATTCTGCTTGATGCCGAAATCGTAGGCGACTACGTGGAAGCGCGCTGGTTCGTCTTTGACTCCGACCACTTCGTCGGGCAGGTGAGAGCGCTCGCCGGTCTCCCACACGTAGGTATGGTTCGTCGACACGACTTTGGCCAGGTCCTGGCCGTCCATCTTTGGGATTGCCCGCGACTTGGCAACCAGTTTGTCAGTGTCCTCTTCGAGGGTTGAAATCACTCCGCGCATCACGCCGTTGTCGCGCAGGTGGCGCACTAGCGCTCGGGTGTCGATATCGGCTAGCACGGGAATCCTGAACTGCTCCATGAACTCGTCGGTGACTTGCTGCGAGCGCCAGTTGGAGCTGACTTTTGAAAACTCGCGCACGATCAGGCCCTCGATGTAGGGCCGCTGCGATTCGCTGTCTTCGGGATTGGTGCCGTAGTTTCCGATTTCTGGATTGGTCAGGACGACGATCTGCCCTGCGTAGGATGGGTCGGTGAAAATTTCCTGGTAGCCGGTGATGGAAGTATTAAAAACGACTTCGCCGGAGCATTCGCCTTTAGCGCCGTAGCCTTTGCCTCGGAAGACTCTGCCGTCTTCGAGCGCAAGGATCGCTTGCATTGCAACTCCTGTGGAGTGGATTTTACAGATTCTAGCAGTTAGGCGAGATGGTGTCAGCAGAAAGTGTGATTAGCCCTCAGCTATCAGTTGTCAGCTCTCGGTAAAACTTCAGACTCGGCTACTCGCTGGATGATTTTGTCTTTCAGAAAACGAACGGAACGAAGCGCTTCGTTCGCCGCATGTATTCCACATAGGGCGTGCCGATTGAGCTTGCGAGAGCGTTCTCCTCCACCCGCACGCGATATGAATAGGTCACAATACCCATGCCTACCACGATAAGAGTGCTGAGCCAGTTTGTGAGCGCCAGTCCGGTGCCAAGGTACATGAGCATGCCGCCGGTATAAGAAGGATGGCGCACGAAGCGATATAAGCCCTCTTGAATTACCGGTTGGTCGGCTTGCACCTTCACGTTGCCGGTGAAGTAACGGCCGAGAGTGCGGAAGCAATAGCGGCGCAGCGCTGACCCCGCCAGCAGAACCGCGAGGCCGAGCGCAAACCAGACGACAGGATTACCGGGCATCGCGAACCTCGACCAGGATGCGACCGCGAATGCAGCAGGAAAAGCCAGCCACGAAGCGATGATGATCAATGTCATCGATCCGCGATCAGTCTTGTCTCCTGGAGCTGGCTTAGCACGCGTAACGACGAGAAATTCCGGCACGTAGGCGACTAAAAATACCGCCCAAAAAACCCAAGCATAAGGAGGTGTGTGGGCCAGAGGCTGGATGTGCGAAGTCATGTTGCCGTTACTGCCAGCTAAAAACTGAAAGCTGAGAACTGGATCATCGCAGCCTTCCCAGCTTCTCCATAGGCCAATATCCGAAGACGGCTTTGCCATAAATATAGCGCTCGTTCACAGGACCGAAGTCGCGGCTGTCGTTCGACATGGTGCGATGGTCGCCGAGAACGAAGTAGCTATTCTTCGGTACCACGATCTCAGGGTAGGACCGGGCGTCGGCATAATCGTTGGGCACGTAATCCTCGTCCAGCGCCTGGCCATTCACGTAGACCTCACCATTCTCGATGCGGATGCGGTCGCCGGCTAGGCCGATGACTCGTTTGATGTAGCTCTTCGTGGTGTCGCGCGGATAGCGGAAGACAACGATATCGCCGCGCTCAATAGGCTCCCAGCGATAGACGAATTTGTTGACGAAGATCCGCTCCTGATCTTCGAGGCCGGGCATCATGCTGGTGCCCTCCACCTTCACCGGCTGATAGAGAAAGATGATGATAAATGCCGAAATGGCGAGCGAGACCAGAAGGTCGCGCGCCCACACTGCCATAACTGGCAACGGGTGCGAGGCAGACTCTTTGGTGGCCGCTGGGGCTGGCGGCTGTGGGATCTCGACATCAGGCATTGTGTGAATATTCTATACGCAAAGCAGGTCAGAGGTCGGAGGTCAGATTGCAGAGGTGAAACCCGTACTTGCTTTTCACCTCTGCAATCTGACCTCTAACCTCTGACCTCTCGCCCGCCCAACCTTCGGCGCTTGCCAACTCTCTCCGTTCCCCGTACAAATAATCTTCTCCCATGACCGACTACTCAATCTTCCCTAAGATCAATGCCACGCTCAACGGATTGAGCGCAGTCTTGCTGGTTACCGGGCGAATGCTCATCGCCCGCCGCAAAATTGCTGCGCATCGCGCCGTGATGATCACGGCATTCGTTACCTCTTCCCTGTTCCTGGTCTCATATCTCTACTATCATTGGCCGCATCACGGCGGCATCATTTATTTTCAGGGTACGGGATGGACGCGGATCCTCTACTTCACCATTCTGATTTCGCACACGACTCTGGCGATCGTTGTTGTACCCATGGTGCTCGTTACGCTGACCCGCGGACTGCGAGGGCAATTTGATCGGCATCGAGCGATTGCCCGTTGGACGTTTCCCATCTGGCTCTACGTTTCCGTGACCGGCGTGATTGTCTATTTAATGCTGTTTCAGATCTTCCCCTAAATCCCCCGGAGAATTGAGCATGTCCGCCGGTCGCGCGACTCCCATGAACGTTGACGAATACATCGCATCGTTTCCGCCGGATGTTCGCGCGATCCTCGAAACGATACGGGCGACAATCAGGAAAGCGGCGCCCGATGCCGAGGAGACGATCCGCTACAACATGCCAACCTTTACACTTAGCGGCAATTTGGTTCACTTTGCCGCATTCAAAAAACACATCGGATTCTTTCCGCCCGTGAATGTGAAGGGCAATGCGACGTTACAAAAAGCGGTCTCACCATATGCAGGGGAAAAAGGCAACTTGCGATTTCCGCTCGACCGACCTATCCCTTACGGTCTGATCGAAAAACTGGTGAAAGTCCGAGTAAAGCAAAACTTGTCGACGGCTCGCGCATTGCGTAAAAGTTAGAAGGAAGGGTGTTCCACTTCGGGTTTGCAGCCGCCCGATTCATCACATATTTCTTGTACGTGGCTCACTGCCTATGACATCCCCGATTCTGTTATAGTGAGCCTCTCGAAGCATTCGCGAAGGAGCCCGCCTCATGAAAAGCGTCAATAAAGTCATCCTGATTGGAAACCTCGGCAAAGATCCCGAAATGAAGTACACGCAAGGCGGCATGCCGGTCGCCAAGTTCTCCATCGCCACCAACGAGCGTTTCAAAGACAAAGAGGGCAACTGGCAGGACCGCACCGAGTGGCACAACATCGTAGCCTTCCAGAAGCTGGCCGAAATCATTGGCCAGTATCTGAAAAAGGGCGGCAAGTGCTACATCGAGGGCAGCCTGCGCACCGGCTCCTGGGACGACAAAGAAACCGGCAAGAAGATGTACAAGACCGAGATCGTCGCCAACGACCTCGTTCTGCTCAGCGGACGCGGCGAAGGCGGTGGTGGTGGCGAGTATTCGGGCGGCTCGCGCGGCATCGCATCGTCAAGCAGTGGCAACAGTTTTGACCAGAGTGCGCCGGAGCCCGAACACGCTCCAGTTGGAAGTTCTCCAATCACGGACGAAGACATTCCGTTCTAGGAGTTTCGACTTGAGCAGTTCCAAGCTTACGGATCGAAACTGCGTTCCCTGCCGCGGCGGCGTGCCGCCGCTCCAGGGAGCCAAACTGACCGAACTCCATCGTCAACTTGCCGATCCCACACAGTGGAAAATCGTGGACGAGCACCACATCGTGCGAAGCTTCAAGTTCCCCGATTTCAAGTCTGCGCTGGCTTTCGTGAATAAAGTGGGCGAGGTCGCCGAGCAGCAAGGCCACCATCCCGACATTCTGCTGGGATGGGGCAAGGTCGAAATCACCACCTGGACGCACGCCGTGGACGGGCTGACCGAGTCGGATTTCATTCTGGCGGCGAAGATCGACCAACTCTTGTGAATCGGGTGGTCGCGCCGTCGGGTCATCGGGCCATCTGAAAGCCGCGTATTTCCAATCGCCCAATGGTCCGGTCATCCGATCGCTCGATTTCTTATCGACAATCCCCACAGCCCCGCAGGAATCACCATCAACATCCCCGCAACACTGGCAACATTGCGCGCCGCAAATCCCCAATCGACGAAGCGTCCGGCGAGATAGGCGCCTGCGGCGATGGTCACCATGCACAGGCAGAGGTCGGCGGCAAAGACGCGTCCGCGGAATTTGTCTTCGCTTTGCATCTGCAACAGCGTCGTCGAAAATACCCACACGACCGAACTCCCGGCGTGCGCCAAAGCCACGCATAAACACGCCTGCCAGAGATGGCCGGAGACGCCGATCAGCGTATAGCCAGTGGCCGCTGCCATGTATCCCCAGAAGATTGCGGCTTCCAACCGACGCTGCCAGTGACCAGCCCATGATGCCGCGAAGAGCGGGCCGAGCAGCGCACCTACGCCGCGTGCGCCCAGCAGCAAACTCATCCCAAGAAACGCGCCGCGTTCGGGAGCCATTCCACGCCAACGGATGGCGAACTCGTTTTGTCCCATCACGGTGAAGAGCACCCAGCTCGGGCCGACGATCAGGTTGCCGAATTTCACCAGAATCGCCGAGCGCAGCTTCACATGCGCGCGCACGTAGCGAATCCCCGCGATGATCGGCGAAAAGTCGATCAACTCCTTTGCGCGAAACGGATGACCGTCTTCCACGTGTGCTTCGGGGAAGCGCATTCCCCAAATCAGTGCAGCAGAAGCCACGAACGAAAGCGCATTCAACAGGAAGACGGTATCGCGTCCAAAGAACGCCGCGACAAAGCCTCCGAGCGTTGCGCCCAGCATCAGGTTGACACTCCAAGTGGTCGATGAAAGCGTGTTCGCCACCACGATGTCTTCCCTCTCGACGATGTTCGGAATCACGGCGTTGCGCGCGGGCTCAAAGAACGCAACCAGCACGGTCTCGGCCATCAGCAGCGGATAGACGATCCAAACATTTTCTTTCGAGCGCACGAACAACATGCAAAGCACGATCAACATGCGTCCAATATCGGACGCGATCATGACCTGCTTGCGACGCAGGCGATCGTTGACGACTCCAGCAGTTGGGCCAATGAAAGTTTGTGGCAGAACTTGCAGCACCAGCGCAAGCGCGACCGATCCGGCGCGACCGGTAAGTTGCAGCAGCAGGTTGTAGATCGCGAGGGTGTAAAACCAGTCGCCGATTTCGCTGACCACCTGCGCGCTCCACAGGCGGCGAACGTTCCGGTTGCCGCCGATCAGCCGCGCGTAAGACGCAAGCGACACGCGGCTAATTGGCAGTTCAGGAGCAGGTTCCATGTAGGGCTGAAATCAGAAGTTCACAGCATACCGGATTGGGCCAAAACCCGCACCCAGAGCCAGAAGAGGAAGAGTGACCGACACAACTGTGCAATCTTCTGCACACCCGGGCGACCGCCCTCTGGAAAAACCTGCCAAAGGTTGGCTCAAGCGACTGAAATTCCCCGAAAATAGAGCTGTTTGAACAGCTTGTAAATGGCAGCGATTTGGAAAACCGCTTGCCACTACCCATGATGAAAGGAGCTTCACCGTGCGCAACGTGGGCCCTGTCGTACTGCTCGTCCTGACTCTGGCTTCAAATTCGTTTGCCGCAACCGCCGTCGTGAGGTCCTCTACTTTTCCTGAACCTGGCGTTCTCGCCTTACTCGGAAGCGGCCTGATTGGCTTGGCCGCAGTGATTCGCCGCCGCTTGAGCAATTGATCCCATTTGCCGAGAGCCCCCTCGGCAACCCCCTTTATCGTCAGCTCATCAGTTGGTCCTCATAATGCCCAATATCGACGGCGCCGTCCACAAGGCATGAGATTTTCCTCAATAGGACCGCGTTTATTGCGCCAACTCCTCAATTGCCACGGCGCGCGTTCCGTCGGACTCGAGCACTCTGCCTCTTACCACGATCCCGGGAACACCTATACGGTCGAGAACGTCCGCGGGAAGCCGTATTCCATTCCGTTCATTAAGGACAAGATAGACTTCTCCGCCCTGGTCGGAAACAAATAACAGCGGAGCGCCGGCGGCGGCGCATAGCTTGGCACAAAACGCATGATCGTAAGCGTGCGTGTGAGTGCCAAGATAACAATTCGCGTCAGTGACCTCACCTCGCAGCGTCACAGGTTTTCCGGGCACTGCTTGTCCTACCAGGAAATCGATGTTTCCCTGCTTGGCCAGGCTCCGCGCTTTTGGCAAGTCGTCGGCTAAAGCCTGTACTTTCGCGAATGGCATCTTGTTCAACTCATTACGATCTCCGAATTGAAAAGCACACAATCCCAGAGTCGCGATTCCAGTGAGCAACGATGCCACCGATCTTCTTCGGCGTCCTCTTGGCAGGTTGATTTCCATCGGTTCGCTCGCGCCGGCTATTGGTGTCCCGTGTAGCTGACCCGCCAGATGGAGTTCGAACCATCGTCGGTAACGAGCAGCGATCCATCGTGACCCACGGTGATGCCGACGGGTCTTCCCCATACGTGCCCATTGTCAACCGCGAATCCGGTCACAAAATCCTCGTACTCGCCGCTGGCCCGATTTGATTGGTGCAGGGGTACGCGAATCACTTCATAGCCGGTGCGCACCGACCGGTTCCACGAACCGTGCTGGGAGGCGAAAATATCGCCCTGATATTCCGCCGGAAACTGCTTGCCCTCATAGAACGTCATTTCGAGCGAAGCGTTGTGAGGCTGCAATAGAACGTCGGGGACGATGGCTTTATCTCTTAGCTCCGGATGTTTGCCCTTGTGGCGTGGGTCCTGATGGCTGCCGATGTACCACCACGGCCAACCATAGAAGCCGCCTTCTTCGACGTGTGTGATGTAGTCAGGAACGAGATTGTCGCCCAAGCCGTCGCGCTCATTGACCGAGCACCATAGGTCGCCCGTCTTAGGATTGATCGCCAGCCCGCCTCCGGCATTGCGGATACCGTAGGCGTATACGCGCATGTCTGAGCCATCGGGGTTGAATTCCAGAATGTCGGCGCGATTCTTTTCCTGCGGCGTGGTGTCGGGATCGTCGACATTCGACGCCGAACCGACTGCAACGAACATTTTCTTGCCCTCGGCAGTGAATTGCAGGTCGCGGGTCCAATGTCCACTGCCGTGAGGCAAGTCCACAATATGCTGGGCCGGTCCGCTCGCCTTCATGTCTCCATTCTTATACGGAAAGCGGACGACAGAATCGGTGTCTCCTACATAGACCCATTGAGGATTGTCTCCCGGGGGATAGAAGGCGATGCCATAAGGCTCGTTCAGTCCGGTGGCAAAAACATCGACCTGTTCAGGTTTACCATCGCTGGTAATTCCGCGGAACACTTTGATCTCGCCGGCGCTGCTTTCGGCCAGAAAAAAGTCGCCGTTGGGTGCAGTCCGGATCAGCCGCGGATTATGCAGTCCCGCGGCGTATTGTTGCACTGTAAATCCAGTCGGGGCTTTCGGCCATGCGCCGCTCGGACGCGCCACCACTTGAGGCCCGTTGCTCGCCGTCTCCGTGGCGTACGGCGCCGGAAGATCTTGTACTGTGATCTTGCGGGTTTTTCCCGGCTCCTCGTAGCGAAAATCGGTGAACGGCGGTTGTGGCGGCGGTGCATCTGTCTTCACGGGCTTGAAGTCGCTGGTAGCGGAATCATTCGTCGTTGCATTCGTCGAATTCTTCAGCGTCTTTAAGTAGGCGACAATCTGCCATCGTTCTTGCTCAGGCATGCTGGCCCAGGCAGGCATGCCGTTATCGACCGATCCGGTTGTAATAAACCAGAAGACTTCTCCGTCCGATACCGATTGCGTGGGGCCGTGCGCCAGCGGAGGGATGTTCCCTGTCCCTTGTCCGGCGTTGCCATGACAGGCGCCGCAGCTTGCGCTATAGAGTTTTGCGCCTGCCGATATGGCCGCTTGTTGCCCGGCGTACGGATTCTTCACCTGACTGCTGGATGCGGGCGCGTTGTGAAAATGCGCGTCCTGGGCGGTCAGCGTCGAAGCCGGAAAAATCAACGCGACGACAGTCAATGTCGCCTGGAAAAACCGACGGGGAATACGTGCTCTCATAAGTTCCTCTCCAGATTTCCCAATAATAATCCGGGGACAGCAAGCAGTACAAAGGCGGCTCAGTGAGTAAGGCAGTTCGTTCAGTCGATGCGTAATGTAGTGGAGTCAGTCCGTCTTCGATTGGAATTTGACGATTGGAATTTGACCGGAATAGGATCGCCGCGTCCGTCCTCGCTTCTCGGGCAGCAGTTACTTGCCAGCGGGTTTTCCATTCGCCACCAGGTCCAGAAAATACTGATGGATGCGGGGATCATCGCTCAATTCGGGATGAAACGTCGCCGCCATCGTCTTGCCCTGGCGCACCAGCACAGGGTCCTTCCCTTCCGTCGCAATCACTTCCACGCCCTCGCCCACGCGCTCGATCTTCGGAGCGCGTATAAAAACCATCTCAATCGGGTCGCTAAGAAATTTTCCTTCGCGTATGGAGCTGTCGATCTGGCGTCCGTAAGCGTTGCGGCGCACCGTGATATCGAGTGCGCCCAGGCCAGCCTGCTTCGGATTCTCAACGTCGGCCGCGAGCAGTATGCATCCCGCGCAAGTCCCAAACGTCGGCTTCACGCGGACGAAATCTTTGAGCTTGGCCAGCCCGTCCTCGCCAAGCAGCTTGAGAAATGTCCCCGACTCCCCGCCAGGAATGACGAGACCGTCGATCTCGCCGAGTTGCTCCGGCTTTCTGACCAGAACAACTTCCGCGCCCAGCTCTTCAAGCCGCCGGCGATGCGCGTCGAAGTCACCCTGCAAGGCTAGAACCCCGATTTTCATTCTGTCCTCGTCCATCTCTTTTCGTTCCACTCCAATTCTATTGGACTCACTCCTCCCCCGCGACGATGCGCAATCACGCTGCGCTGGGGAAGCACCGCCCTTCACCGCTTACCGGCGCGATCGCGGAAGGAAGAGCCGTCGACGGAACATTTTCGGGTTGCGTTTCAAATCGGGAGGCTTTTTGTAGGCACGGTGCATTGAAGACGAGTGCGAAGTGAATGTCATGCGCTACAATCATGATGTTTGGCAGATAGCGTACCCACTGGCAACGCGTCGAGCCCCGTCTGACTAGCGGGGCTTTTGATTTTCTAAGGAGCGCCGTGGGTGCCCCGTCCTTGTCGCGCCTTTCGCGACAGGGCGGGGACTTTGACGAATTGCTTCGATGAATGCGGAGGTAGATACTTTCGTGGGCTTGTATTCCTTTCGGGCACGTCCAATACTCTCGCAAGATAGACCGCGTCTGGAGGACGTTGCCAGTGGGTACTGGACGCTGTTTATCAAACAGTCGAGTGGCCTAGTCAGCCATTACGGTTCAAGTCCGTCGTCCTCCCGAGCCCCGCCTGACTAGCGGGGCTTTTGAATTTTCGGGGAAGTTAGAGTGGGCCGCCCGCTGACCCGCCTCCTCTGGAGCGGCTACTTTCGTGGGATTGCGAATTGTTGAGGCAAAGCGAATATTAAGTCCACGCAAGTCGCGCCTGGAGGACGTTGCCAGTGGGTACTGGACGTTACTTGCCAAGTAGTCGAGTGGCTTAGTCAGCCATTACGGTTCGACTCCGTCGTCCTCCGCACGGCCCTCGACATTCGTAACGGTCATCGGATTTGATCGACGATGTTATAATTACGATGTTTGGCAAGTAGCGTACCAACTGGCAAATGTCTGAGCCCCGCCTGACTAGCGGGGCTTTTGAATTTCTAAGAAGCGCCATGGGTGCCCCGTCCTTGTCGCGCTTTTTGCGACAGGGCGGGGACTTTGACTTCCGTCGGCGACAGCTACATGACTGAAGACAAGCCACAGGCGCTTTACTAGCCGCGCGTCCCCTCGCGGAAATTCGCGAAGGTAACGGCATTCTTACCAATCTCGAGTAGCTACTTTTGTGGGATTGTGCGGGCCGAGGGCAGGGGAAATGCTACGCAGGCGATAGGTTGCGTCTGGAGGACGTTGCCAGTGGGTACTGGACGCTTCCTCTCAAACGGTCGAGTGGCCTAGTCAGCCGTTACGGTTCGAGTCCATCGTCCTCCG
>JBEKXO010000134.1:0-11935 GCA_049511995.1 Terriglobales bacterium
ACCAATTTTTCAAGGTCTGCATCGGAAGGTCTCAGAATCGCCGGGCCTGCAATGGTGAAGTCGGTAGGCTCGTCCGGAGCATCGGCGGACGCGACATCGCCAGGTATGGCAAGAACGGTCGGACCCTTTTCCGCAACAGCGGTGATGATGGCAGTGCTGATGACCGCGCGCGCCTGCTCCGGATTCACCAGCCGCGCGGTATAGAGAGAAGCCGCCTCGAAAAACTTGTACGGGTTCAGCTCTTCGAGCGCAGATGTGTCAAGAATGCTCGTCTCTACATCCCCGGCGATGGCGATAACGGGCGCTCCCTCTTTCCGCGCGTCCATCAATCCGTTGAACAGATGGACAACTCCGGGCCCCGCGGTTCCGCACACCGCCACTGGGTTGCCGGTGAAGTAAGCCTCTGCGACCGCGGCAAATGTTCCGTACTCCTCATTACGAACAACAACAAGTTCAATTGCGCCATTTCGGCGCAGTGCGTCCACTACAGGATTCAGAGCGTCTCCGACGATTCCATAACAGCGCTTGACTCCAGCCTTCGCCAGCATCTCCCACAACACGTCTGCGACTTTTTTCGACATAAGAGCCTTTCTGAATTCTTTGTGACCCGGTATTGGTACCTCGAAATTCACTCCCAACGTTTAGGTCGCCGCTATGCTTATCCTGCAACTCCTGAGCATTCTGTTCTCCCTGTGGTCACGTCACTGAGTTCATGCAATTCCCCCATGAAAAGACTGCTAGGGAGTCGTACCTCCCAGCGCCCTGTTCAGATCATCGCGCGCCAACAAGTAATTGAGGCTTGCGTCCAGTAATCCGGCCTGAGCCTTCATGGCCTGAGCCCGCGATGCGTCGCGTTGGGACGCCAACGTGATGCCTTGCTTAAACTGGTATTCAGAGAGACGGGCATTTTCCTGACGCGCCGTCAGATATTCTTTCCTGACTTCTACCATGGCGCGCGCGACTTCGAGACGGTTATAGATCATGTTGATGCGGACCTCGATTTCGTCCTTAACCTGCTCGAGGTTCTCTTCAGCCTGGGACACCTCATCCCGCCGTTCTCGAATGGTTGCCCTGCGTTTGCCCCCATCGAAGACGTCATAGCTCAATCGGATGCCGAAGGTGCCGAAGTTCCGATCCAGGAGCGGCACTCCGTTTTGATAGCTGTGGCGGGCAAAGGCCGTGACATCGGGAATGTATTCCGCCTTGGCTGCAGAGTGTGCCGCCCGGGCCTTGGCAAGCGCCTGCACCGCTTCTTTGATTTCCAGGTTGTCGTTGATCGCTGCTGTCAGCGACTCCTCACGTGGCGGAAGATCGAGTGAAACGTCAACATTGGGATCGAGGACAAGTTTGGTATTCAGCGGCAGTCCGAGTACCTCGTTCAACTGGACGGTGAGGTCGGCGATCTGCATATCGGTGGTCAGCAGTGCCTGCTTGGCTTCGAGCAGGCTGGCGCGGCTCTCAATGCGCGCCACTTCAAGAAGACTGCCGTTTTTGACCTGCTCGACGTCCTCGTTGAGATTCTCGCTTCCGGACGTAATCTGCAGCTCCGCTGCCTCTTTCTGCAGTTGGCTTGTGAGGACGCGATAGTACAGTTCATGTACCCGGAAAACTACATCAGTTGATGCTTTCTTTAGTGAGGCTTGGGAGAGGTTGACGTCGGCCACGGCGATTTTGTTTTGCTGGTGGATCTTGATGAGTTGTGTGATGGGCTGCGCAATCATGGTGCCGCTCGATTCGAACGTCTTTGTTCCTTGCGTCAGAAAAACATTCGACGCCGGAATGCCTGCACCGAAGGTTCCTGGCGGTACCTCGATGCGCTGCAGATCGGTGATGTGCAGGAGATTCGATTCGTTCGTGATTGAGGGAAAGTAGCTGGACCTGGCGATGCGTCGTTTCTCTTCCTCTGCCGAGACCTCGTAGGATGCTGCTCGCAGGCTATGGTTTGCGTGTAGCGCAAGGTCGATGGCTTCTTGGATCGTCAAGCGTCGTTCTTGCGCCATCGCCCCAGACGCCATGGCGCAGGCGCAGGCCACCACCACACCGATGGCGTTTTTCAGATTTTTCATGAAATGTTCCTCCAGCATCGTGCAGAGCACAGTAGGTCAACCTTCATCGAGAGACACCCGGGAGCAGTCAGACAAATGAGCGAACGCCAAACCCGAGCGCTCATGATTTTGCCTCCGGGCGCGAGGACACTTCCTGCTGAAGGGCGCTGAGGTCGCCATAGTTCAGCGGTGACTTGCGCAGCAATGCGGTCAGGAGAAGGCCCAGAAAGCAAGCCCATGCCACCAGGAGGAACCCGTCAATGAGACTCAACGCGTACGCCTGAAGACGCAGCCGGGCTCCGATCAGGTCGGCAGCACGGGCGGCCGCCGCAGCCGCGCCAGATGATTTGGCGTAAACCCCCGCAGCCAAGGCGTGAAGATTCGCGTCCGTGATCCAGCTTCCCTGGGTTACGTGCAGCCCCAAAAGATTTGAGTGCAGCTTCTCGCGATCGGCGAGAAAGTGACCCATGTAGATGGCCCCAGCAGTTCCACCAAATAAGCGGATCGTATGAAACATCGCGGAAAATGTCAGGATCCACTGAGGTTTCATCAATCCCCCCGAGAAGACGCCCTGCAGGATGATGCATCCCACCAGCCCTATGAGAGCAACCGATTGCCCCACGCCCATGAGCAGTTCGGTGCGATAGTAGTTCGCTGCCGACCAGGCCGTCGTGTACTGGGCGTTCAAGTAGGCCGCGAAGGCTGTGCAGGCCAAGCCCGCAGCCAGCAGCAGACGAGGATCTAGATTGCGAAGCATCAGCAGCCCGGCTGTAAGAGTAATCAACAATAGAGGAGCGGCGCTCCAGATTACGGCCGGCCCGATCTGGTCGGCTTCGAAGCCGTGAATGGCCAGCGACTGCGGTATCAGGATGATCGTGCCGGTGAGAGTAAAGCGAAACCAGAACAGCAGATTTCCGAGCAGGACAGTGTTCCACCGCCAGAGATAGGGAAGCGCGACCAGGGCGTTCGGACCGGACAGTCGCCGTATGAGCGCGCAAAGTGTGAAGAACGCGCCGGACCAAAACAAAGCGTTGAATACTCCGGAGCGCCACCAGTCGAGCCTCTCCCCTTGCTGGAGGGCGGCAAACATCAGGGCCAACCCGGCGCTGAGATACAGGAAACCCGCGAAGCTGGGCGGCGCACTATCCTTCTTTCGGGGCGGGGCCGCCGGCACGCCGAAATAAATACAGATCATCATCACCGGCGCAATCAGCGCCGAATTCCAAAACATCCAATGCCACGAAAGATGGTCGCGGTACCAGCCATAGAGCGAGGGCGCTACGTTGACCGATCCATCGATAGCCGAGGCATAGAACGCCATCGTAATAGGCAGGAATCGCAACGGACTGGTTCGAAGGGCAGTAGTCAGGGTGAGCGGATAAAAGGTGCCTGATGTCAGCCCTGCAACGATCAACACCACAATTAGCAGGCTGTAATTATGTATAAGCGGCAGGTAGATGCAGGTCGCAGTAAATATTCCAGCCGCAAATAGCAGGACGCGCCGTGGCCCGAGCAAACCTCCGAAGTACACGCTAAACGGCCCGATAAACATGAGGGACGCGTTATAGGCGCTGTCGAGCCACGCGCCCTGGTCATAACTGATGCCGACGTGGCCCTTCAGATCCGCAAGCCCCATCGTAAGCATGCGACCGGTAAGGGTGACGAGGCCGGCGCCGATGAGGACCCCGATTATCCCTAATAGAGATCGCGTCGAGATTTCCGAGGGGATTGCCTTAGCCGTAGCTTGCGCAAACTCCAGCGGAGTGGGTAAACGAGTTGTAATCGTCGAAGCAGCCATGATGTACCCGGTTATCGTCTGGTGCGGACAGTGGCAATTACGGAAAGACCAGGTCGCAGTTTCGCTGCCCAGCTGGCATCATCCAGCGCGATTTTTACAGGAACACGCTGCACGACCTTGGTGAAGTTGCCGGTTGCGTTGTCGGGCGGCAGCAAGGCAAACTGCGATCCGCTGGCGGGAGCAATCTCGATGACTTTGCCATAGATGACCTCTCCAGGGTACGCATCGACGCGGATTTCCGCCGGGTCGCCGACTCTCACGTTGATGAGTTGCGTCTCGCGATAATTAGCCTCAACCCACTTGATCTGGCTGACGAATGGAATGACTTGTGTTCCGGGAGATACCAACTGGCCGGGTCGAACCTGCCTCTCGCCCACGGTGCCGTCAGCGGGCGCCTCAATCGTCGTGTAGCCGAGGTTTACCTGCGCGACCGTGAGAGAAGCTTCCTTGGCGTGTAAGTCCGCGATGAGTTGGAGTTCCTGCGAATTCAGAACGTCGAGCCCGCGGCGCTCGGCATCGACTGCCGATTGACTACTGGCGAGCGTTGCCTTGGCCTGCTCGAGTGAGGCCTGACTGTTGAGCAGTTGGGCGCGTGAGCCTTCTTCGGCGGCCACCGCTTGTTCCACATTCTGGCGCGTCGTGGAATTCGACTCGATCAGAGCTTCCTGCCGCCGGCGTTCAGGAAGGGTCCGGTCCAACTGGGCCTGGGCGGCCGCGATTCCCGCTTGCGCCGCCGAGATTTCGGCTTGTGCCTGCGATACTCCGGCGAGCGACCGGTCGATTTTGGCTTGCTGCAATTGTTTCTGGCGTCGGTTGTTTTCGATGGCCGCGTTTGCGGCTGCCACCGCCGCACTCGCCTGGGCTACCTGTGCACGGTAATCGTCATCGTCGAGCTGAACCAGAAGGTCGCCATGGCGGACGGTTTGGTAGTCAGAGACCTTTACATCGCGAACGATTCCCGCAACCTTTGTGCTCAGTGGCGTAAGATCGCCCCGCACATAAGCGTCGTCTGTGACCTGTTCGATCCGTCCACCCTCCCATGAATTCCAGTTCCAAGTGATCGTAAATAGGACGGCTGCAGCCAGCACTACCACCAGCGCTGGAGTTCCATATCGTTGCCATATCGGGCCGTGTGGCGGAGGAACGTGCTCAGGCTCTGCTGCTCGAACAGGAGCAAGCGTGGGCTTCACGGGTTCGGTTACGGTGGCACTTGCTGCTTCTGAAGCCACGGTCTACCTCCTCTCGAAATGCGGCTAGTCGTAGAAATCTGGGAGTGCGCAATGGCGCCCCGGTTCGCAGAGGTATAGTGCACTCCCGGTGCCAAGACCAAATTCGCGGATTGAGCGCGTTTTCTCCATTTCGCACCATTTGGCTTCTTCGTCTTTTGACAAACTCTTCGTCCAAAGACAAACGCGACATTTCTCGAAGTGGTTCTACTCCGAATGCGAGGGACAGCAGGAAGGAAGAGTGAGCTTGGGACCAGGTTCGCCCTCAGAGTGGCTTTCCGCCGGTAAGCCCGGGCCCGACCACAAGGGATTCAACCCGCAACCGATTGCCGACGGTGTTCCTTCGGAGAGTGGCTTGTGATTTGCACGAGGTCTGCTGGGTTCGGGAGGATGCGAGGAAAGACCTCATAATTTCTCGGATAGAGACAACCACCAATGGCCTTCCCTGAGCGCCGCACCGCGGACGTCCTGCTGACCATACTGCTCTTTGCCGTTGTCTGCGCAGCCGTATATAGCGCCCGGCGCATCATTCTGATCTTCGTCCTTGCCATATTCTTTGCTTATCTGATTGATCCGGTAGTCAAGTTCCTGCAGCGGCATTCCTTGTTTTTCAGAAATTTGAGAGGACCAGCAGTCGTGGAGGTCTATCTCGTCTTCGTAATTCTGATTGCAGCGGTGGGCTATGAATTTGCGCCAGGCCTTGCCAGAAACACTGTGAAACTGGTGGATGAAGTGCCCGTCTTGCTGGATGGCCTCTCGACCGGAGATATCGCGGCCGAACTGGGAGGAAAATACGGTTGGAGCGAGCAACAGGAATTTCGCTTCAGTGCCTTCCTGGCGAGACACAGAGTGGATATCCAGGGGCTGGTACGAGGCGTAGATCATTACCTTTCCAATGCTGCGCAAGTGCTGGGGTGGCTCATTCTCATTCCCCTGCTGGCAATTTTCTTCCTGCGCGATGGTGACCATATCGCCGATGTGCTGATCCAGATGTTTTTTCCCCCGGACTGGCGCCCGGGGATTCGCGCCGTAGCGAACGAGCTCCACATCATGCTCACCCGATACATAAGGGCCCAGGTATTTCTCTGTGGCCTTTCTTTCGCGTTCTATGCCGCGGCCCTGGTCCTTCTGCGATTTCCTCACGCCATCATACTGGCTGTGTTGGGGGGATTGTTGGAGTTCATCCCGGCGGTTGGTTGGCTGAGCGCGCTCGCCGCGATTACGAGCGTTGGTATTGTCAGTCACTCGCACTGGATCTCTATGGCTGCGCTGCTCGCGATTTGGAGACTGGTTCAGGACTACTTCACTTCACCGCGGATCATGGGACGTCAGCTGGAGATCCACCCTCTGGCGGCGGTTTTCGCGGTGTTCGTCGGCGGCGAGATCGGAGGAATCGTTGGCATCTACCTCGCCGTACCGCTCATGGCGTCCATGGGAGTGATCTGGCGGGTGTGTTCTGGGCCAGAGCGAGACCATCAAAGCTCGGACCTCATTCAGGAAGCGCCATCCAGCCTGGCGGGGACGGCTGCCGGTTGAAAATCGCCGACCTTACTGGGTCCCGTCGTCCAGCCAGAGCGTTGCCGCTGCCAGATCACGAAAAGGCTGCAACACGCACACATCTTCGACCAGAATTTGTAGCATTCTCATGATCCCGTAAGCCACATCGGTCGATACGACAACCGCGGTTGGGCCCAGACGGCGGCTGCGGGCCAGGGACCGCAAGAGTTCGACAATTTGCTGAAGCTCGGAGCAGGAAAGCCTGACGACTGCGTTCCGAGCGTCGATCAACTCCCGGTAAGGCAGGGCAGAGTCGCTCCTCTCACGATCCAAGTGGGCACGTACGTCGTCGAGTGTGATGGTTCCCTCGGCGATCGTGGTCACCTCGTTGCGCTCGGTGTTCACGGTGTGGGAGAAAACCGCCGCGCGCGGGCGCAGCGCCCTTGCGGCGAGCCGGGTCTTTCCCGCTTTTATCGCCTGAATCAGCCAGCGATTTGCCGTGCCGCGGGCGGCGAGCTCTGCCCCTTGTTCCAACATGCTCGCCAGTAGCTGATCGGCACTGTCATCGATTAGCGTCACCTCATTGAGGTCGATTACAGAGCGCCGGTTGCCAAGTTGCCGGCGAAGATTCTCCCAGACTCTTCGCACCTCCCCGATCCACGGGCCCACGAGCTTACCGTAGAGCATAAGCCGTTGTTCGGTCGGAGTGTCGACGATAGTGATCCTCAGCATTGGTCTCCCAATGACCTGCGCAGGTTTACTCGGAGCAACTGTCGGCCCAATCCCAAAGAGGCCTGGACGAGATTGTTAAGTCGCTACGAACGAATGCTCACCCTGGAACGCCGATTGACGACGGCCAATGGATAGCATGGGCGAGCCGTTTGTCACGTGCCGAGACAAACTCGTTAGCGCTCCACAATAAGACTTCATCTCATGACTTCTCCTTAGATAGGGATCGGCAACCTTCGTCGTGAGACTAACTGGCAGTATTCGCCATACCGCGACCCAGCAAGCTCCGTACCAGATCGACCGCGGCAGGAATTACGGCGAGATACCTGATTAACGCCTACGCTTAAGCGCCTTGGCGAGCAGAGTTGAGCGCTGCGGACGGGCCCTGCGGATGGCACAAATGCTTCTGCCATCTGTCAGGTGCTTGGCGATTTTTCGTAACCGAATAGAACAGCGACGCTGTCCCATTCCGCGTGAGACCTCCAAGTGGCTCTATCGAAGGGAAAAACAGTCAGGCACGGGCAGGAGTCGAATTGGACTTGCGAATGCTCCTTCTGCAAGCGAGCGGTGATGAATATCGTAACGGGCAGTGATGCTTCGTGAGATCGCGCAAATTTACTCCAGGTGAGGAGACGCAATGAGGGCAGATTATGTTTTCTTGTGCGGGGTGATGTGGACGCAATACGCTTCCGAAGAGGCCCGCCTGGAACTGGTCCGGGCACAGCGTTGCGACGATCGAGACGTGGCATTTCTCGCCAGCGCGATTCTCGGAAGAGATTCAACTCCGCCTAACATAAGGTTAGGACTCTGAAAAAAACGCCCGAGATGGCCATTACGACTGCCGCGACCTGAGCGCCTGCGGTGGCAAAGGAGCAAAATGAAAATGCGATCGCTGGTTGGCGCACTGTTGTCACTTGCCGTGATGGCAGGTCCCGCCTTAACTCAAATGACACGAAAGAGCGCGAGGTGGAGCCGCCTCTGCTGGAAAACGTTCTTGCCAGCGCCAAAACTAATAACGCGCAACTTGCCGAGCTGATGGCAATCAAACCAGAACTCCCGCTTGGGCCGATCGATGTTCTGAAGGAATACGAACGTGGCATGGACCTGATCGCTCAGGGAATGTCTGCCGACGTCGTGAATATCTCTCGAGCCCAGCAAGCGAATCAACTTACTCGCGAACAGGCGGAGTATCTGATCGGAGAGAGATACCAGATCGCAATGATGCAGTATCAGGTGCTCAGCGCCTTGCACGACGCTCTGGAGCGCGACGTGGCTCAGGAGGCAACGCGGGCCAGGAGTACGCGTGGGGTTGCGGGGTCAGACACAGCCGTCGTTGTAGCGCTGCCCTCAGTGACTCCATCCGAAGCCAAATAGAAGGACGTGCCCGGCCATTGGGCTAGAGTTTCTCAACACTGAGAACGGCAGTCATTCTATGCTCCTGGCGCGGCTCAAGGTGAACGACGGCGTCCAGAATGTTGCTCGCTTCCACACACAGGAACTGCGTCCATTCGCCATCCGCAAGATCCCGCAACTCGGACGCTTTTTCGCGCCACGGGTTCCACACGACCGTGGTCAGCGAATTGGACTTCGCCAGCCGAATTCGACGTCGCATCTTGGGGTCCGACAGTTCCACCGTGTTCCGGGTATTCAGGTAAGCGCTGTCGGTCTGCGAGGTGATCGCCACCTCACCCCGCTGCGCCTTCTCCTTGTTTGATTCAGTGTTGTCCAGAAAGCTCACCGTGTCCAGACCGTGCAAGCGCACATCCTGAACATCCGCCACACGGTTGTAGGTGTGGAGCGCTTCTTCGAAGCGCAGGGGCGTTGTCCCCGTATTCGTGCAAACCAGCTCCAGCTTGAGTTGAGAGCCGAAAGTAGCTCGATGAACGAGTCGGAACTCTCCCGGCCACCAGTGCCGAGTATCTTCACCACTCTCCGTAACCATGGTGACGACCACCGCGTCATCTTCTTTGAGAATGGATTCAAGCTGCCAGGTCTTTGTGCGCACGAACCCATGTGCGGGAGCTTGGGGATTATTTGCCTTGGCCCGAAACCACGGGAAACAGATCGGGATCCCACCTCGGATTGCCTGACCATCGGTCCAATGCGATTTCGAGCTCAGAAAAAGCACCTCATCACTGCCCGCAGGCTTCCAGGAGGTCACTTGTGCACCGTGCAGGTACATCTCGGCTTCGCACAGGGAAGAGGTGATCTGCACTCGCGGCATCGCGCCATTGCCTTCGCGAACCCGGGCAACCTCCGGAATTCCGAACCGGCGGTCCAGTTCTAGCAGCAAGAGAGTGTCTCCATATCAAGATTTTCCTGCGCCTTCGGATCTGCGAAGTGTGCGATCGATGAGCGTGCAGCAGAAAACGCTTCGCCCGTATTGCGACTTCAGTATAGCGACTGTGGTCAGACTAGCTTGCGTCCGGCTAGACTAGGCAAGAATTGATCGGCCGCACAAGTAGTAACTCAACGCGACGACCCCGTACCCTTTGCTCTCGCCGCGGGCCTTCTCGTGGCGTTGAGCGCCCACTCCCATTCCGGGAGCCAGTTCCTACCGCACCTGCCGCAGCATTCGAAGTCCCTCATGTGTCCGCCACATTGTGGGCAAACAAGATTGATGATCGAAGAAATCATGCTCGCGTTCGGTTCGCCCGGCATCGTCTCGACGTGCCTCATTGTTTCCCTCCCGAATCTCCCTACAGGCTTTTCCTCCAAAAAGTTCTCCGAATTGCGAAGACGCGAGGCGCAGCCAAGGACCGCGTACGACGGTTAACTTGCCACGAGTATCTGTCGCTCTCAGCGCTCCGTGCTGGTTGGCTTACGGAGTTCGTCTGGGCCACCTGTACCGGCTGCCGCCTCGCTCGGTGCATGATCCTGCAAGCGCAATGCCAACGCTCTAACACGCGAATGCGCGGTCCCCGCATATCGCGTGTCAGAAATGTTTGGCAAGCTTTTGGCAACTGACGGACTGTTACAAGGGTGCGCGGAAGAACCCGTGGGCTCCGGCGATAAGCCTTCAAGCGCAAAGGCATTGAAAATCTGCCTCATTAGCAAGTCCACGATTCGCTTCGGAGATCTGGCATCGCGTTTGCACCATCAGTTTTGGGCGAAGCCGTGCCTCTTATTACCTGGAACCATCTCCGCGAGCGAAAAAAGTTTTCTATCGAGGAACTCATCATGAGAGCTGGATTTCCGTGACGGTCCTGCTTGTCCAACATTGCTGAATGAAAGGAGCAATCCATGTTCAAGCTACTGTCCACGATCTGTATTTGCCTGGCGGCATTTCCCGCATTGTGCCAATCCACGGCGAAGTATCAGGTGGGCACAATCACTGATGTCAAACCTCATCAGGCCACAGCGGATGCCGGTTCCGATGTTGTCAGCTATGATGTTTCGGTCAAGGTGGCGGACACAATCTATCTGGTGCTGTACACGCCGCCGCTCAACATGAACACAGTTCGGTACGCTACTGGCCGCGATCTTCTTGTCCTGGTTGGCAAGAACACAATTACCTACAACGACATATTGGGCCAATCGTTGGAGGTGCCGATCGTAGGCCGGAGACCGGCCGCAGGCGCGAAGCCTTCCAGATGACTTCGCCTGGAGCATAGCCGACGATGGAGGAATTCCGAAATGCGCTGGGATTGGAGAGCAAACATGAATCGCAAGGTTGTTCCAGCTGAGCACATGCCACATGGCTACATGCCGATGCCGCATCGGGTTTGGACGTATTTGATTCTTGTGATCGGGTGCGCCGTAGGCGCGCTTGCCCAGACGGCCAGCGAGCCAACGAATGTAACCGCGCCGTTCAGCGGCCGCGTAACCCATCTCCTGGGCTTCGAAGGAGCAAAAAACAACGCTGGCGGGACGCTGTCGATTCAAGGCGGCGTTTTGCAATTTCAGAAGAGCGGAAAGCCGGTGGTGGAAGTCAGTATCGCTTCTGTCCAGAATGTGTCTCTCGGCGAACAAAGCAAGCAAGTCGGCGGACTGCCTATGACTCTGGGCAAGGCCGCGACTCCGTACGGCGGGGGACGAGTCGTTAGTCTATTTGCCCACAAAAAGTACGACACTCTCGCCCTCGAATATGCTGATGCGAACGGCGGAGTTCACGGAGCGATCTTCCAGTTAAACAAAGGGCAAGGGCAGGTTCTCAGAAATCAACTAGTGGCCAGGGGCGTACGTGTCAGCCAAAGCGACGACGCAGCCACGAAGAAAAGCACGGCGGAGGTTCCTAGTGATAACAAGTAAACGAGCCTCATGGATACTGCTCGCGCTGGCGATTATAACGATCATTTTTGCGCCACCTCGGCACTCTGCTCAAACCGCACCGGCGAACTCCTCTTCCGGCAAGGATGCTTCTGCTGCCGCGCAGTGGAGTGTGCAGGTAGAAAAAGTAAACTCCGGCGACGTGGATATCGAGCCCGCCTTCCGAGTCGCTATTTACGAAAACCTGGTGGACGAGTTAGGCAAGGCGAAGCGCTTTCAGCAGGTGTTTCGCGACAGCGATCGCACCGCCAGCGCTGTTCCCAACCTGCTGATCCTGAAAACGACGGTACAGAAATATACGGCCGGCAGCGAGACTCGACGCGCCGTGACCACCGTGAGCGGTGCGACAAAGTTAACCGTGCGCAGCCAAC
>JBEKXO010000135.1:0-11917 GCA_049511995.1 Terriglobales bacterium
CCGGCCGCTAATTTGGCATGACAATGCCGCAACCACGCAGAAACCGAACGCGGTCATCGATCGCATCTCGGATTTTTATCGCCACGAAAATTCCAACATTCATCGCGCCACCCATGAACTTGCGGCCCGTGCGACCGACGCTTACGAAGGCGCACGCGAGAAGTCGCGGCGCTTCCTGAACGCATCCTCAACCCGCGAAATTGTTTTTGTGCGCGGCACCACGGAAGGCATCAATCTGATCGCTCAGGCGTGGGGACGGCGTAATGTTCGCGAGGGCGATGAAATCGTCATCACCTGGCTCGAGCATCACGCCAATATTGTCCCGTGGCAGATGCTTTGTTCGGAAAAGGGTGCTCGCCTGCGCGTGGCCCCGGTGAATGATCGCGGCGAAATCATTCTCGAAGAGTACGAAAAATTGCTTGGTCCCCGCACGAAAATTGTATCGTTAAGCCAGGTGTCGAACGCTCTGGGTACCATCACGCCGGCGCGCGAGATGGTTGAGATTGCCCACCGTTACGGCGCTCGAGTGCTGGTCGATGGCGCACAGGCCGTCTCGCACATGCCGGTGGATGTGCAAACTCTCGACTGCGACTTCTATGTATTCTCCGGGCACAAAGTTTTTGGGCCTACGGGAATCGGCGTCGTCTACGGAAAACTCGATGTGCTCGACGGCATGCCGCCATGGCAGGGCGGCGGCAACATGATCGCCGACGTCACCTTCGAGAAGACTACGTATCAGCCCTCACCGGCTCGCTTCGAGGCGGGCACCGGCAATATCGCCGATGCGGTTGGTCTGGGAGCTGCGATCGACTACGTGAGCGAAATCGGCATGGAAAACATCGCCGCCTACGAGCACGATCTGCTGAACTACGGCACCGCGAAACTGCTTACCGTACCGGGCTTGCGGTTGATTGGTACAGCACGCGAGAAGGCTGGCGTGATGTCTTTCGTTCTCGATGATGTTCGCACCGAAGACGTTGGAGTCGCGCTTAACCAGGAGGGCATCGCGGTGCGGTCCGGCCACCACTGTGCTCAGCCCATCCTGCGCCGCATGGGAGTTGAGAGCTCCGTCCGTCCGTCGCTGGCCTTCTACAACACCTGTGAGGATATCGATGCGCTGGTCGGCGCGCTACTGCGACTGCAGGCCGGCCGGGGACACCGCAAACTGTAATTTGAGCCCCTTCGATTGCGGCTAGGTGCAACGCGACCTGCGCCGCCTGCTCTCGCGATTTTGCGATGATGGGCAGCAAGCCCTTTGCGGGTGTCGGTGATGGCGGCTTGCCAGCGGACTTAGGGCACATGTGCGGTGAGTTTGGCGTACTCTGCCTTGGCCTCTTTGAGGATGGGGATTTCCGGGTCGGCGTCTTTCCAGAGGGTAAGGAAGTCCTGGTAGGCTGATTTGCCTTTGCTTGTATCTCCCATAAGGACGTAGGCCCGTCCAAGTCCCAAATGCGCCAGTGCGCCGATCGGTTCGTTCGTAACCAGGCCGGGGTGATCGAGAATCCTTTGGAACTCGGCGGCAGCGGCACTGCCCTGGTTCGTTGCCAGATATGCCTCGCCTCGCAGGTAGACCCCGTAAAGACAAAAGGATAAGACAGTTGCCTGCCCAAGTTCGTAGGGCGCAGAGACCGCCAGGAGCGAGATGGCCTTGCGAGGATCATGCCGTAACACGGCCGCTGCACGATCGTACCGTTTGGAAAGGCTTTGCCGATCTCGTCGGCCAGCAGCCAGGCTTGGCTTGGATCGCCCGCCAATCCCAGTGCCACGCCCGAGATAGCCTCAACATCAGTGTTTTTCGCAAGCGCCAGTGCGGACCTCGCCTGCTGCTTCGCCAAAGACAGGTTGCCCACCAGTGCCTCGCGTACCGCGGCTTCCGCATCATATGCGGCCGCTGTTTCTCTCCTATCGGCGCGTTGGGCGGAGCCAGCGGCGCGCCACGTCAGCTCTCGTGCCCGCGCGAAATGCCCACCATATGCCGCAGTGTCCGATTGGATGTAGAGAATGAAGTTCTCCCACCCCGGCTTGCTCATCAACTCCGCCGCCTCCCGCTCGATACCGGGCGCATCTTGCCGCAGGAAATCAACCAGGTAAAGATCGGCGTGGACGGTGGGAAAATCGAGATGCCGCGCTCGCGCCTCTCGTGCTGCTGCCTCGACTTCATCCAAACGGTTGCGATGCAGGGAATTGCTAACAGCATTCGTGAAAATGCCGCTGTCTCCCGGACTCAGCTTCAGAGCCTTTTCGTAAACGGCGGGAGCGCTCTCGTAGTCGCCAAGGAGTTCATAGATAACGCCCAGATTCTCCAGCGGAATTAAGTCGCGGGGGTAGAGCTGGGCCCACAACTCATATGCTTTACGGGCAGCCTCGAGGTCTCCATCGACGATATCCGCATGGTGCGCGGCAATGTAGAGCTTCTCTCGCTCGCTCACTCTCTCGCGAAGCTCATACGCCTTTTGAAGGGCGTCGGCACCTCGCGCAGTTTCCCCCCCGTTGAAGTAAAGGGTCCCCAGTCGCGCGTAGGCCATAGCAAAATTGGGGTCGAGACCGATGGCTCGCTGGAACAGCGGAACGGCGGAGGGGCCTTCGTTTCTTATCGACCACGCCTGGTAGCCGAGGCTGTAGGCCTGTAACGCCTCTAAGGACGGAGTCGTCACGTTCTCCGGCGGTGAGTCGTACTTTTGCACCGAAACCAGCGATTCGCCCAGCTTGCCACGGATTTCAGAAGCCACCTTTCCCAGGGCATCGAGAACGTGATTCTTGTCGGCGGCCTGCGCCCCCGCACTCGCCAACGATTCCCCATTGGCGCAGTTGATCGCCTTCAACGTCAGAAGGTAGCGCGTACCAACCTGCGCTATCGCCCCATCCAGGACCGCCGCACTCCCCGTGCGCTGGCACACCTCGTAAGCCACGGCCTGAGTCAGTAGAGTATCTCTGGGCCGCGCCATCAAAGATAGCGTCTGCGCCGCGCGCTGGTCGGAAAGGAGGTTGAGAAACGGTGACTGCTCCAGTTGCGAGGAGAGCCCTTGTCTCAGGGTACCGTCGAATACGGGATCGCCAGTACTATTGGCGAAGTCAGCGATCACGATACTGCTTTGTTCGGTGAGCCTCCGTCCCTGATGAGATCGCCAGTACCAGATGCCTCCAACGATGGCAAGCGACACCGTCAACATCACCGCCGCGACAAGGGCTGCGACCAGTCTGGTCAGCGCGCGATTCCGGGAAACCGGCAAAGTCAGCTGTTCGTTCTCTTCGGTAATGACACTGGTCCGGATCGTCTGTTGCCGAAGAAGTAGCCCAGCGGAGATATTGCTGGCGCTCCTCGCTATCTCCGGGAGAGGGTTCCCGTTTCCCGAATCGACCATCTGGACGGGCGCGACAAACTGATACCCTCGCCCCGGCAGAGTGACGATATAGCCGTTGTCGCCGGGTTTCTCCTCCAGCGCCCGCCGCAGCGCGGAGATGCTTTGCGCCAGACTGTTCTCGTCAACGAAGGTCTCGGGCCAGACATTCTTCAACAGTTCGTCGCGGGTTAGAAGCCTTCCCGGGTGTTGCACCAGGTACAAGAGGACATCAAACGCCCGGCGGTTGAGCGTGACGATCTCCTCTTCCCGCCGCAAGGTGCGTGCGAGGACATCGATCTGAAACTCTCCGAACTGAAACATCCCTTCGGTTTTCATTGACTTCGCGGTAATTCAGAACTTGTCAAAACCTGTCAGAAGGCGTCACTGGCCTTTTTTGTGCGATTGCCGCAACATCCGCGGCCAGTACAGGGAGAACGTACGAAGAGACTCTACCAATGGCTGACGCGACGGGCAAGCTTCTTCCGATTTGAAACATCCGGTCGCGGCGCGAGCCGCACCATTCGGACTGAGATAACGGTGGAGCGGCGAGGAATGGCCCTGCTGGTGGGGGGCGCCGCGGCGGGCTTCGATAACTGCCCTCTATGTGGCCAGAAGCTAGCGCCGGCGCAGGCAGAACAGGCAAGACTTCGTCTGCAACAGGGTTCGATTTCGCCGGACGACTTACCCGTGGATGGTACTCCCCCATCAACTCGCGGCTGGTCAGTCAAGTAACGGTATTGGCAGAATGCGACGTAACTGAAACAAGGCCAAATCTAGCGATGAACTAATAAGGAGATACAAAATGAAATCGCCAAACAACAAGACGAACAACAAGACGAACGACAATAAGTGTTTTGCACTTGGCAGAACTTTAACCATAACTCTGAGCCTGACCATCGCAATTCTCGCTCTGCCGGCCTACGCAGTGACCAATGAACTGGTAGGCAGCGCCGAGAGTCACTCCATCGAGAAGTACGACAGCAGCGGCAATTGGATCAAGACGTTTGCCTCCACCGGTCCCTATTACACCGTGGGCTTCGCCGCCAGCCCGATTACGGGGGACGTGTTCGTCTCTACTTTTACGGCGATCATCCTGCGTTACAGCAAGTCCGGTGCTTCCTTCGGCCCGAAGGGGAGTTATTGGAACACCTTCAATATGTCGGCACTGGTCGGCGTCAACCCGCCGCAAGCCCTGCTGTTCGATTCGAGCGGCGATCTTTTTTTGGCCACCAACTACGGGGAGGGCGGCTATATCGTCGAGATTTTCGAATACACCGCCAAAGAACTCTTGAAGGAAGCGCCGGTAGCCGTCGGACCACCGATCGTAACCACGATCGAACAAGGCGGCCAGATGGCGTGGGATGCTTATGGAAACATCTGCATCGCTTCCTGGTACGCACCCCAAGGTGTGCAGTGCTACAACCCGAGCACTGGTGCTCTTGCGTATGACTACTCCTCGGAATTCCTAAACCAGGGAATTGAACCGATCGGGTTGGCGTTCGGCCCGAACAATATCCTTACGGTAAGCAGCCTTTTCTCGGGCCAGGTCTTTGCGGAGACAACCGCACGGACGGGACCGCTAAGCCTGGTTGCCACAGGCACGGTTCAGCCCGCGGAGGTGGGATTTCTGGCGACCGATAACTCCGGGAACCTTTACCTGCCCGAGTGGCACAACGTCAGTGCCCGTTATGGCGGACAACCTCCCGATTACTGCACTTACTACTCTTGCCAGGACTACGACACTACCTCGGACGTGGTGTACGAAATCAATCCTACCAGTGGCGCGATTAGCAATTTCGTCAGCAACCACCTCTGGGGACCTTTTCAGATGATCTTCGTTCCTTTTTGAATTTCATCTGGAGCAGCGGCGGGTGGATTCGCGGGGAACGATCCGCCCGCTGAGTTTAAGCCTTGATTCCATTCGTGAGAACCATGAGACGAAAGCAGTCGAAAACGCAAATCTCAGAAGGAGAATTCCGATTTCGCCGCTCGCACCGATTACAGCGTGGGTAGTGGAAGCCTTACCGGGGCCTACAGCGGAATTGCGGCGGCGGATCTTACAGGGAACGGCAAGGCGGACCTGATTGTTCCGATCACCTATGCCGACGCTCCTTATGAGTTTTCCATACTGAAGAACAAAGGCAATGGGACCTTCGATGCAGCCGTAAACTACGAGCTGCCAATCGGTCCAAACGCGGTAGCGGCAGGCGACTTCAACAACGATCACAAAGCAGACATCGCCGTGATGAATTTCGGCGGCAGCGGCAGCATTTCCGTCCTGCTCAACTCGGGTACCGGGACCTTCCCCAGTTACACGACATACCCCATCAACGGCTACGGCGATGGCATCGCGGTGGGCGATTTCAACAAGGATGGCAACCTCGATATCGTCGCCACTGATCTCACAGAAAATACCGTATCTGTCCTTCTCGGCAATGGGACGGGTGCTTTTCCGACCTTCGCCACGTACCCAACGGGAAGTTTCCCGGAAGGTGTCACGGTTGGCGATTTCAATGGCGACGGCTGGCCCGATATCGCCGTAGCCGACTCGCGGGGCGGCACAGTCTCGATTCTGCTAAACAAGGCCGACGGCTCGGGCACGTTCCTTCCGAAAGTGGACTATGCCGCGGCGGGAGGAGGCGGGCCCTTGTCGCTCGCGGCCGGCAGTTTCCGCGGTGATGGCATCATCGACCTAGCGGTAGCGACGAACAGCGCATTTGGCGGAATCGTGGTCTTGCTGGGAAACGGCGATGGGACATTTCAGACTGCGGTGCCTTACGACACGTTGAACAACGCGAACGGAGTAGTCGTTGGCGACTTCAACAACGACGGCAATCTGGACATGGCAGTTTCCACCGCGAGTGCAGGCAGCAGCTTCGCGTTCGTCACCATTTTTCCCGGAAACGGCGATGGAACCTTCGGCGGCGGAGTGACGCTCACATCCGGCGCATTGCCGTCTGGAATCGTAGCGGCCGATTTCAATGGCGATGGCGGATTGGATCTGGCGACGGCCAACGGAACGACGGCAGGCGACTTAGGCTCCGCAACCGTGCTGCTGAACGAGCCGGTCATTGGTATAACACCCAGCAGTTTGACTTTCGCGGCACAAAAGGTTGGTACCACAAGTGCCCCGCAAGTCATCACTGTGGACAATCCTGGGGCTACGCCGTTGAAAATCACCAGCATAACCGCCAGCGGAGACTTCGCCGAAACCAATAATTGCCCAGCCAGACTTACGGTTGGCAAGAGTTGTACCATCGACGTGACCTTCTCGCCCACGCAGACAGGCACGCGGACCGGGACTTTATCAATCAAAGACTCTGCCCTAACCAGCGTGCAAAAAATCGCGCTGACGGGCAGCGGGACGTAGCCCGGCCTCAACGGGAGCAGTCGCGGGACAGTCCGGCGAGGCCAGTATTACCAGCCTCGGCTGTGGGGAAACCCGCGATTGTCGTTTATGGGGCGGGACAATCTGCATGCGCAAAAGAGTCCTGTGGTCTCACCGGTCCAGGTTGAATGCTAAGGATCACCGATCCGGTGTTAGCGCACAGTTGGATTCTACGGTTGTCACTTCATATAAACTTGCCTCTTGCCCTACTTTGCAGGGAAGCACTGGAATTACCCTAGGGGGAAGCGTTTGCCACTTAACCTGGACGTGCTTTGGTATAAGGACGCGATCGTCTATCAGGTCCACGTCCGCACATTCCACGACAGCAACGGGGATGGCATCGGTGATTTTCAGGGGCTTGAAGAGAGGCTCGATTATCTCGAGGAACTGGGGATTAACGCGATATGGCTCATGCCATTCTTTCCCTCACCCCTGCGCGATGATGGTTACGACATCGCCGATTACAACGCGGTCCATTCCAGCTATGGAACATTAGAGGATTTCCGGAAGTTTCTTGGGTCGGCCCACGACCGAGGCATCCGGGTCATCATCGAATTGGTGTCGAATCACACCTCCGATCAGCACCCGTGGTTTCAAGAGTCGCGAAGTTCAAAGCACAATCCGCGCCGCGACTGGTATGTCTGGAGTGACACCGACACTCGATACAAAGGCGCCCGCATCATCTTTCTTGATACAGAAACCTCCAACTGGGCGTGGGACCCGATTTCAAAATCTTTCTATTGGCATCGTTTTTTTAGCCACCAACCTGATCTCAACTACGACAATCCCGCAGTTCGTGAGCAGATGTGGAATGTGATGAAATTCTGGTTGGAGATGGGGATCGACGCCTTCAGGCTCGATGCCATCCCGTACCTGGTGGAACGAGAGGGAACAAATTGTGAGAATTTGCCGGAGACCCATGATGTCCTAAAGGAATTGCGGCGAAAACTCGATGAACACTTTCCCGGCAGAATGCTTCTGGCGGAAGCTAATCAGTGGCCCGCGGATCTTCGCCCATATTTCGGTGACGGAGATGAATTCCACATGGCGTTTCATTTCCCGTTGATGCCCAGGATGTTCATGGGGCTGAAATTGGAAGACCGCAAGCCCATCACCGAAATCTTGCAGCAAACCCCGGAAATTCCGCCCTCATGCCAGTGGTCCCTGTTCCTGCGCAACCACGACGAACTGACCTTGGAGATGGTAACCGACATGGAACGCGACTACATGTACGACATGTATGCCGGAAGCAAGACGATGCGACTGAATCTGGGAATTCGGAGGCGGCTCGCTCCGCTGTTGGACAACGACCGCAGGCGCATAGAGTTAATGAACGGGATGCTGATGTCGTTACCGGGTACTCCTATCATCTATTACGGCGATGAAATCGGTATGGGCGATAACATCAATCTAGGCGACCGCAATGGAGTACGAACTCCGATGCAGTGGAACGGGGGATGGAATGGCGGCTTTTCTACCGCGGCCCCGGAGCGTCTGTATGCGCCCCTAATCGAGGATCCGGTATACGGTTATCCGGCCGTGAACGTCTTGCGGCAAAAAGCGAGCGAACATTCGCTCCTTAATTGGATGCAAAGTATCATAACGGTCCGAAAATCGACCGCGGTCTTCGGCAGAGGATCGATCGAGTTTCTGTACCCAGCCAACCACAGAATACTGGCCTACGTGCGGCGGCTGGACAACGAGGTGGTCCTGGTGGTCAACAATCTTTCGAGCAGCGCGCAGGTTGTTGAACTCGATCTGCGTCGCTACAAGGGAAATATTCTGATCGAGATGTTTGGCAAGAATATATTTCCGCGGGTGGGAGACCAGCCGTATCTGCTGACGATGGGGCCCTATCAGTTTTACTGGTTTCGGCTGCGGCGAATCTGAGCAAATGTAGATCGTCAAAACGATGTTAGGTGAGGCGCGTTTACACGACGACGTGCTACTTCGAACGGAGACGAATTGGCAGAGGAGAGCTACCTTACAGATGATTTTCTTCGCCAACTGATGAACGTCGGCGAAGTAGACATCCTCATAGGCTTGCCCACCCAGAATAACGCCAAAACTGTCGGGTCGATCGTCCACACAATTCAGAGCGGCATCCTGCGCGGGTTTCCTCGAGAACGAGCTGTCATTATTAATGCCGACGGAGGGTCGCGGGATGGCACCCCCGAACTGGTCACGGGCGTCTCTATCGATGACATGCGCCCTGCCTCCAATCTCCACGCTCTCCGGACCTTGCATTCGATAAGCACGAAGTATGCCAGCAGCCCGAGATCAGCGAGCGGGGCTGCCTTTCGGACTATCCTGGCTGCCGCCGAACTGCTCCGCCCCAAGGCCTGTGTGGTCTTGTCGCCGGAGTCCGCGAACATCGAACCCGACTGGCTCTCCAAGCTTCTGCGTCCCATTTTTGACGACGGTTTCGATCTGGTGACCCCCACCTATCGCAGACATAAGTTTGAAGGGCTGCTCATAACGAATTTGCTTTACCCGATGGTGCGCGCACTTTACGGGTTAAGAATCCGTGAGGCATATTCGCCTGAGTTCGGATTCTCCGGCCGTCTCGGAAGTCAATTCCTTGGAGAAAATGCTTGGAATGATGAAACCGAAGGGGCCGGTGTCGAACTCCGCTTCACCTTGGCTGCGATCACGGGGAAATACCGCATCTGCCAGAGTTTTCTCGGAGACAAGGACCGCATCGAGCGACATGCGGTTGACCTCGTGCCGGCGCTGCGACAAACTGCCGGTGCTCTGTTCTCCGCGTTGGAACCCGACTTTCCCGTCTGGAGTGTCGGGACCGGTTCCCAACCAGCGCCTTCCACCGGCCCCGATCAGGAAGTGCTTCTGGAACCAGTGCGAGTAAATCGGAAGCGATTGCGCGAGATGTTTTTGGCCGGAATCGTCGAATTGGAGTCCGTCTTTCAGTCGATTCTTTCCCCTTCCACTCTTGCCGAGCTCCAGCGGATCTCGCGCCTGGGAGAACAGGACTTTCATTACCCTACGGAATTGTGGGTCAGGACGGTTTACGAGTTCGCCGCCTCGTATCAGAAATCTGTGATCAGCCGGGATCATATCGTCCAGGCCTTGGCGCCGCTTTTCCGCGGGAGAATGTTCACGTTCCTGACCGAGAATCGCAACGTTTCCGCGGCCGACGTGGAGAAAAATATCGAAGACTTGTGCCTTGAGTTCGAACGCTTGAAACCCTATCTGCTGCAGCTGTGGAAATCGAGAGAGTGAGGCAAACTATGCGGGAAATGATTGTCAGCGAACTAAGTCAGGCGCTGCAAGAGGTGGCCAGAGGTTTCGCGCACTTCCTTCCTCGTATCATCGTGATGTTGATCCTCGCGGCTCTGGGCTGGGTGATCGCGTATGTTGTTAAAGTGGTTCTGCGCAGTATTCTGAGGCTCGTCAAGTTCGACAAGCTTTCAGAAAACGCGGGTGCCTCACAGTTGCTCTCCAAGGCTGCACTGCCTTCGCCTACGGAAGTGTTGAGCCGGTTTGTCTTCTGGATTGCCTGGATTGGCTTCATTCTGCTGGGTGTGAGCGTACTCGGGATCCTGGGCCTGCAGGAGCAAGTCGCAAGATTTTTTCTTTTCGTGCCGCGTCTGTTCGTAGCCATGTTCATCATGTTTTTCGGACTGCTGGCGGCCAGTTTCTTTTCTCGTGCCGCTCTGTTGGCTGCGGTCAATGCGAATGTGCCTTCACCCCGAGTTTTGAGCCTCGCTGTCCGCAGCATCATCATTGTTTTCGTGTTGTCTATCGTCTTCGAAGAACTGGGCCTGGCGGAACAGACCATGCTGGTCGCCTTCGGAATCGCCTTCGGAGCCCTGATGCTCGGCTTGGCAATCGCATTCGGCATGGGCGGCAGAGACTTGGCCCGACGTTTCCTGGAGAAGAAAATTGTTCGCGGGAAGAAGGAGGAAAACGAAGACGAACTGTCGCCGCTCTAGTGCTGCAATTTGAAGATCGCAAAGCGAAGATTTGTGAATCGCATCCGACCTTCCAGAGGCGTTGCACCTCTGGTGTGGCTCCGAGGTAGGCGCTCCGAAGGACATACTGGAACAGACAGCATCATTAACGATACGGGTCGATTGATGGTAATCTAATGCGGATGCAAAGGGAACGTTTTGGGTTTGCGATGATTCGCAACGCGACTCCTTATATTCTAAGGCTCTGCTATCTAAAATAACTCATGGCCAAAAGCAAGAGACCCGGCCCGAAATCCGCGGTCGTTACACTCAAGGCCGTGGCTCAGCATGTGGGCCTGACTCCCGGCACGGTTTCCGTTGTTCTCAATAACGCTCCCTCGGCTTATGCGATTCCGCAGGAGACTAAGAACCGCATTCTCGCCGCCGCGAAGGAACTAAACTACCGCCCTAATTTTTTCGCGCAGACCCTGCGCAACAAGCGCACCTACACCATAGGAGTAATCACCGAAGAGATCGGCGATTCCTATGGTTCGACGGTGATCAGCGGCATTGAAGCTTATCTTCGGAAGATGGGTTACTTCTTTCTGACCGTGGTTCATCGGCATGACGAGCATATGCTGAGCCAGTATTCTCAACTGTTGCTGCAAAGAGGCGTCGAGGGATTTATTACGGTGGATACTACTGTTTATGAAACGCCTTCCCTGCCGACAGTGGCGGTTGCCGGACACAAGAAAGTTAAAGGAGTTACGAATATAGTCTTGGATCATATGCAAGCTGCGACCCTCGCCTTGCACCACTTAGCCAGCCTGGGCCACGAGCGCATTGCCTTCATGAAGGGCAATCCGCTGAGTTCGGATTCCAAGGATCGCTGGAAAGCAATCTGCGAGGTAGCGCAGAAAATGGGCATCAAGATTGACTCCGAGTTGACGGTGCAGATCGATATTGAAGATCCAACGCCGCAGTTGGGATATCCTTTCGCCAAGCAGCTATTGGCGCGCAACAAACCGTTTACAGCCTTGTTTGCTTACAACGATATCTCAGCCATCGGAGCGATTCGCGCCTTGCAGGAACGCGGACTGCGCGTGCCGCAGGATGTTTCGGTAATGGGCTTCGATGATATTCCCGGAGCCGCCTTCAACACTCCGTCGTTGACCACGGTGCGGCAACCGCTTGCCCGCATGGGTCAAGTCGCCGCCGAAACTCTGCTCGAACGCATCGGCGGCCGAAACGACTATCCCCCCGAAATCGCAATTGAA
>JBEKXO010000136.1:0-11880 GCA_049511995.1 Terriglobales bacterium
GCTCCATCGGCAAAGGCAGATAGTGAAAGTAGTAAACGCCTTTGGCCCCCGCATCGAGCAGCGATCCGATGTAGTCGGCCAGCCAGATGCCGGAGAAAATATCCTGGTAAGTTTCGCTGGCGCCAGAGGAAAGATTGCCCTCGGTGACAAACATCGGCAACTCAGGGGGGACGCCATCGTCGTGCCACACCTGAATGATGTGGCGCATGAGTTCGGGCTCGTCATAGAGCACACCCCACGGCGTTTTGCATGGGTCGTAGGGATAGTGCTCGAACGAGAAGAAGGCGAGATCCTGCATGCGACCGTGCTGCTTTAGATAATCGAGGAAACGCGCGGTCCATGAGACGCGCCCGTTGGCGTCGGGCCAGACCTCTATGTCTTTGTTGACGCCTTGAAATGACGGGCCGCCGAGTTTGAGTTTGGGATCGAGCCGATGCAATGCTGTCGCCCACTGCACGTAGAGCGCAGCGTAATCCTCGGGAAGCATGTACTGGCCATCGGCCTCCTCACCCATCTCGATGTAAGAGATCGGATAGTGACGGTTCTCAATGTACGCGATTTCGGCGACTGCGTTTTCGGGATTGTCGTAGAGCAGCGCGACCGGAATCATGGCGGGCAGTCCACGCGTGACGCCGCTGGTGAAGAAAAGATCGAAGCCTACTTGAGCCTGGCGAGTAGTGCCGAGATCGGAGGGCTGATGCCACGGATCGACAGATGAAACATAAGTCGTCGTTTGCTCTTGATCGGCGGTGTGGCGCAGCGAGTCGTGAAACTTACCGTCCCTGGTCGAGGTTCCAAGGTACAGTTCGCGGATGGAATAGCCGACGCAATTGCGCGGATCGGCGGGACCTTCGGCATCGCAGGTGTTCGAAGACTCCGTCATCCAAATGCGAATGAAACGCACGGATAGCGGAGTTGAGACGAGGCCAACGGTTTCGGTATGACCGTTACCGGAAGTCACCGCACCTTGCGAAAACGTCTGCCACACACCGCGCGTGGGCAGTTTGATGGGATCGTCACCCGTCCAATACTGCACGGCGTAGTGCGTTGCGTAGGGTTCGCCCCACGCGATTCGAATGCTATCGACGGGCTGCGGCTGCGCCAAATCAAGAACTACCCATTGCGGATGAAGCGCGTCGCTTTCTCCTGTGAAATGTTGCGTGAGATACGGATTGCTCTTCCAGAAAGTGTTGAGGTCGCCATCGGTGAGGCGCGAAAAGCCGGCGTTGCCTGTGCCGTCGTTGCGGGTGAAGCCGCGGCGCGGAAGCGAGTATCCGTAGGAATAACGCAGGCTTTCGGTGGGAGTGGATGAGCCGGTGAAATAGCCCTTGCCGGCGCCGCTTTTGTCGCTCCATGTTCCCCGTGGATTCCAGTGCCATGCTTCGACGGCAAGCTCGGTGTTCTGGCGGAAGGAGACTGGTTGCCAGCCGGATGTCTGCGTCACCTGTAATGATTCCGGAAGCAGATCTTTGTCGATGGCCTCGGCGGGGATGCGGTCGACGCCAGCGCCCAGAGTTTCGCTCGGAATGAAATGGTTGGTCGCGTGCGAAACATCGACAGTGATGGTTTGCGCGGCGGAAAAACTTAGCATCGAGACTGAGACGAGAAGGGCAGCGGAGATTTTCACGCGAGAGCTCCAAGGTTAGAGGTAATTGAGTTTATTAAAACGATTGAATTATACGGATTGTGCGGCTGGTAGACGAGGAGTTTCGGAAGCAATGAAAAAAGCGGGCCAGCACTCCGCTGGCCCGCCTGATTCATGCTTCGTTGAATGCTGCCTTACTTCGCCGCGGCCACTGCCGAAACGAAGCTAGCGCCATTCGGGGTTCCTAGTCCAGTGACGTTGTCCCATCCCGGGCCCGTGGTCAGCGAACTGTCGGTACCGAAGCTGATCGCGTACCAGCGGGTCGAAGTTCCATTATACAGAGCCCCGATGAAGTCAGTGGAGTTCTGCACTGGAGCCAACAGCTCCGCAGACGAGTAGTTGACTGGTGGAGCAGGCGGGGTGTGAGTCGAGCCATTGACGTTGTCTGGCCCGTTTACGGCAAGAATGTCGGTGATTGCGCTCGCAGGCAGACCATAGAGGATCGGAGCGGCCTGACCTAGCCATGTTCCGGCGGCCTGAGTGGAGATGGCCCAGACACCCGAGAACGTAGGAGAAGCGAGGCTGGTTCCACCGACGACCGCGATGAAGGTTTGTCCGCCTTCAGTGTCAATCACCTCGACGCCGGTGTAGGGATCGGCGACGAATGCGATGTCAGGGACGAGGCGCCAGTTGCCGGACAAACTCGCCTGGTACGAAGGCTTCGGCCAGACCCCGCTCGTGCCGCCGCCAGCTCCGAAGTAGAAGCCGATGAAGTCCGGCGGGATAATCGGCGGATTTGGACTGGCGTTAGCGATACGGGTCAAGTTCGTTCCCCAGCCCGTCTGCAACATCGTCGACCAGTTTTGATTGAGAAAGAGGCTGGTACCGCCGACGCTGGTTGCATAGGGAGACGACGCAGGCATGGAAACAGTAGTTGAACCATAGGCGAGAAGAAAGTCTCCGCTGTCGCCGCTGGAGAAGTTGACCGAGATGCCGAGCGCGGCGCCCAATTCATTGATGGTGTTTTCAACTGTGAGTTCGGAGGGGTCGTAGGTTGCGAGATAAGCCTCTTCGATGCCGTAGCTATTGGAGATCACCGGACCAAGCAGGTTGTCGATGGCATAGAGTACCGCGAGGTCAAGGTTGCTGTTCGAGTTGTCGAGCGCCAGCACGAGAGCGATGTTGGCTCCCGGAGCCACCGAGTGCGACCACTCGACGTCGAGGCTAGTTTCTACATCCCACCCGCAAGTGTTCCCTCCGCAATTAGTGGGGCCGGTGGGGTAGTAGATATTGAAATTGCTCGAGGTCAACGCGGGAAGGCCGTTAATCTGAGCGAAAGTGTTGGCGTCACTCGTAATCGAATCGGAGCCGTAGGCATCGACTATAACGACGGTTTGGCCGGTACCATCAAGCCCCTGTTTGTACAGTGGGAGGAGGCCATAGGCCTTGTCTACTTCCGGCGCATCGTACCCGCAGGGGGGAAGATGGGGGGGGCCGTCATTGATATCCACTCCGTAGCGACTGCCGGAATAGATGGCGTAGGGACCGCCGCCACCAGTCTTGAAAGTATGTGTCTGTGTCGGCTTGAGGCAATTGGCGTTGAAATACTGTTGGGCTGGGCCAACTTTTGACAGAGGTACCGTGGCCATCGGTTTGCCGGTGTCGGGGTCGATCGGACGTACCACATGGCTCTTATATTTACTGTCGGTGAGACCTTGAACAGCGTAAACCAGTTTGCCGGCGGCACCTGGAATCACCGCCTCGGAACTGGGCAGGCGATGCGCCTCGCCGTTGATCGATACCCGGTTGAGTTGCACGCCGGTGGCGCGTTCGACGTCAGCCACTGTCCCGCGCGCCGTGACGGCATGATTGAGTTTGTCGGAGGCCACGATGCTCAGATTGTGCGCTTCAAGATATTGCTTCACGGTCGCCAGATCGGCAGCGCTGGGAGCAAATTTGTCCTGATACTGTTTGAGAGTGAGCCAGTGATGGTAGTTCGGCGAATTCTTGTCATACATCTGGCGCACCAGTTCGTCGAAGGCTGCTTTGTTTTGCTGCTTGATCCAGAACGTAACCGTGATTTGTTTTGTCGGGTCTTCGGCGCCGAGAATTTTCGTATTCGGTAATTCTCGAACGCCGCTCGCTGCCTGCGCGAACGCCGGAACGGCGATCAGCAGAACAGCAAAACTGGCAACCACAGCGGAAATCATGCTTCTCGCATTTTTGGACATAACTCTCCTGGAAGAACGGTCAATTTGCCCGCCATGGCAGGCGGGCGTCCATCGGTTGGCCGGAGCGGGGGATGTAGGGTCGTAGGTGTTCCATCAACACTACCCGAATGCTTCCGCGCTGCCCGACTGGTATGGTCAGCGCAATCGACGTAACGCAAAAGGAATCACCACCGGCACCGAAGGGTTCGAACCATACTTACGCCGTGTTGCACCAAGTGTCAACCGACGTTCACGACGAGTGGAAACGCTTTGCAGTAAAGCCGCAGAACAGTGCCGCTGCCGATCAAGATCGCGAAAGCCTTACTGGCCGCCTGCTTTCGCCGTTTTCGCCGCCGGCTCCGGGTGCACCTCATATTCCGGATGCGGCACGCCCATCAGCCATTTGTCAAACCAACCCACAATATTTTCGAGCCGCTCAATGCGATGCCAAGGCTCACCTGAGCGCGACAGTTCGTGGGTCTCGCGCGGAAAAACCACCATCGCGGTCGGGCGCTTCAAGTACTTGAGCGCGCGAAATAGCTGCTCTCCGCCGGAGTCTTGGGGAGTGCGGTAATCGGCTTGGCCGAGAATAAACATCATGGGCGTATGGATTTTTTCTACGAATGTGATGGCCGACCGGTTGGCATAGTCTTTCGGATCCTGAAAGGGCGGCGCCTTGAACCACTGCGGCTGAAACAGAGTGAAATCGGCCGTGTACCACCACGAGGCCCAGTTCGATATATCGCGTTGCGATACAGCTGCCGCAAAGCGATCGTTCTGCGTAACCGTCCAGTCGGTGAGCACTCCGCCGCCGCTGCCACCGGTGACACCAAGCTTCTTGGGATCGACATAGCCACGCTTGAGCAACTCGTCGACTCCCACCATCAGATCGCGATAGTCATCTCCGGGATAGTGATATTGAATAATATTGCCGAAATCCTGTCCGTAGCTGGTCGAGCCGCGCGGATTGATGTAAAGCACTACGTAACCCTTAGCGGCCATCCATTGAAATTCGTGATCGAAGACCCAGCCGTACGCGGCGTGCGGCCCGCCATGAATGTTGAGGATCATGGGATATTTTTTCTTCGGATCGAAGTCGGGTGGCTTCTGAATCCATCCTTGAATTGGCAGGCCATCGAAGCTTTTGTAATTGATTTCTTCGGGCTGCGTGATGTTGAGCTGCGACCAGAGCGGCTTGTTGAGGTCGGTGATCCGCGTTTGCGTACCGTTTTGGCTCTCGCCTGTTTTCACCGTAAACAGATCGCCGATCACTACGGGCGTCGAAATCAAAGCAACCGCGGTGCCCGCATCAGGTGTGATAGAGAAATTGAGCACCGCCTGATCGCCGTGAGTGATCTCGGTGACCGCCCCAGTCTGCGTATCTACGCGAACGATCGGAGTGCGTCCCTGCTTTTCTACGATGTCGAAGAGCCATCGCCCGTCGAGCGACCAGGAGAGCGCGCCACGCCCACCTCCGCGCGGGGCGGCATTATCGCCGAACACGGAACTGCCCATATCGAAGTCATAGTTCGCCGTGAGATTGCGCGGCTGCGCATTCGCGACCAGGTCCATGATCCATAGATCAGGCTGCGAGTAGGAGCGCACCGGCTGCGTCACCGAACCGTGGAATGCCAGATGACGCCCGTCGGGGCTGAGCGACACGCTGTATATATTCATCGGAACCGTGGTTAATTTTTCAGGCGTGCCGCCGGCGGACGCTACCGAATAAATTTCACTGCTGCCCGTTTCGTAATAAGGCTCGTCAACGTGGCTAGTGTCGTAATAAATGCGTGAACCGTCGTTCGTCCAGAAAATTCCGCCTTCATCGTAATCGCCAGTGGTTAGTTGCAGCGGTTTGCTTGGCTCGTCAGAGGTAGTCGGGACGTCGATCACCCAAATATGGTCGTGCCGCTTGTAATCGATGTAGCCCTCGTCATTGTCACGGTAAACGGCACGAGTAATGATATGGATGTCGGATTCGCGGTCGGCATCGGCGTCGGCCTTGGATGCAGCACTGCTCGAGGAAGCCGATTCCTTTTTGTCTGGCTTAGTGTTCTCGCCCGCCTTGGCCTCGTTTTTCTTGTGCTGTTCTTTGTCGATATCTTCCTGCGTGGTTGTGCTCGAAAAGGCGATGCGCTTGCCGTCGGGCGACCAGACCGGGCCAGACGCTCCCTTTGGCAGATCGGTGATGATGCGGGCTTCGCCGCCGGACAGCGACAGAATCGCAATCTGCGGCGGGCGCGGCTTGCCGCTGTCGTCCTTTTCTCCTCCGCGCACGAAGGCGATGCGCGTGCCATCTGGCGACCAGCGCGCGTTCGCGTCATGTTTGCCGTTGGTGAGGCGCAGCGGCGATTCATTGCCGGAAGTGGAGACCATCCAAATCGACGTCTCGTAGCCCGTATGTTTTTCGTCGGTTACCACGCGGGTAAAAACCGCTCGCATGCCGTCGGGCGAAATCCGCGGATCACCGATCCAGACAAAATTGAAAAGATCTTTGTCAGTGATCGCGCGCTTCGCGCCGCTCGCCTGCGGGCTGGAATTCTGAGCGGCCAGTGACGGGACCAGTGCGAGAACAACGATGAATAAAGCAACGATTGTTGGAACGGCAACGGCGGAAGTGCGGAATTTCATGAATAACCTCGAGACGTGTCGCTGCACGCGCGATGTGCATTATAGCGCTTCACTTTTTCTTGTTGCTCGTCTTCCCGGCGAGCGCGCCGGCGTCGTCGAGCATTTTGTCGATGCGACGGCTCCGCGCATCGGGAGTTCTGTAGTAGAAAATGCCGAACAGATGCCCGCGCCTGCGCGACGCGGACATCAAATCCCATCCTTTGCGAGCCTTTGGATCCCGCGCAAATGCGACTTGCAAGATCGGCGGCAGCTCTCGCTCCGCCTCCATGACGTTGAGTAGGCGCTCGGCCGTCTGCTCCGCCCGGCGCACACGCGCGGCCTCGCTCTTAGGCTCAGCTATCCACTTCGCGATGCCGTTGCGCGTTGAGTGATTGAGTCCTTCATACCAGCGCAGAACGGCACGACCTTCCTTGCCGAGACCGGCGTTGAGAACGCGCTTCAACTCGGCGGGCATCGCAGTGGAGCGTTCGTCGCGATCGATTTCAAGCTGAAAACGGGCTACGCTGCCCTCGTAGGCACGAGCTTCCTTTTGCATGTGCTTGTTGATGAGGAGAAAGTGGCCGCCAGCGCGCTTTGGAAACAACGAAGTACGCAATGGAAACCCGTTAATTTCGCCCTTTACTTTGATTAGGCCACGCAACCCCCACACCCTGGCTGCATCCAATGGCACGTGGACAACAATCCAACTGAGCCTGGGACGCAGGCGCTCGAGGCGCCCTTCGAAACGCTGGGCGGCAGCGGTTTTGGTTTGGGAGGCTTTGGGCATGGGCGGAGACTAGCGTTGGCATTTTAATATGAACAGACAATTATCAAGAACGCGCAGCAACCCGCCGAACGCGAGTTAAACTGGTGAAGAGTATCGGGAGAAAATGTGATCTGTCCTAAATGCGGTGAGGACAATTCAGAAAATTTCCGCTTTTGCGGAATGTGCGGCACCCCGCTCGAGGGGCGCCGTCCGTCGGGAGCGCCCGCGCTCGATCCACTCTCGGCGTTCCCTCCAAAAATTTCGCCGAGAGCAACGAACGTCACCGAAGCTGTGAAACCGGCGGTCGCGGAACCCGCTGCGGTTCGGGCGGTCAACAAGCTGGTTCCACCGATCAGCGGTCCATCGATGCTGGGACTCAATCAACCGATAGCCGTTCAACCGAGTTCGGGTCAAGCTGGCGTGAATCGAGCTATTGAGAGCCAGCCAATTGCGGCCCATGCGAATCCGGGTTCCCCCAGCATCGACCTGCTCCGGGAAACGTCCTTCTCCGGCTTCGACTCTTTCATGGAGCCTGAGGAGCGGAAGACTGGTGTCGGCCGGATTTTGTTGTTGCTGGTGCTCCTCGCCGGCTTAGGGGTCGCGGGATGGTGGGCCTACACAAACTATGTCGGCGCTACCGAGAATCAAAAACTGCAGGCCGCGATTTCGAATGCCGAGCAGGCTCCGGCTGACAAACCCGCTGACAAAACTAAAGACACGCAACCGGCAAAGCCTGCCGCCCCGGATACTTCCCCAGCGCCTGATAACGGTTCTCCACAGACGAGTTCATCGCAAGCAACACCTCCGCCAGCGGCGGCAACAAGCCAACAGGACAATAGCGAGCCAACGTCAAAAGCTGCGGAGACAGAAGCCAAGGCCGCCGCGCCAGCGAAACGTGCGGATGCGCCAGTGGCAGCCCCAAAAACCAGCGCGGCCCACAAGAGTGTGACGCAGCGCGAGCCGCTCGTCGCTACGGCCAGGACTCCTAGCCGGCCCCAGGGCGCTCCCGCAGACACAGGCGACGCGGCCTTCCGCCAAGGCGAGGCTTATCTTTATGGACGAGGTGTTCGGGCAAATTGCGATGAGGCGGTAAAGAATTTGAAGATTGCTTCGTCGCAATCGAATGCCAAGGCGCGAAGCGCTTTCGGAACTATGTACGCCACCGGCCATTGCGTGCCGCGCGATTTGCCGACATCGTATTTATGGTTTGCATTGGCTCTGCGCGCCGATCCGGCGAATCAGATTCTAGAGAAGGATTTGAACGCGGTCTGGAACCAGATGACGCCGCCGGAACGGCAGCAAGCTACGAGAATGAAACAATGAAAGCGGATCGAGTCATTTGGCGATCGGGTGAGCAAACGGCTTCGATCTTCGTTCTTAAGTTATTATCCTTCGCTTTTGCTCTTCGATGATCCGATGGCCGATCACCAGATAGCAGGTTTTTTTGCCTACTCGCCGCTTGGTACCAGATTCAGCGCCTTCTTCACCGTCCCACGCTCAGTCATGATTTTCTGCTGTAGCAGCGTGATCGCGTAGATCAACTGCTCCGGACGCGGCGGACATCCTGGGACATAGATATCCACGGGGATGACCTGATTGACGCTCTGGACGAGCGCGTAGTTATTGAAGACTCCGCCAGAGGTCGCGCAGGCTCCCATTGAAATCACCCATTTTGGCTCGGGCATCTGCTCCCAAAGCTGGCGAATGACCGGAGCCATTTTGTTGGAGACGCGGCCGGCGATGATCATCAGGTCTGACTGGCGGGGCGACGGCCGGAACACTTCCGCGCCGAAGCGCGCAATATCGAAGCGCGACGCGCCCATTGACATCATCTCAATCGCGCAGCAAGCGAGACCAAACGTCATCGGCCAGATGGAATTCTTGCGCATCCAGTTGACGGTCGAATCGAGCGTGGTCATGACGATACCGTCAGGGATGCCATCGCCGTAGACGAGCTCCTTGACTACCTTCTTGCCATTTTCAACGTCAACGTAGGGACCGAAATTGAGTTCTAGCGCCATGAGTATATTTTAACCGCAGAGACACCGAGTGCGCGGAGGAAACCACGGCTTCGCATTTCTCGGCGTCTCTGCGGTTGAAGCCCTCCTACGGATTCAGCACGATCTTGCCAAACATCTGGCTGTTCTCCAGATATTCGTGCGCTGCGCGAATTTCTTTCAATGGAAACGTATGGTCAATTACCGGCTTGAGGCGTCCAGCGAAGACGTGGCCGAGCACTTCATGGAGTTCGCTCATCGTGCCCATATAAGACCCCAGGAATGCTAGTTGCCTTGAAAATAGAAATCGCAGATCAAGTGCGATTTTCGGCCCCGTCGTTGCGCCGCAGGTTACGAGCGTGCCGCCTGCCTTGAGGGACTTCACACTCTCATCCCAGGTCGCTTTCCCAACGTGCTCGATGACGATGTCGACGCCCTCGAAATTTGTGATCTTGCGGACTTCCTGCGAGATATTTTGCTGGTAATGATTAATGACAAAATCGGCGCCGAGTTCGCGGGCGCGCTCCATCTTGCGCTCATCGCCGGCGGTAGTAATCACGCGCGCGCGAAACATTTTCGCAATCTGAATGGCGGCAATACCCACTCCAGAATTCGCGCCGAGCACGAGTACGGTCTGGCCGGGACGAATCGCGGCGCGTCCGGTGAGCATATGCCACGCCGTGACAAAGACCAGCGGAACGCTGGCGGCTTCATTGAAATCGAGCCCGTCGGGAATCGGGATGACATTGACGGCGGGCACGGCAATCAGTTCACAGTTGCCTCCATCGACGCCATTGCCGAGCACGGTGAACTGCCGGCATTGATTTTGCAGTCCCGCGACGCACTTCGCGCAATGATTGCAGAAATGCATGGGCGCGAGCAGAACGCGCTGTCTGGCTTTTAGGTCGGAGATGTACTCGCCGACTTCGACGATCTCTCCGGCAATGTCGCTGCCGAGGATGTGGGGGAGATTCACGCCCGGCAGTCCTTGGCGCACCCATATGTCGAGATGATTAAGGGCGCATGCCCGCACGCGGATCAGCACCTGATCTTTGCGCGGCTTGGGATCGGAGACATCTTCGTAGGTGAGAACTTCCGGACCACCGAACTGATGAATGCGAACCGCTTTCATGGGAGCTCCTAAGAAACCAGGAATATCACGTTGCGTCTTGGGATAAATGCTAACCGAAATGTACCAAAAGCATTGTGATCAGTGACACAGAATGCGTTTGCGCCAAATTGTAGAGTGTACATCGCGGGCTGAGTCCGGAGGGTGTTTCCCGCGGGTACTGGACGTGGCCTGCGAAGCCGCCGAGTGGCTACATCAGCCATTGCAGTTCGAGTCTGCCGCCCTCCGTGCAGTCACTCGCAAACTACTACATAAGGTACTCTCGACAGAGTGTCGCGGCGGGGCGACGATAAAGCTCGCAGGCCGTTTTATCAGTACCCACTGGCCAAACGCCAGTAGCCCCGGAGTGATGACCTGGGGGCTTTTGTTTTGGTGGATAGGCCGGGCTCTCCGCCTCCATTTGACTTGCTTCTACTGAACCTCCAATAATCAGTTTAGATGGACATTTACGAAGAAATCGTCCGCCTGCGCAAAGAAGGCCGTCGCGGCGCCGTCGCGACCATCGTCAATGTTAGAGGATCGATTCCTTCGTTCAAGACTGCCAAGATGCTGGTGCGCGACGATGGCTCGATCGTTGGCACGATTGGCGGTGGCTGTGTAGAGGCCGAGGTGTGGCAGGCGGCGCGCGACGTGATGGAATCGGAAAAGCCGCGCACCCTAACCTTTGATCTGAATCAGGACCCGAAGTACGATACCGGCCTAGTCTGCGGAGGAACGCTGGAAATTTTTGTTGAGCCCGTTTTGCCTCCTGCCGATCTTTACATTTTTGGCGCGGGCCACGTGGCAGCCAGCCTTTATAGAGTGGCGCGCATTGCCGGATTTGACGTGACTGTGATCGACGATCGTGAAGCTTACGCCAACCGCGAACGCTTTCCAGAGGCGCAGCAGATAATCGCCGGGGATTTTGACAAGGCCGCCGCTGAACTCACGCCGAGCGAGTCTTCGTACATCGTGATCGTCACGCGCGGGCATCGCGACGATATGCGCATGCTGCGCTGGGCGGTGCAGACTCGGGCGCGCTACATCGGCATGATCGGGTCGAAACGAAAAGTCATTACAATTTTCAAAGAGCTGCAGGCGGAGGGGCTGCCGGCGCATTTATTTGATCGAGTGCACGCGCCGGTCGGGCTCGATATTGGAGCGATTACTCCGGAAGAGATTGCGATCGCGATCACCGCCGAGTTGATCGCCAAACGGCGAAAGGTAGAGCGCGACCTGCCCCACATGAGCTGGTTTCATCGACGGGAGAGAGAATCTGAATCTCAGCCGAAATCCTAAGAGTGTTTTGCCGCCGAGGCGCGGAGAGCGCCAAGAGATGCTTGGCATAAGCTCCTAACATCTAGTACGTATTGTTTCTTTCCGCTTTTCTCAGCGTTCTCAGCGTCTCGGCGGTTAAGATTTCACTATGCCGAACGAAATCGAAATCAAATTTCGAATTGAAGATCTACGTGCGCTGACCCGCGCCCTGAAGCAATCAGGCTTCAAGGAGGTGACCCGCTCTACTCACGAAATAAACTCACTTTATGACCTGCCCGGCCAAAAGTTGCGCAAACGCGGCGAAATGCTACGCCTGCGCTAATACG
>JBEKXO010000137.1:0-11879 GCA_049511995.1 Terriglobales bacterium
TTCACTTCCAACAAACCTTCCGGCAACTTCATGCGAACTTGCTTCCGCTCCAGGTCCAGCTTCTCCAAAAACGCCTCGGCGAAGGGAATTTCATATGGCAGCTTCGCCCCACTACTAACTACCAGCAGTGGCGCTTCTCCCGCCCCGAACTGCACATCTTCAATCGCGCCAATCTCTCTCTCGCCATCGAAGACCGAGCACCCAATCAGGTCGCTCAAATATGTCCAACCCGGTTCCAGCGTAGCCCGCTCGGCAAGCGGAAGCTGCAACTCAGCCTTTACCAGCAACTCCGCATCGGAAAGACTATCGATGCCTAGAAATTTCAGCACCAGAAAACTCTTATGCGGCCAAAGATCCTCGACCGTAACCTCTCGGCGCTCACCGTCTTTCAAAAGCGCCCATAGCCGCATGCCCTCGTGAAATCGCTCCGGAACATCCGTATGCAATTCCGCCGCAACTTCTCCGCGCCGCCCCTGCGTCGTGATGACCACCGCCAGGGTAATCCACTCGCCGCCAGCGTCCGAAGCCATTTGCTGATTCTATTCGCCGGGAAGCGTTTCGCCGAGACGCGATTCACGCAGCCTGACTCGCGAACGCTCGCAAAGCCTACTCAATGATCTCGAGCGCGTAGCGCTTATCCAGCTTCGACCCGGCCGCGCTCAGCACGTTGCGCAACGCCCGCGCCACCCGCCCCGACCGCCCAATCACCCTGCCCAGATCGGACTCGGCGACCTCCAACTCAATCACCGTCTCGTCTCCATCTTCGTACTCGTCGACAAAAACCTCGCCCTTGGCCTCGACAATCGCCTTGGCAATGTACTCAATCATGGCGCGCGGGCTGGCGCTAGGCTCGATCATTAGCGGCTCCTGATAGGGTGATTAAAAATGAAGTGTGAGCTAGGCGACCGAAGCGGCAGCTGCGGGTGCAGGAGAGGCAACCAGTTTCCGAACCCTGTCCGAAAGCTGGGCGCCTTTCGAAACCCAGTACTCTATGCGCTCGCGTTTCAGGTCAAAAGTAGCCGGATTGGTGCGCGGATTATACGTCCCCACCACTTCCACCGGGCGGCCATTGCGAGCCCGCTCCTTCTCAATCACCACCACACGGTAATAAGGTTGTTTGCGCGCGCCAAAGCGCGCCAGTCGAATCATCAGCACAGAATGCACGATCCTTTGCCCGGAAGCCTCCGGAGAGATAAAGACAAACAACCATTATGCCGGAGCATAGCGCTTTTCGCAATGGGCCAGCCGACGGCCAGAGCACAACAATTTCGCGCCCTGTATAGTGGGCATGAAATGCTCTGATTGGTGTGCGCGATAGTTGTTTTGTGCGCCAAGATTACCTCGGCGGCATATTCGCGTCCATCATAGTAGCGTAAATCATCCTGTCGAGTCTGAAGGAATGCTCGCTATGCATTCGCTCCGTATCTGCCGAACTATCTCGCTCTTAGCGCTATTGTGCGCCTCACTCCCCGCCCAAACCACGCCGCCCTTCACCTCGCCCCTGCCGACGGGTCTCCGCCTCGATCCCGCCGGCGAAGCGATCGACCTCGGAAGCTTGCCGATCAATCTCCTGCTAGCGCCTCAAACCGACAGAGCCGTGGTCGTGCTCAGCGGATGGCGTGAGCAGGGCATTCAGGTCATCGACCTGAAGTTGCGGAAGGTCACGCAGACACTGCTCCAGGATGGCGCGTTCTATGGCGCCGCCTTCTCACCCGACGGCCATCATCTATACGTTTCAGGCGGCAACACCGATATGCTTTTTGTCTATGCCTGGACAGACGGCGCCGCGACGCTCGAAAACAAGTTCGAACTGGCCAAGGCAAAAACCGCGGACGGAACCGGCACAAGCTATCCCGCCGGACTGGCGGTCGCGCCCAATGGAAGATTTGTCTACATCGTCGAAAATGTTGGCGACCGGCTCGCAGTGGTGAACGCCGCAACGGGCGAGATCGCACAACGGTTTTCTACCGATCATTATCCCTACGGCGTCGCGCTCACGCCGGATGGTCAAGTTTTCGTCTCATCGTGGGGCGGCAGCACGCTATCCCATTTCCGCGTTCTGTCGGACGGAACGCTAGCCTATTTCGGTCGCATCGAAGTTGGCCGACATCCGTCGGCGCTGGCGGTGAAGGGAACCAGCCTCTACGTTACGCTCGCGGGCAGCGACCGCGTAGCCGTCGTCGACACCAAACTGCGAAAGGTCGCCCGCTATTTGCACGATGCCGCCCCCGGAGCGCCGACTGAGGGCAGTACGCCCAACGCCGTAGCGTTCACTTCCGATGGCAAGCGCCTGCTGGTCGCAGAAGCTGACAACAACGCCGTCGCCGTCTTCGACGTCGCCACCGGCAAGTTGCTTGGCCGTGTTCCAACCGATTGGTACCCCACCGCGCTCGCCGAAGTCAATGGACAGCTGTTAGTCCTTTCCGGGAAAGGACACGGCACTCACGCCAATCCCGATGGCCCCGTTCCCCTCACCGACTGGCCGTTTGGCAAACCCAAAGCGTACACGCTCGGGCAGCTGAACGGTTCGCTGCGCATCCTTTCGTCCGCGATGACAGAACTGCAACTTGTAGCCTTCACGCAGCGTGTCGCCGCCGCCAATAACTGGCAGCAACGCTCCACCCCGCGCCACTATCCACCCTTCCACCACGTGGTCTACATCATCAAAGAGAACCGCACCTACGATCAGGTGCTCGGAGACATGAAGGAAGGCGATGGCGACGCGAGCCTCGTCTATTTCCCCGACATCACGATTACCCCGAACCATCATGCCCTCGCGCGGCGCTTCGGCCTGTTCGACCGCTTCTTTGTGAACGCCGAGGTCAGTTCGCAGGGACACATCTGGTCCACCGCCGCCTACGTGACAAACTATGGCGAGAAGGTTGTGCCCTCCGCCTACGCCGGCAAGCGCGCCGACCTCGACGGCGAAGAGAGCGATGAGCCGGAGCGCGGTTTCCTCTGGACGCTCGCGATCCAGGAGGGCATCACCTTCCGCGACTACGGCGAAATGGTCAAGGGAAATCCCGGCTGGCCGGTGACGCAACACGACCTGGCCGCCGACGTGAATCCCGACTACACCCCGTTCGATCTGGTCACGCAAGATCAGAAGCGCGCCGACGTGTGGATCGCGGAACTCCAGCGCTTCGTGCGCGACGGCAACATGCCCCAACTCGAAGTCATGCACCTGCCCATGGATCATCTGGTGGCGGGGCGACCGGGGAAGTGCGCCCCGCGCGCCTGTATGGCCGACAACGACCTCGCGCTCGGGCGCATCGTGCAGGCGCTCTCGCACAGCCCGTATTGGAAAGACACCGTAATCTTCGTCGTTGAGGACGACGCGCAGGCAGGACCCGATCACACCGATTCGCACCGCGCGCCGTTCTATGCCATTTCGGCCTACAGCCGGCCGGGCACCGCCCATCGCTTCATCAACACGACCGACGTGATCGCCGCCATCGAGGACATCCTCGGCATGGATCGGCTCTCGAAGTTCGATTACTTCAGCCGCTCCCTGGCAGACATCTTCTCACCAACGGCCGACCTGTCACCCTACGACCCAATCGTCCCAACGCAGGACTTGAACGAAAAGAATCCAGAGAAAACTGCAGCCGCGCGCCTGTCGGAGTCCTTGGATCTCAGCGCCCCCGATCGCGCCGACGATCAACTCTACAACCGCATTCTGTGGCTGATGCTGAAGGGTGACGATGCGCCCCGGTTCGCGCAGAGTCACGGGGCGCTACATGCGCTGCAGTCGAGCGAATGACGCCTCGCCTGATTTTTTCGATACGGACAGCCTTCCGAAGTCCCGCCGCACGGAGCGCGCCAGCGCTCGACAAGACCGACATGCGATTGCCCGAGGTAAGGTAAGGGTTACATAATCACCGATCTCGAAGCCAGAGAGTGAACCGACGATGAAAACGGGATTGCTGCGATTCAACGGCGCTGTCGAGCGCGATCCGGCCATCGATGCCTGGATGAAATCCCATGCTGGGGAATTGGGAGCCATCGCGCATCAGTGGTTTGAGGTGATGCGGAAATGCGGCGACGAAGTCCGGGAGCTTTTGCATGACGGCTGCCCGGTTGCCTGTTTGGGAGATGCGCCCTTCGGCTACGTCAACGTATTCACTTCGCATGTAAACGTAGGCTTCTTCCACGGCGCAGCCCTGCGTGATCCGGTGCGCTTGCTGCAAGGTGCTGGCAAGTTCATGCGCCATGTGAAGCTGAAACCGGGAACGGCCATTAATGCCCCAGAGCTGAACCGGCTCATAGAAGCGGCTTACGCGGATATAAAAGAGCGCGTCGAAAACGGCTAGCCGAGAGAAGCGCCTTGGGAGGCCGACGCGGATGCGACCTCCCAGACTAGGTAACGAACACATCGTGCTTTGTGATCGCGATCAGATCACGGGGCAAGCCTTGCCTTGAATGACTACTTCCCCAACTGTCCCACAACCTCGGGAAGCACCTGCGTGCCCTCCGCTTGCACCGCCGTCAGTGTCGTCGGATCCAGCCCCAGCGCCTGCACAATCGTCGGTGCGATCTGCCTGGTCGCCACTAACGATGAAATCGTCTGGGCCGAAAAGCTGGGATTCGCGACCATAAGAATGACATTGGTATCGTCATGCGCGAACCCGCCGTGATCGCCAATCATCGACGTGCTGTTCGAGTAGGTCACGCCTACGTTCGGAGTCACGATAATGTCTGGGGTCCGCGGGTCATCTCCCGGTTCATCACCGCCCACGTTGTAATTGATCCATAGCGAAGGCCCGTAGTAAATCTCACCCAAGCCGATAGCGGTCGCGTTTTGTTCGAGTATTTTCACCGCCTTGGGCACGCTCGCGCCCTTCTTCAGCCAGAGCACAGAGACATCATCTTCCGTAGCGCCAATGCCTGTCGTGTTGAGTGGCGACTCCGAGTAGGGAATTATGTTGTTTGTGGCCAGTATCGTCGCTGGCGTACTTGTTCCGTCCGCCACATAGCGCGTCGGGTCGATAGGCGAGTCGCCGTGCTTCGCAGTGACGATCAGCAGCGTATTGTTATAAATGCTCGCCGCCTGGAGCGCGCTGACGATGTCGCCAATCGCGGTATCCACGTACTCGATCTCTTTCAGCAACTCCTGGCTCGGCAGGCCCGCCGCGTTCTTGTAGCCGCCCGTCGCCACGCCCGCTTCGTTCACGGATTCTCCGACGTAAACCGATTGAAAGTTCATGCCGAAGACTGCCGGTACTGTTGCTGGCGAGCCCGAGTGCGTCTTGCCCGCAATCTCATTCAGCAAGCCATAAACCTTAATCGCGTCATAGCACTTGATGTTCTCGAAGCTGCTGTTCCACGCCGATACGCCAACTTTGTCGCGAATCGGGTCGCACGGAATGCCGTCCAGCGCCGTTACTCCGGGCAGGGGAACAACGTTCGAATTTACTTCCGGTGAATAATAGTCATCCAGGCCAGTGCCGCCGGGGCCGCCCACAAACGAGTACGACGGATGCTTATCAATCCACGCCGTGTATCCGCCCGCTGCATGGATCACACCAAAGAGCGTGTTTGTCCTTATGAAATTCCAGGGATACACCCCAGCACAGCCGGCCGCCGGGTCGCGCACCAGTTTCCTTGGGTCGATCGATGCGATGCCGCCCTCTGTTAGCCCGGCACCCGGCGCTCCGCCATTCAGCTTGGTATCGTCAATGTCGACCCCTTGATCGTTGTCGGTTGTCGTTCCGGTAGGCGCCGCGCCTGGTGTGCACGGCCCACCAGCCAGACCGGTACCCGTCGTGATCGTGGGGGCATCGAGCGACCGGTCGTAGGCAACGTCATAGTAGAGGCCTGTAGTCTTAGGTGTGCCACCAGAAGCCAGGGCCGCCATCCCAGGAAAAGAATCGGAAGGTTTCGACGACTCGGTGTTCACATAATTGATCGCGGTCTGACTCAGCGCGGCCATGTTCGGGCAATACGGCTTCCCGTCGTTCGCACCCGCAATGCCGTGCGAGCAGTTATAGAAATCCACCGCGTGCATGCCGTCAATGCTCAACAGCAGTACGTGCTGGATGTTCCCCGAACCCACAGATTTCGTCTGAGCTACCCCGTTGCTCGATGCCAACACCAGTGTCAACGCAACGCAGGCCAGTACCAGCCTATTCGCCTTCATGTGAAGCCTCCATGAGAGTAGAAATATTAGCCACCCAATATTAAGTAGGGGTTAATTCTCTGTGAATCTCGCGCAGACAGAAGGAATCAAAGGGAACTAAAATGAGGGGAATTCGCGGGCTCTCGAGCAGCAATCAAGCAGAACGCGCGAGACATGTCTACGGAAGAGGCCCGCAACTCCGCCATGCGCACTTTAGGAGGGGTCATGCAGATTGAACAGCAACGTCGAGACGCTCGCGGTGGAAACGTCGCGGAAGACTTTGTTCAGGATTTGCGTTACGGCTTTCGACAACTCGGCCGCAGCCCCGGCTTTTCTGCGCTGGCGATTCTATGCCTGACCTTGGGCATCGGCGCGAATGCCGCCGTGTTCAGTTGGGTCGAAGGGATTTTATTCCGTCCCTATCCCGCCGTCGCGCACCAGGAGCGACTGCTCGCTCTCGCGGGAACGGCGCGCGGCGAGAGGCAAGCAACCGAGGTTTCCTGGCCGGATTTCCTCGATCTGCGTAGGAACTGCACCTTATGTGAAGACTCCTTCGTCAGCAAAATCACCGGCAGCACGCTAAGCATCGGAGACCACGCCGAGACCGCGGTCGGAAGCATCGTCTCCGCCAACTATTTCGACGCCATCGGCGTTCATCCTATCCTCGGCCGCGGCTTCGATCCTGGCGACGATGTCGGCAACGACTCTCATCCCGTCGTAGTCATCAGCAATCAGTTGTGGCGCAATCGTTTCAAAAGCGACCCGCAAATCATCGGCAAAACGCAGCGCTTCGACAATGTGCCGCACACCATCATCGGCGTCGCGCCCGAAGGTTTCTATGGAACCTTCGTCGGCTGGGCGATGCAGTTCTGGGTCCCGGCATCGATGGAGGAAACATTCGAGAGCGGCGGCTACAAACTCGAAGATCGCGGCGCGCGCTGGGTCGAATCCTATATACGACTCAAGCCGGGCGTCAGTCGCGCCCAAGCGCAGCAAGAAATCTCGGCCATTGCGGCGCGACTCGAGACAACCTACCCATCAACAAATCGTGGGCGCGGCTTCGGCCTGTGGGCGTTGTGGCAGACGCCCTTCAATAATGCCGGCACTCTGCTGCCGACGCTCGAAGTCATGGTCGCGGTCGTCGCTTTTGTTCTGCTTATCGCCTGCGCCAACGTCGCCAATCTTCTGCTGGTCCGCTCCTTCGCCCGCCGTCACGAAATGAGCGTTCGCCTCGCGATCGGAGCCAGCCGCGTGCGTTTGTTAAAGCAACTTCTCACCGAAGGCCTCATCCTTGCAGCGCTAGGCACAGCCGGAGGACTGCTGACTGCCTACTGGTGCCGCCACGCGCTAGTCCTATTGCTGCCGGCGCGCTCCGGAGTCGCCATGTACCTTCCCGGCGAAATCGACGCGCGCGTGATGGCGTGGAGCGCTGGTATCTGCTTGCTTGTGACCCTGATAGTCGGCTTAATTCCGGCCCTGCAAACGCGCAACCTCGATCTTGCCGGCGCCATGAAAGCCGAATCGTCAGCCGTGGTAGGCGCCCGCAAAAAAGCCTGGATGCGCTCCAGCCTCGTCGTGCTCCAGGTTTGTTTGAGCTTTATTCTGCTCGTGGGCGCGGCCTTGTTGCTCGAAAGTTTGCAAAAGATTCGCACCGCGAGCCCCGGCTTTAGCACCACCAGCGTAGTGACGAGCGGCGTGGAGCTGGTCGCTGCCGGATACGACGCGCCGCGAGCGAAGACTTTTCAAAACGAACTGATGGACCGCGTCAGTGTCCTTCCCGGCGTGCAGTCCGCCGCCTTCGCCCGCGTGACGCCATTGGGTTATGGTTCATATTCTTCCACGCCGATCGCCGTCGATGGCTACCAGCCTCCGCTTGAGGAACAACCTTCGATTGAATACAACGAGGTCAGTCCCAGCTATTTCACCACGTTAGGCATCCCTCTTCTTTCCGGTCGCGACTTCACCCGCACTGACGATGAAAACGCGCCCCGGGTCGCGATCGTCAACCGAACCATGATGACACTCTACTGGGGAGGTCAGGATCCTATCGGCCGCCGCCTCCAGGTGAAAGGCGGCTGGGCGCGGGTTGTAGGCGTAGCTGCCGATTCGAAGTATGAGAGCATGCGCGAGACTGCCAGGCCATTTTTCTACGTGCCGCTTCGCCAGGATTTCACGCGAGCGCCGGCGTTGTACATCCGCACCAATCAACCGCTGCCCAGCATGCTGTCGGCGTTAGTCCGCGAAGTCCATACCCTCGACGCCAACCTCGCCCTCTACGAAATGATCACCCTCCAGGAGCAAGTAAACCGCTCGACCTCGCCTCAACTGGTAGCCGTTACCCTGGTCTCAATCTTGGGAGGCCTCGCGCTTCTCCTGGCCGGCGTCGGTCTCTACGGAGTGATGTCATATGCAGTTGCGCAGAGCACGCGCGAACTAGGATTGCGCATGGCTCTGGGAGCCAGCGCCGCCAACCTGCTTCGTCTTGTCATCTCGCGCGGCCTGCGCCTAACCGCCGCAGGTATCCTCTTCGGAGCCGTCGCGGCCCTGGCGATGACGAGATTACTCGGCAAGCTTCTCTACAACGTAAGCCCGCACGATCCGTGGATATTCATATCGGCGCTAGCAGTCATGGCAACGACGGCAATCTTGGCCTGCCTCTTGCCCGCCTGGCGCGCAGCCCGCACCGATCCCGCGCGCGTGTTGCGGGATTGATTCGTTCACGCGACGCCGTCGGGCAATGCTCCTCGCTTTTGTGATAGAAAATACTGTAATGCCAAGCCACCAAGAATGACCATCCCTGGCAGCTGCAACCCGCCACAATCCGATCCGCAACAGCCCGGTCCATCATGCTAAGGGCAGCCTTCATCGCCCTTTCCGAGAGCCGTTCCCTGCGCGCCGTCGCCGAGCGCTCGCGCTTCGGCCAGCGAACATCCGCCCGTTTCGTAGCCGGCACACAAGTCTCCGACGCCATTCGCGCCGCCGCCGCCATGAATCAGCTCGGAGCCAGCGTCTCCATCGACAACCTCGGAGAAAACGTTACTAACGCCGACGAGGCACGCGCCAGTGCCGACCTCTACCACAATCTGCTCGACGAAATCGCGGCTCGCAAGCTCAACGCCAACGTCAGCCTCAAGCTCACCCACATGGGCCTCGACGTCGACGAGAAGCTAGCCTTCGGTATCGTTCGTGCCCTGGTCGCAAAGGCCGCCAGCATGTCGCCCAGGAATTTCGTGCGCGTCGATATGGAAGGCTCTGCCTACACCGAGCGTACCCTCAACTTCGTCCACGAACTGCACCGCGTTCCGGGCAACGAAGACTCGGTCGGCACCGTCATCCAGTCCTACATGCGCAGCGCCGAGGCCGACGTCGACAAGCTGCTCAGCGAGCGTATCCGCATACGCCTCTGCAAAGGTGCCTACAAGGAGCCCGAGGCGATCGCCTTCCAGAAAAAGTTCGAAGTCGACGCCAACTATGTCAAACTGATGAAAACGCTGATGAAGAGCGGCGTTTACCACGGCCTCGCGACTCATGACGAGGCCATCATCAACCAAGCCAAGGTCTTCGCCATCCGCGAGAACATCCCCCGCAACGCCTTCGAATTCCAGATGCTCCACGGCATCCGCCGCGACCTACAGCAGAGCCTCGTCAAAGACGGTTGGGGAATGCGCGTCTACATCCCCTTCGGCACCGAATGGTACCCCTATTTCATGCGCCGGCTCGCCGAGCGCCCGGCCAACGTCCTATTTATCGCCAAGGCCCTGCTGCGCAAGTAACCTATTCGTTATCAATCACCTAGCCAAGCGTTTCACAACCCAGGCCAAGGCCTTGGCGAATACTTTGATTTTTCTTTCCCAGAAGTGAAGGGAACTACTACCCATTCTCGTTTTAGGAAGTGGAAGCCAGCTTGGTTTGGATTCACCGCCTGCCCCCTCGGCACTGTGCTGTATCCAACTAAGACCAGTGAGTCCGTGGCTCGCGACGGTTTGTGCATCGAGACTCCGGTTTCCAACTAAATCCTCCGCACCGCCACGGGGAAGGGCGGCGCGGAGGTTTTTTGTCTGAAACTATGCATAATCTTGCAGCGCCCACCCCTCCTAACCGCTCGCGGGACCGCTGGTAAGTCATTGATAAACAATCCCCCCTGTCTTGCCAATTCTTGGGGCTAGGAATGCCCATTCACGCATAGTCAACCGGCGCTCAAGTTGTCCCCCCAGGCCTGAACTGGCCACCGGTCGAGGTCTCTCCCTCCTTTAACCAGTCGCTCTATCAATTCGCTTTCCCAAGGAGAATTATCAATGAATTCAGCCAGACCCACGATTTGCCAAGGCCACCATCCCTTAGTCGGCCTTCTCGCCGTTCTGCTCTTCACCCTGCCCGCCAGCGCCGCCTGGAAGCCCATGGCCGCTATGCCCGCTGCTCGCAGCAACGCAGCCGTCGAATCCATCAACGGCATCATCTACATCGCCGGTGGCAACAACGCCGGAGGCACCTCGACCTTGCAGGCATTCAATCCCACAACGAACGCCTGGACAGCTTTGGCCAACATGCCCATGACTCTCTATCAAGGAGACGGCGCCGGGGTCATCAACAGCCAGCTCTACGTAACCGGCGGGTGGAACGGCTATCTTCCGACCAGCGCGCTCTTCATGTACGACCCGCCCTCCAACACCTGGGCCAGTCTGCCGGGAATGTCGCACCTCAGCGCGTGCGGTGCGACTGGAGTCATCAACAGCAAGCTTTACGTGACCACCGCATGCAATGGATACAGCGGCTACTATAACTATCTCGACGTCTACGATCCTCACGCCGGTACCTGGACCAGCCTGACCGGCTCGTCAAGCGCGCACGCCGCTCCGGCCGTCGGAGTAATCAATGACAAGCTCTACGTAGCCGGAGGAGTGAACGGCAGCGGCGCAATTACCAATGTATTTGAAGTGTACGATCCCGCGACCAACACTTGGACAACTCTTCCCAACATGCCCACCGCCGTCGTTTATCCCGCCAGCGTAGCCCTGAATGGCGAGCTTTATGTTTTCGGAGGCACGAACGGCACTAGCGATGTAGCCACGGTGCAGGCGTATGATCCGCACAAAAACAAATGGAGAACGCTAGCGTCCCTGCCGTCAGCTCTCAGTAGCTCGAGCGCTGCTGTAGCATATGGCCTCGTATTCGTGGAAGGAGGCGACGGCGCCGGCATCACGAATGAATATGTTTCGATAGCGCCGTCGATTCCGTAAAGATCAAATCGCAGGGCGCAAATCGCCGCGGGCCCCACGCATTCGGGTTCTTTGCGAATGCGTGGGCGTCTGCTCCGCTACGCGGTTCTAGGCAACGCCCGTTCTACGTAGGGAGTCTCCTCACAAATCGCGCGCGCCGAGCAGAGGTTTCACCCTTCCCAGACAAACGCATCAAACACTCGAGCCTCTTCGAACCCGATCCGCTTATAAAGCGCAATCGCCCGGTCATTCGCCTCGGTCACCGTCAGGGAGATAAATCGAAATCCCCGTGACCGCAGATTCCTCGTCGACGCGGCCATCATCACTTCGCCAAGTCCTGCCGACCGGTATTCCGGCAGCACGCATACCTGCGTAATGTGTCCCACATCCGGCCGCACCTGCGAACAGAGAATCAGTCCAACCAGCGTCTGCGTCTTCCGCTCATGGACCACAAACGATGCCTGCGGATCGAACGTCCCACACCCCGGGAAGCGCACAATGTTGTTCAAAAAACGCAGCGACCCCGTCAGCGTCCGATATTGATC
>JBEKXO010000138.1:0-18061 GCA_049511995.1 Terriglobales bacterium
CCAAGTGGATGAAAGCGGCCGGCCCCAATGCCGACACCGGCGATAGCGCCCTGGCGCGCAAGGCGGTCGTCGAAGGCCAAGGGATGGTCGTCTATGTCGACTATCTTCTCAATCCGTTGGGCCGCAGCCTGCAGGACACGCCCGATGTCATCTACCAGATGGAAGACCCGGCCGTGAAGGCTGCCATCGATTCGCAACTCTTGCACGATGCGCCGATGATCCTTCGTGAAATGGGAGCCTTCGCCTATCAGGGCGGCTTGATCTTTGAAGGCGAGCTTATGCACAAGGGCGGAAGGAATATGGCCTTCGCGGAAGTCTTCGCCCACCCCCCGCGAAGCTCCCACGAAGTGTTACAGCCGGAGACATACATCAACGGCGAAAAACTGCCGCCCATCCGCATTCCCGACACAAAAAAATTGTTAAGCGATCAATACGATGTCTACGATTCCGGCGGAATTGGCGAAGTCGATGTGCGCGCTCTCTTGAAGCAATTCGGCGAACGCAAAATTGCTGACGACCTTTCTTCCGCGTGGCAAGGCGGAGCCTACGTGACATTCCGTCGCAAAGACAAAGATAAAGACAAAGGTAAAGACAAAAATACTGATCAAGACAAAGACAAAGCAGTGGCCGACACTCCCGTCAGCACCGGCGATCTAGCCTTGCTTTACATTTCGCGATGGAAGACCGCACAGGCCGCCGACCGCTTTGCGCGCTTCTATACCGGAGCCGTCTCGCAACGCTATCGCAGCGCGGCGGTGCAAGAGGTGCAGGCGTGTTCGGGCGGAAACTGTCCCCTATCGATGGCGGAGTTCTTAACCGAAGAAGGCCCCGTGATCGTGGAGCGCCGGCAAGACAACAGCGTAATCGTCTGCGAAAGCTTCGACACCGCCACCTCAGCCAAGCTGCGCGCCGCGCTGCAAGAACAAATTACGAAGAACGCGGTGCGTGCCCAGTATCTTCCTCAGGAAGAAATCGGATTGCGCCTCTTCAACATCCCGGCGTTCAACGCCTTCGTACAAGATATCGGCGAACAGATCGCACAAGGCATGAAACAACAGATTGCCCGCTAGCCTGGCTGTTCAGTCGATTTGAACCTGAAGCGACCAGCATAACCCCCATCCTGCCAGGGCGTCCTGTCCGGGGCGCGCCCGACCCCCGGTGAGCCGGAGCTCAGCCGGGTTTTTCCTCGCAAATAACCGATCGGGTCTGCGATTGCCTTAGACGATTTCCCCTACAACTTCATCAAAATTCATCGTAAACTCACTGGATGTCTGTGCGTGGTCACAATGAACAATATTCTTCGACTTCTTCTGGCGTCTCGTAAAATCCGGCTGGGTCCGCTGGAAGAGACGATCCTCTTCGCGATCTGGCAGCAGCCGGACGGTATCACGACACGCGAGCTGCGCGACCGCGTTGACGTCGGCCGAGCCTATATCACGATTGTGACCACTCTGAATCGCCTGCGAAAGAAAGGATTAGTAGACCGTATCGCGGTCGAAGGAACAAAGGTGGTGACCTTCCGATACGTGCCGCGGTACACGATGGCGGAAGTAGAACGGGATGTCGCAAGCAATGCCATCCGTCAGCTTCTCGGTTTGGACGTCGCTGGCCCACTTCTTCTCTCCCGCATGGTTGAAGAAATCAGCAAACACGACGCCGAGATGCTTGATGAGTTAGGGCGTCTGGTGGATGAAAAGCGGCGTAAGGGTCAAAAGTAGCAATGCGAATATAACTGGAATTCTCGGCAGTGTGTGTACGGCACCAGACAGATTGTTTTCCCTTGTCAGCAACCGGCTGGAAGGGTGTATGATCGGTGCCGTTTCTGAATCCAAGAACCTTGCGCCGAAAGTTGGCAAGGTTTTCATCGTTGCAAAGTTGCCGGGCCCTATGGTCGCCAAAGAGTTCCAACTCCTGGTCAAACACAAACTCTCGAAACTGAATGGCCAGGAAAAAACCTGGGAGCAACGCTGATGTCTGCCCTGCGCATTGCGGTTTCGCTTGATTGTTTCCTGCTGCTCTACTGTTTGCTGTCACTGCTCGTAGAGACAGTATGGCGCCCCTTGAGGACTTTGCAGGTGGCACAACAAAGCGTGGCCACCATACTCTTCGGCTTGCGGATTCTCCCGGTTTTAGCCTCTCTGATCATCACATTCGCTTTGGTCGTGCCATCGTTTCAGTTGCTACCGATCAATGAGAGCATGGGCGCAATACCTGTTGCCCTCGGCGTATGCGCTCTCCTCTGGATTGCTTGCGGCTTCTTCCGCGCCTTCGCCGCGCAATCCAGGACGACACGAGCCGTCACGTGCTGGCTCGAAGGCGCACGTCCTCTGATAGTCAATGCCAACTCCACCGCCGCCACCTTTCAGTCTCGACGCGAGAGTCCCCCGCTCATCGTAGTCGGCGTCCGCCGTCCGCGAGTATTAGTTTCAGAATCTACCGTCGCCCTCTTAACTCCCGACGAGCTCCGCATGGCGCTGCGGCATGAACACGAGCACATGAAATCTCGCGATAACCTGAAGCGGCTTATCCTGGTCTTTTGTCCCTTCCCCGGCATGGCCAGGTTAGAAAGTGCCTGGTCGCAAGCCGCCGAACTCGCCGCCGATGATGCGGCCGTCTCCGATCAGCGCGATGCCCTTGACCTGGCCGCAGCCTTGGTCAAGCTTTCTCGCCTGGTTCCCGTCACAACTCCGCCCGTCTGCAGCGCAGGGTTCGTAGCCGGTTCCGTCAGCCAGCGTATCGAGCGTCTTCTTGCGTGGGACGAAGCCAGCAAAGCCCGTCGCGTCCACATTCGCACCTGGTTCGTAATTCCATTTGCGGTAGCCCTCTCGTTGCTCCTGACCGTCGCGCACCGCCCGGTGCTGGCGTTCACCCATGAAATCACGGAGTGGCTAGTTCGGTAGCTCTACATTTCCTTCAATTTCACGTGAATCAGACCAGGGGCCGGGGCGCGCTAACTGGATGAGCAAGTGGGTTCTTCTTGGCGCCACCAAAACGAAGATTCGCACAAACTCCCGGCATATGAATCTTGCGATGCGCTTGCCGTCGGGTGCAATGATGTGCACTCCGTTAAAGCCGTACGGTCAGACTTATTTGGCCGGGGCAAAAGAAATTCTCTCCTAGTGAACGCTCTTTCATCTCCACTCTATCAACTTAAGAGAACCCGATGAATTAGCCGTGTCGGCTCCTCCACTTAGCAGCTATCTCTCTTCGGTTTCGTCGGCCTCCATGGACCCAAAAATGCAGCTATGACTTTACGCCCACCCCAGGCGATGGGATCAACATCAACGTTCTAAGGCCGCGTTTTTCGCCCAGCATCGCCAGCAGGCATTTCGGCACACACAGAGGCCCGCAATTGAAATCTTTACCGATCGCTATTGTCTTTCTCCTCATGACCTCAATCAATGTGCAGGCACAAGCAGCTTTCGCTGGGCGCGGCGACCTCCCGGACTCCCCGTCCTCAAGCTTCTGGACCCAAGCGAATACCACACTCCTCGCGCTGGATGCCGCTGCCAAGGGCGCTGACTTCTACTACACCATGCGAGGCATGGACCATCCCGGCTTGGCGCTTGAAACCGACCCTATCGCTCGTCCCTTCGTCTCCCATGGCAACGCATTGGCGGTTGGATATTTCGGCGGGTTACTAGTCACTGATGCCGCTGTGTCCTATGAATTACACAAGCATCACCATGACCTGTTGTCGAAGGCCGTCTTGATCTTCGGCATTGTGAACAATGGGTATGGTGCGCAATATGACGGTCGCCAATACTAAGAAAATCCGTCCCGTCAATGTTAGCGCCCGAACGTTTCATCTAGGAGTGATAAGCCATGCGAATGCCCGTTTCCAGAAGACACTTGGGGCTGGCAGAATCTTAACGGGCACAATCGGAGCATCATTGTCGATCACGCCTTGTCGTTGTCCTGGGTAGCTGGTGGAAAATCCCTGGCTCGTACCCAGTTTGCGCTTGGCCTTCTGGTCACTCGGTAATAGCAAACCACACCTCTTCCTTGACACCCCCGCCGCTGCTCCCTAGAATTCCAATAGCAGCGGCGTGAATCCTAATCTAAGCCGCTGCATCTAAAGTATTTACGGAGCGCTTCCGCTCCCAGATTTGGGTTGATATGCCGGCAGGGCCATCCGGCGGACGGGAACGCGAAATCCTGACCGCCATCGTCGAAACATTTATAGCTAGCGGAGAGCCAGTCGGCTCGCGCACACTCGCGCGCGCCAGCCGCGAAGGTCTGAGTGCGGCCACCATCCGCAACGTCATGGCCGATCTCGCCGATGCCGGATTTCTTGAGCAGCCGCACACATCGGCCGGACGCGTCCCGACCGCCGAGGCGTACCGTTATTATGTCGAGCAACTCAGCGGCGAGGCGCATCTTTCGCAAGAGAATCAAAGCATCATTCAGGACACTTTGACCGGCGTCAGCGACGTGCAGGAATTCATGGAGCGCACCTCGCACGTGCTTTCCCTGATCTCGCACAGCGTCGGCGTCACCGTCGCCACTACCGGACCGCGCGACGCGCTCGATCACGTTTACTTTTCGCGGCTGAGCGACCAGAAAGTCTTGGCCGTCGTGGTCACGCGCTCGGGAGTGGTGCGCGACCGCGTGCTGCGCCTCGATATTCCGCAATCGGATCTCGATCTCGCCGCGCGCTACATCAACGAAAATTTTCGCGGCTGGACGATGGGCGACATGCGCGCCGAACTCGCGCGCCGCCTCGAACAAGAGCGTAGCGAATATGACCGGCTGATGAAGTCGATCCAGCAGCTCTATCAGCAGGGTGCGCTCGCCTCAAGCGATGACACGCAAGCCGTCTTTGTCGAAGGCGCCGCCAATCTCGTAGGCAGGCACATGACCGGTGAAGAAGGCCGCCAGCGCCTCCAGGAAATGTTGCGCACGCTCGAGGAAAAAGAAAAGGTTGTGAAGCTACTCGGCGCCTATCTCGACACGCGGCAGGAGGCGGTCCGCGTAGTGATCGGCCTCGACGATGCGCTCCCTGCTTCGAATTTGCAGAATTTCGTGCTCATCGGAGCGCCCGCTCGCGTCGGCGGCGAAGTGATGGGCTCGCTCGCTGTGATTGGGCCAACGCGCCTCGATTATCAGCACACGATGTCGGCAGTCTCCTACATCGCGCGCTTGTTCGACAAACTTTTGAATGAATCGGAGTAACGCATTCGTATGGCTAAAGGAAATGGAAAGACCAACGCAGATTTCGATTTGGATCGCGAGCTTCCGCCCGCTGAGGCTGGAGAAGGCGCCGCGCCCAATGTGATCCCAATCAGCACCGGCGACGGTGGCGCTACATCGGAAACCGAAAAGCTGAAGGCCGAGCGCGACGCGCTCCTCGATCGCCTGGCGCGTCTTCAGGCCGAGTTCGACAACGCGCGCAAGCGTGCCGTGCGCGAGCAGCAGGACTTCCGCGAATATGCCGCGTCCGACGTGATCAAGAATTTTCTGCCGGTTCTCGACAGTTTCGAGCGCGCCTTGAAAGTCGCCGGCGATGCCAATTCCAATTCCAATTCCAATGACTTTCGCAACGGGATCGATCTCATCTATCGCCAGTTGCAGGATGCCTTGCAGAAAAGCGGAGTCCAGCCGATAAATGCAGTTGGGCAGGCCTTCGATCCGAGGATGCACGAAGCGGTCGAAATGGTCGACACGACCAAAGTGCCCGACCACCAGATCATCGAAGAATTGCAGCGCGGCTACAAATATAAAGACCGCTTGCTGCGTCCCGCAATGGTAAAGGTCGCGCGCAATGCGGGTGCCTGATCCCAAATGATCGACTCGACCGCTTTGATCAGTTCTCGATCCAATCAATTTGATTTGACCAATTAATCACTGGGGGAGTTTCTGGCAGCTAACACAAAACGCGATTTTTACGAAGTACTCGGTGTGGCCCGCGCGGCCACCGATGTTGAGATCAAAAGCGCTTATCGCAAACTGGCGATGACTTACCATCCCGACCGCAATCCGAATAATCCGGACTCGGAAGAAAAGTTCAAGGAAATCACCGAGGCCTACGCCATTCTTGCCGACAGCGAGAAGCGGAGCTTGTATGACCGCTTCGGCCACGCAGGAGTCGGCGGCAGCGCCGGAGGCGCGGCTGGATTCGATCCCGCCATCTTCCAGGATTTTGGTGACATCTTTGGCGACATCTTCGGCTTTGGCGATATGTTCGGCCAGGGAGGAGGCCGTCGCCGCAGTCGCGCTCAGCGCGGCGCCGATCTCCGCGAAGACCTGCACCTCGAATTCGACGAAGCTGTCTTCGGCACCGAAAAGCAAGTCAATGTTCGCCGCCACGAAACCTGCGATGTCTGCCGAGGCACCGGAGCAGCCCCCGGCAAAGCCGCGGTCAACTGCAAAACTTGCGCGGGACGAGGCCAGGTCCGCTATCAGCAGGGCTTCTTCAGCATCGCGCGCACTTGCCCCACCTGCCAGGGCGCTGGGAGTGTCATCACCGACCCGTGCACGAAATGCAAAGGTGAAGGCCGCTTGTTGCGAGAGCGCGCGGTCGAAGCCAAAGTTCCCGCCGGAGTTGAAGACGGCACACGAATCCGTTTCACAGGCCTGGGCGAAGCCGGCGCGTTCGGCGGCCCCGCCGGCGATCTATACGTCGTCCTGCACGTCAAGGAACACGCGTTTTTTGAGCGCGAAGGTAACGACATTCATTGCGTTGTTCCCATTTCGTTCCCGCAAGCCGCCATGGGCACCGAAATAATTGTTCCTACGCTCGACGGAGAACACAAACTGAAAATTCCCGAAGGTACGCAATCAGGAACCTCATTTCGCATCCGCAGCAAAGGCGTGCCCATGCTGAATAGCCACGGCAAAGGCGACCTCTACGTAGAAGTGCGAATCCAGACGCCCGGAAAATTAAATAAGCGTCAACGCGAACTTTTAGCCGAACTGAGCGAACTGTCTCCAGTAGAAAATAAACCGCAACACCGATCGCTATTGGGCCGAGTGAAGGATATGTTTGCGTAGGGCCGTTGTAAGTTCCCCGTTTCTCAGTTCAGCAAGAAGGTCCTAATTATTCTTGGTGCATTCAACCGGCTTGGCATTTTTTCGCGACGCTACTCGTTCTTGATTCCTTCGTAAAGACTGTCCCCAACCCTTTGCCCCGGCTTGACTTCAACTTCCGCGACACGCAGAAAGCAGTTGTACAATTTCTGTGTGCCGAGCGGCAAGCAACAGCGTCGTAACTAAGAATCTCGAAATTAGAAAAGAAAAGAATGGGTGGTTTTAGAAGTAAGAGCAAGGCGGATCTGCGCAAGCAGGTGCCGCATTTCCGGGATTTGGCTGCTGCCGAGAACCCCACCGAAGAAGCGGCTGTAAGGGCGGGGCAAACGAAGCCGCTGGCGGTTCAGACCCCTGCAGGGGCGGAACCGGGTCGGTTCGCTGTCCAAGGTGTGATCGTTCTAGACTGTCCCTACGCGGGCAAACGACGGTACAAGTCAAAGGCCAATGCCCTCTCCGTAGCAAAGAACCGGCAGGCCGATGAGAATGGACCAAACCGGTTGCGCGCCTACAAATGCCCGTATTGCGACGGTCGGCACCTATCCAAAAGCAGGGGGCGAAAATGACCGAGTTTTCGCTGAGAACTGACAACTGAGAACCGAGAACTGACTCATCATGCGCCGTCGCTGGATCGCCGACGAAGTCAACGGAGACACTGCCGCCCTGCTGGGCGATCACGCCGCTCATCTCGCCCGCGTGCTGCGCGCCCAAGTCGGGCAGGAGTTCGACATCGCAACTGGCGATGAAATTCGCCGCGGCACGATCACTACTATCTCTTACGACCGAGTTGAGTTCGCGCTCGATGCGAAGCCATACCGCAAGCAGAGTTTAGATCCGTTGGCCGCCCCCAAAATCACCCTCGCCCTCGCCATCTTCAAGTTCGACCGCATGGAGTGGGCAATCGAAAAATGTACGGAGATCGGCGTTGCCCGGATCATCCCCGTGATCGCCCGGCGCACCGATGCTCATCTGGCCGCCGCGGCCGCGAAGCGCCACGACCGCTGGCAGCGCCTCGTTCGCCAGGCGTCCGAGCAATCGCGACGGCCGGCTCCGCCTGAAATTACAGGCGAAGCCAAATTAAAAGATCTTGCCAGGGAGGGAGTTTTGCCCGCCAGCGGTCTGGCGCGCGTCGTGCTCGACGAATCTCTCGCAGAGGCCGATGACAAGTTTCGGCTGACGGAAGTTTTGCAATCCACTCAGCCCGCAACCGAAGTCGTACTCGCAATCGGTCCCGAAGGCGGATGGACCGATTCTGAACTCACCTTCTTTTACGACCAAGGATGGTCCGCAGCCTCGCTTGGCAACACCATCCTGCGAGCCGAAACTGCCGCCATCGTCGCCTCCGCCCTCGCCATAGAAGCGCTGCGGTAAGACATCTTCCGTTCATAGAGTTATAAATATGCTGTCATCCTGAGCGAAGCCACGTCATCCGCGAAGCGGATGGCGCGGTGGAGTCGAAGGACCCTACCGTCACCGAAATGCCGGCCGGGCGAAGGCTGATTGTGTTTGTGAGCGACTTCAGCGTGTCATCGAAGCAGCAATCCACAACCCCGTCTGATATTCTCCCGCTAGAGACTCCTGTGGCCGTAACCGTTTTCCCCGCAATCAAGCCCGCTCCTGCGAAAATCGTTCCCGATGAACGCCAGCGTCAAGCCATCGAACACCCCGACGGCCCCTTGCTCGTCATCGCCGGAGCCGGCACCGGCAAGACCACGGTCCTCGTGCAGCGCCTGGCCCACCTCATCCGCGAAGGTCACGCCCGTCCCGACGAAGTCGTCGCCCTCACCTACACCGACAACTCCGCCTCCGAAATGCTGGCCCGCGTTCGCACCGAACTGAATGGCATTAATATCGACGGCCTTCAGGCCTGCACTTTTCATGCGTGGTGCAACGGATTGCTTCAACTTCGCAGTGCCGGTTTTACCGCGCTCGACGACAAGGATCTCTGGGTTTTCCTGCGCCGCCGCATCCGCGACCTGCGCCTCAAGCATTTCGTGCGCGCCGCCAATGTAGGGCAGTTCCTCAACAGCCTGCTCGAGTTCATGCGCCGCTGTCATGACGAACTGGTCGGCCCCGCCGACTACGCACTGTACGTGAGCCGCCTCGAACACGGCGAGTTCCCTTTGCCTCGTGTCGCCAAATCAAAACATCAGGGAGATTTACAGAAAGAAGAAATCATCGAGCGCTGCCACGAGATCGCTCGCGTCTTCGACACCGTCGAGACCCTGCTGCGCGAGAAAAACCTCGGCACCTTCGGCCACATGATCACCAACGCCTATCATCTGCTGAAGAACGACTCCAGCTTGCTCGAAGCGCAGCGCAGCCGCACCAAGTTCCTGCTGGTGGATGAATTTCAGGACGCGAACTTCGCCCAAGTCGAAATTCTCTCGCTGCTGGCGGGCGCCGCCGCCAACGTTTTTGCGGTAGGCGATCCCGACCAGGCGATTTACCAGTTCCGCGGCGCTTCCAGCGAAGCTTTCTCGCTTTTTGCGAAAAAGTTCCCCGCGATGCAAATCATCGCCCTCGACAAGAACCGCCGTTCACTTTCCCCGATACTCCGCTGCGCCTTTGGCATCGTGAATGACAATCCGCAAGCTTTCGCCCGAGGATTCGCCAACGGAAAATCGCTTTCCTACCAGCGCACGCCGCAAGAATCCCTCCGCGACGAGCAGGCAAAACAAGATGGCGACCCCACGCCCGCACCTCTGGTCGAAATTGTCACCTGGAGAGATAGAGAAGTTGAAGCCGCCGACCTTGCGCGCCGTATCCAAAAGATGCGCAAGAACAAGAATAGCGATAACAAAAACGAGCGCTGCGCCTGGAGCGATTTCGCCGTCCTCTATCGCCAGCACAGCAACCGCAATGAACTCGTCCACGAATTCACCGAGCGCGGCATCCCGTTTTCCGTCGAAGGACTCGACGTTCTCGATACTCCCGAAGTCCGCGACGTAGTCGCCTGCCTCACCGCCGCTGTCTCTCCCAGCGACGCGGCCAGTCTGTTTCGCGTAGCCGCCCTCCCGCAGTTCGCCATCGACCCGGCCGAGTTACGCGCCGCGATGCGTGCCGGCCGCCGCGAACTCGATCTGCGCAAGGCATTGTCTCAACTCGCCGGCGGTCCAGGCGTGCTCGACAAAGTCGAAAAAATACACGCCGAATTAAAGAAAGACGGAGTCCTCGCTGACAACGCGGTCAAGCGAGTGATTAGCCACTTCAATCTCGAGCGCTCTGACCTCGTGGAAACATTCGTAACTTTCGTAGAAGCCTGGCGGAAAAAAGCCATCGCCGAAACCGGCAGTCCTTCCGAATTCCTTGAGTATCTCGATTACTACGTCGAAGCTGGCGGCGGAATTGCCCTGCCGCGCACCAACGACGATGCAGTTCAGCTTCTGACTGCCCACGCCGCCAAGGGACTCGAATTCCGCCACGTCGCCATCATTCGCGGATCGTCGGTTTCGTTCCCCACCCCCTATCACGAACCGCTCATCGCGTTTCCGCCGGAACTACGTCGCAGCGATGCCAGTTCCTCCAGCGCCCGACCGCCCGACGACAAATCTCTCCACGAAGAGGAAGAGCGCCGCCTTTTCTACGTGGCCATGACGCGCGCCAAAGACACTCTCGCCATCTACGCGAATCAGGGACAGAGCAAGAAGGATCCGAAACCGACAAAATTCCTCCGCGACTTCATGATTCACCCGGACTACAGAAATTCTTGGTCGACCCGTTCAGCCGCCGCCGTGCAGGACACCTTGTTTGCCGAAGAAGAAGAGCGAATCGCCCTGCAGCAATCGACCGTCGCCGCCTGGCTCCTCATGGATCCCTCGGCGGATTTATTCACCGGCCTGAGCGCGTCCTCAATCGAAATCTACGAAATGTGTCCGCTCCGCTTCAAACTCGAGCGCGAGTGGAACCTGCCGCGTGAGGTCTCGGCGGCATTACACTACGGAGCCGCCATGCACGGCGTGCTGCGAACGTTCTACGACGCCCATCGCTATGGCCGCGCCATCAGCGACGACGATTTGCTGGAGCAATTTCGCTCCGACCTGGCTGCGCGCGGCATCGCCGACCGCTATCAATACGATCTCTATCTGCGGCAGGGCATCGAGCAGTTGCGGCAATTTTTAGAATGCGCTCGCAATGAACCTCTCCCCGAGGTGATCGAAACCGAGCGCGGATTCAGTCTGCAGGTCGGCGCCGCGAACCTCACTGGCCGCGTCGATCGCATCGACAACGCCGGCCCCGATACCGTTGCCGTAGTCGATTACAAAACCGGCAAGCCGAAGACTCAGGACGATGCCGACGAGAGCCTGCAACTTTCTCTCTACGCAATCGCCGCCCAGGAAATCCTCGGCAAGCGCGCCGATCGCTTGATCTTTCACAATCTCGAAAACAACACAACCATCTCGACCCAGCGCAACGATGTCCAATTGGAAGAGGCCAAACTGCGTGTTCAGAAGATCGCTTCCGCCGTCGCCCGCGGAGAATTCCCGCCCAATCCCAAGTATCACTGCGCCTTTTGTCCCTATCGCAATCTTTGTCCCGCGACAGAAAAGGTCGTGAGAATCGCGGCTCCGCAGAAAAAATCGCGTGTCAACTAGTCCGCGTAGAATTCGAAATCAACAGCCGCCAAAAAACTTAGGGGACGCTTATCGCGTCCCCTTGGTCATTGCAGTTGCCTGTTGCAGGTTCTAGTGTTTCTTTTTCTTTGCAGCTTTCTTTTTGGTTGCCATGGATCTATTCTCCCTTTCCATTCTTCATGGAATTTCGCAACGATGTTTTGTTGCAACTAGTTGAATGTATAGAGTCAACGCAGAACGAAGTCAAGAGAAAAATATAGAGTCAACGCAGAACGAAGTCAAGAGAAAAATGATCGAAACTGATACATGCAATGCTGTACCAAAGTCACGTGTGTGAGTCGCGTGCGAAAAAAATTGCACGACGTTGTCGTTGGTCGTCGGTCGCTAGTCGTTGGCAAAACCCCGCGAACGACGAACGACGAACGGCGAACGACCACCGACGAACGACCGACGACTTCCTTGCAACATCTATAATGAGAGACAAACCTGAACTCGCAGGAGCGCAATCATGTCCACTTCAACTGACGTAGTAATCATCGCAGGATGCCGCACCCCCATCGGAAAATTTCAAGGAAGCCTGAGCGACATGACCGCTCCGCAAATCGGAGCAGTCGCCGTGCGCGAAGCCGTGAGGCGCGCCAATCTCCAGCCCGAGCAAGTCGACGAATGCATCATGGGCAACGTCGTCTCCGCCGGACTCGGCCAAAATCCCGCGCGCCAAGCCGCGCTCTTCGGAGGCCTCACTCCCGAAGTAGGTGCCATGACTATCAACAAAGTCTGCGGCTCCGGATTGAAAGCTGTCGCGCTGGCGGCGCAGGCGATCGAAACCGGCAACAGCTCCATCGTCGTCGCCGGCGGCATGGAGTCGATGACCAACGCGCCCTACCTTCTGCCCAACGCGCGCAAAGGTTATCGCCTCGGCAACGGACAACTCGTCGACTCCATGGTCCACGACGGCCTCTGGGATATTTACAACGACTATCACATGGGCCTCACCGGCGAGAATGTCGCCGAAAAATATGGCATCACCCGCGAAGAGCAGGACGAATTCGCCGTCAACTCGCATCGCAAAGCCATCTCCGCGCAAAAAGAGTGCCGCTTCAAGGCGCAGATCGTTCCCGTCGAGCTGCCCGCGAAGAAGAAAGGCGCAGCTCCCGTGATCTTCGACAAAGACGAAGGCCCGCGCGAAGACACCACCATCGAGGCCCTGCGCGCCCTCAAGCCCGCCTTCAAAAAAGATGGTACCGTCACCGCGGGCAACGCTCCCGGAGTCAACGACGGAGCCGCCGCCCTGGTCGTGACCAGCGCCGCGCGCGCAAAAGAGCTGGGCGCGACCGCGATGGTCCGCATCGTCGCCCAATCCACCAGCGGAGTCGATCCGAAGTGGGTGATGATGGCTCCAGTAGGCGCCGTGCAAAAAATCTGGCAGAAGACCGGCTGGAAGAAAGACGAAGTCGATCTCTACGAACTGAACGAAGCCTTCTCCGTGCAGGCGCTAGGCGTGATCCGCGAACTCGGCCTCGACATCAACCGCGTCAACGTCAACGGAGGCGCCGTAGCTCTAGGCCATCCCATAGGCGCCAGCGGAGCCCGCGTCCTAGTAACCCTGATCTACGAAATGATCCGCCGAGACGTCCACCGAGGAATCGCCGCGTTGTGTCTAGGTGGAGGGAATGCGGTAGCCATGGCAGTCGAGCGCTAACGAATTAACATTGAACGGTCGAGCGATAACAACTAACGATAACGAATCAACATCGAACGCAAACCAAATCAGCTTTGTCATCCTGAGCGAAGCGAAGGACCTGCTGTTTGCTCGTACCAACGATAAAGCGGGTGCCCCATCCTTCGCAGCTTTTCGCGAAGGGTGGGCCCGGCGAACCTAGACATCAGCACTCAGAGCCGGACCAGTAAGTGGAATTGGGGATATTACGTCACTACGCGCGTGCCTAGGGCACATCAATGTGATGATTTGAGTTGCGTTAGGATCGACTGAGCGTTCTTGGCTGAACTTGCCGCACTCTCTCGAATCCCAATGTTGATGTCACTGTCATCCTTCACGCGGTTGAGTTGCGGAATCGCCTCTTCAGCAGTTATGACAGCATCGGCGGTTTTGCCGAGCCGGGAAAGCGCAACTGCTATTAGCACTCGTGCATTCGCTTGGTCCATTAGCTGAATCATCGTGAACTCATGCGAAGCGCTCAACTTCCCAGCTTTGGAATAGTTCGCTTCTGCCTGCCGCAGGGATGCCAACCCGCCTTCGAAATCGCCAGCGTGCATCTTCGACACGCCAAACTCTTCCTCGGCGCTTGCACATGTTGACACCGAGGTCGTCTCAGAATCGCACTCCTTCTTCAAGCTCTCGAGGAGTTTCTGGAAGATCGGTATCGCATCAGTGGGACGGTTTGCCTGTACGTAGCCATTGCCAGCTTTCCTCAGAACCCGCTGCTCCTGTTCCGCCAGAAGAGGCTCCTTGCGAACCATTTCTAGGGCGGCCTCGTATCGCTTAACCGCATCCCCCACGTGACGAGCCTTAAGAGCTTGATCCGCGTCGGAAAGAATCGTGTTGAGACGGTCCTCTAAGGCGAGTTGTTCCTTAGTAACTCCACCTGACACCGTGACGGAATCTTTGCGTTGCGGGAGCGGCCCCTTCTCCTGTGCGATCGCTGCGGAAGAGCAGAAAAGAAGCAGTGACAGAAGAGCGCTCAATGTGGGCATTCGAATCGTCTACCTTCCGAGTGAGTTATAGAACACTGAATGAGATTAGCAAAGATGGTCGATGTAAACAGGCAGCGCTTCGGCTCGCCTCGCATCACTTTGCCGTCGCGTTCGGCTCCCCCGTCCCCACCGGCAGCGTAATAGTAAATATCGCCCCGCCCCCCGGAGCCGATGCCGCCTCAATATTCCCGCCATGCTCGCGCAGCACCGTCTTGCAGATGCTAAGCCCCAGCCCCGTCCCGCGCCCCGGCCGCTTGGTTGTAAAGAACGGATCAAAAATGTGCGCCAGATTTTCCGGCGCGATCCCCGGACCATCATCCTGAAACACAATCCACACCGAGTCCGGAGTTGCAGCCATGTTTCCTGCAACGTCTCCTGCAGCGCCACGCCCCAGCCGCACGCGAATCGTCCCCTTCTCGCGACTCTCGCGAATCGCCTGCTCCGCATTCAGCAATAAATTCAAGAACACCTGCATCAGCTGATTCGGATCGGCCACCACCGCCGGTATCGTCGTCTCCGGCAAAAAGTCCACCGTGATATTGCTCTTGCGCAGCGGATACGCCTGCATCTGCACTGTGCGCTGCACCAGTTCATTCAAATCGACCGGACTCCGTCCCGGAGCCGGCGGCCGCGCGAAATATTGCAGGTTCTGCACAATCTCCGCCGCGCGCCGCGCCTGCTGATGCAGCACCGCAAGCTGTTTGCGCGCCCCTTCGCTAATGCCGCCCTCTTGCAGCAACTCCGCCATCCCCAGAATGCTGGTCAGCGGATTATTGAGTTCATGTGCGAATCCGCCAATCATCTGCCCCATCGCCGCCAGTCGTTCGCTCTGGATAATCTGCTGCTCCAGCTTTTTCTCAGTCGTCACATCGCGGACCGAAATAATCACGCCCGCCGGCCTCCCCTCCGCATCGAGCAGAGGGCTCGCCATGCCAAGCATCGTCCGCCACGTGCCATCGCGATGCCGCGAGCCGTATTCGCACGAGGTCAACTTACTCTCGCCACTCGCGACCGTGCGGAACAGCGCCGCCAGTTCCGGCGAAGTCATCTCCGCATCCTCGACATTTTTCCCCATGAGCTGTTCCGGCCCATAGCCAAGAAGCTGTCCGATGCGCGCGCTCACGAACGTATATTGCCCCTTTAGGTCGAGCACCAGAATCAGGTCGGGGAAACTCTCGAGCAGTCGCCGCCGAAATTCTTCCTGCCGCCGCAACTGGTGTTCCAGCGTGCGCTTCTCCGTCACATCCACCAGCGTGCCGTGGTAGCGGATTACTTTTCCGCCGTCCATCACTCCCGTCGAAGTATCCACACACACCGCCACTCCGCCGTCTTTTTTTCGCAGACGAATTTCCCGCGTGCGCGTCCGACCACTCTGGCTCCCACCGCGTCCCAGCACCGGATCGCCATCAGCTTCCACGCCCAACTGTTCGGGAGGCAGATCCAACAATTCTTCCTTGCTCGAATATCCCAAAATCGATACCAGCGCCGGATTCACCTCCAGCAGCTTGCCCTCGGGATTGCTAATGTAGACCCCCTCCTGCAACGACTCGAACAACTGCGTGAAGCGCTGTTCTTTTTCCCGATGTTCGGTAACGTCGCGCGCCAGCACACTCGCCCCGGTTACATCGCCGCCCTTAACGATGGCGTTGACCACGCATTCGTAAAAATGGCGCCGCGGATCATTCTTGAGTTGCACCTCGACCACCCCCGACCAGTTTCGCTTCTCCAAGAAGCGCTCTAGGTTCGTCGAGGCTTCGGTGCGCAAAGGTGCGCCCAGGAATTCCTCAAGCTTGTGGCCCACCAGTTCGGAATAACCTACGCCGAAAGTTTCCGAGACTCGGCGATTGACCGTCCGCAGGGTGCCATCGAGAGAAATCGCCAGCGCCACGTCATCCAGCGAATCGATCAGCTCTTTGAAATTTCGCTGCGAGCGCATGATCAGCTGTCCCAACTGATCCAGTTGCTCTTCCGAAGGAGTGACCCCGCCCCGATCCTGAAATCCTTTCAGAATCTGCTTGAGCTCGCTAACCTCGCGCTTGCGCCCAAACGCGTAGCTGGCAAACAGCACCGCGAGCACGAAGAGTCCCAACGGAATCGCCCACAGCCGGTAAGGAAGGTCTTTAAGTTGTTCCCACGATAGCGCCGCGACCGCCGCGGCAAACAACACCAGCAGCCAAAGCGCCCATCGCCATAGCTGGCTCTCTTCGCGTTCCAGCCCGCTCGGTGCCGGATTGGGCCGGTCCGCCGGATCAGGCCGTCTCGCACTGGGATCTTCGTCGACCATTCCGCAACTCCGCTAGCGCAGAAAACAATTCTTCGAAACAGCCAAACGTACTCTGAGCGGCTGCCCCCGAAACATTGCCTCTGTCAAAAAGAGATTGCCTTAGCCTAGCACCAAACCCACCGTCCACGAGAGAACGTTCCATTTATGTTCCATCACGGTAACGCGGTGATGGCCATCACATCGCGCCAATCTGGCGCGGACTATGATCTCCCCAAGGATCTCCCATCCGCGCTCGCCCCTTCGTGTGCCCACGAGGGCCTCCATGCTCTATAAAACCTTGAGCGCCGCCGTTTACGGCATTGACGCCAACATCATCGAAGTCGAAGTCGACGTCTCCGGCGTCAAGACTGACCAGGATTTCTTCCACACCGTCGGCCTGCCCGACGCCGCCGTCCGCGAGAGCCGCGATCGTGTTCGCGCCGCATTGAAAAACTGCGGCTATGACATTCCTCCCACCCACATCACCATCAATCTCGCGCCCGCCGACATTCGCAAAGAAGGCTCCGGCTTCGATCTCCCCATGGCCCTCGGCATCCTCGGAGCCTACGGCGGCCTCAATAAAAAAGAGGTCCCCGACGCTCTCTTCGTCGGCGAGCTCTCGCTCGACGGCCGCGTTCGCGGAGTCCGTGGCGCCCTGCCCATCGCCATCGAAGCTCGTCGCACCAAGGTCAAGCGCCTGATCGTGCCCGAAGTCAACGCCCGCGAAGCCGCCATGGTCGGCGACGTCGAAGTCTACCCGGTCAAATCACTGACCGAAGTCATTCACCTAATCAATTCCGGCAACGGAGTAAACCGCCTGCAGGTCGATACCGGCCAACTGCTCTGCCAGGCCCAGCAGTTTCACGTCGATTTCAAAGACGTTCGCGGACAGCAAACCGCCAAGCGTGCCCTCGAAGTCGCCTGCGCCGGAGGCCACAACATTCTCATGATCGGCCCTCCCGGCTCCGGCAAAACCATGCTCGCCAAGCGTATGCCGACCATCCTTCCGCCCTTCACTTTCGAAGAAGCGTTGGAGACCACCAAAATTCACAGCGTCGCAGGCGTCCTCGACGCGCACGCCGGACTCGTCGGTCTGCGCCCCTTTCGCGCCCCGCATCACACCATCTCCGACGCCGGCCTCATCGGCGGAGGCGCGATCCCGCGCCCCGGAGAAGTTTCGCTCGCGCACAACGGCGTGCTCTTCCTCGACGAATTTCCCGAGTTCCCGCGCAACGTTCTCGACGTCATGCGCCAGCCGCTCGAAGATGGCACCGTCTGCATCGCGCGCGCCGCCATGTCGCTGACTTTCCCCGCGCGCTTCATGCTAGCCGCCGCCATGAATCCTTGCCCCTGCGGATTCCACAACGATCGCACTCGCGAATGCCACTGCACGCCGCCCATGATTCAGCGCTACATTTCTAAAATCTCCGGACCGCTGCTCGATCGCATCGACATTCACATCGACGTTCCCGCGGTGAACTAC
>JBEKXO010000139.1:0-11824 GCA_049511995.1 Terriglobales bacterium
CATGCCTGACTTTCCCGTGGCCATCGATGGACGCACCGACCTTTACGGTGACGACATCGACATGCGCTTCTTCCGTTCAGAGAATGGCGATGAATCGTATGTCGACGATCCTTACCTGAATGAATCGGGAGTTGTGCTTTTGCAGAAAACGAAGCCGCTCGCGGTTGTCTTGAAGGGCGATCAGCGTTTCCGGAAGATCTACGAAGATCGTCTCGCCGTGATTTTCGTGCGCCGTTAATCCGCAATGGGTCAGTTGGATTTGCTTTGAAAGGGCACACCTTCACAGGCTCGGAAAAAGTGGTTTGCCGACGGGGAGGAGGACCTCAGCGCCTAAAGGCGGAATGAAAACTAGGCTGATATCGCAGCGCTGAAGCGCAGCGCCACCCAAAAGCAAAGACGAATTCGAGTTTTTCCGCAGCCTGTCCAACCGTGCCGAAACCGTCGCAAAATAAGAGCGGCTTTAGCCGCCGGGGAAATGCCTTAGTCGCCTTCCGCGACCGGCTGGAATTCGACCACCGCGATCTCGTCAAAATCCCCAAGCGATCGCACCGTCAAGGCGCCACGCGAAGAACTGGCGAGCCAATCGATTGTCGGATAGCAATTGGGACTCCCGACAACGAGAAACCGCTGATGCAACTGTGTGGCAGCCATCGCCGCTTGACCAGCGATCCTCCTGGATTCGTCGTTCAAAGACATCGGGAGCAGCACTACTGGAGCATTAATCGGGTAATAGATAAATTGGGAGTTGAGCGCACTTTCGCTGGTGCGATCTGTCGGCAATGGCTCGTAATCAGCTTCGATGAAGGCGCTACAAGTTAGCACGGGCGCGTGATCCTGGGCGATATTGGCATTGACCACTTCGTGCGCCTTCTTAAAGGTCAGCTCGTGCTTGCGAGAAAAGGGTGAAGTGTAACACTCGAATACCGTAACTCCCACCAAGCCTACGCAGAAGATCTGCCGCAGCAAGCGCGAATCGATGCGGCTCGTCAGTAATCCCCAAGTCAGCGCGCTGCCGGGCGCAACCACCAGAAAGTACCGAGGGATAACCAGATGCAGCGAGGTAATTGTACTGATGCCGATGAGGATCGCGGCGGGGACTAACGCCAGAAGCGGGCACAGCAGGAGCGCTGGGAAGCAATCGGCGACTGTCAGCTTTACTCTCCGCACCAGAGCAGCCAGGAAAACCGCCGCCACAAATCCGATCAGCGTCTGCATGGGGACTAGCGTATTCAGTGCGATCCACTTCATGGGCAATTCCTGCACCACATGCGTGTCCCTGGTGTGGTAGAGGCTGAGAACCCGATAAAGCAGCGGGAGAGAAATCAGAGTAAACGACGCCAGTACCGCGGCCAGTTGCCGCGCATCGGCCTTAAGCGAGCCGCGTCGTACTGCCAGATAGTAAATCGCAAATGCCGGCAGGATGGCGCCGAACAGATAATGAAAGTAGAGAATCGCCGCCGCCGCTGCGCCAAACAGGATTGCCTGACGCATCTCATGGCGCGTCATCCATCGGAGGAAGGCAAAAATCGCAGCGTCGGTCGCCAGCAGCGCGAATGCGTATGGACGCGCATCCGTCGCGGCAAACACCACGTTCGGCTCCAATGCGAAAAAAATGCAGACGAGAAAGGCGATGTCCTGGTCGAAAAGCTCGCGCGCCGCGCGAAACAAAAAGTAAGTTGCGCCCAACATCGCCAATGTGGACGGAATCTTAAGTGCGATTTCATGGCTGCCCAGAATCGATTTCGCAGCCCACAGGGTATATAGATAGCCGATCGAAGATGGCATGAGCGCCGAGCGGCTCCAGATCTTCGCGAAGCCGCCGCTCACCTGCCAGTATGCAAGCGTCTCGTCTAACCAGAGCGGAGCCCGCAGCGCAAGAAGCCAGATCGACAGGGAAGCGAGCAGCGCTGAGGGGTAGAGCAGCCTGGAGAAAAGAGACGTAGTTTGTTCAGGGCTGGATGGAGCTTTCCCTGTGTCCGGGCGCCTGGTCCGGGGTTCGGTAAGTAAGCTATCTACCATGGCGGCGTACCTTCACGAGTGAGTCCTATTTCTTGACACCAACCGGGACCATGCTGAGAGCTTTGACGGAGCCGTTGGGGTTATGCGCAGTCTCGTGACATGCGAGCACACAGGTGTTGGTCGCGCGGTTGTAGGAGATGGGCGTGGCTCCATTCTGGGCTACGACGTTGACGTCGAAATTCACGAGGCGCTGTCCGCTGATGCTTGGGTTGGTGCCTCCCATGCCGTGAGCAGTGTGACAGGTCGAACAGGTGAAGCCAGCGTTGATATGGCTCTGATGCTGGGTGAAGGTGGCGTTCGACATGATGCTGCTCAGGCTGTGGCACTTGCCGCAGAGCGCGTAAGGACCATTGACGCTGAGATCGGGATTGCGAAAGAGATTATTCACCAGCTGCCCGGGCGCGATGGCCTGACTGAATTCGTAGCGGCGCTCGAGGATGTGCGTCCACTTGGAGCCGTGGGGGCCGTTCGGGCCCGGGCCTCCGAATTCGCGATTGTCGTCGCTGTTGTGGCAGTCGGTGCAGAAGATCTGGGTGCCCATGACACGGCCGGGAGTCAGGCCATCGAGTTGTAACATATTCGTCAACAGGCTTGGCTGGGGCAGGGAGCTGTTGTTGACGTGAGCGACGGGATGGCTCGAGGTAGCGTTAATGCTGAATTGCGGAATGATGTTCAACGGGTCTCCGGCGGAAACGGCGCGCACGGGAAGGTATCCGTAGATGGCGCGGACGGCTTTGCCGGAGCTGCTGCCGTGGCAGCGGAAGCAGTTTTCATATTGATTGACGACCGGGTTGACTACGGTCATGCCATCGGTGGCGCTAATTCCGGTGGCGTCTCGTTGCGACACGCGGACCACAGGCGGCGGGGGGAAGGTTGAGACTTGAGCCGATCCGTGGCCGCTGTGGCAGTCGACGCAGGTGGCGTGGCGGTTGTTGTTGAGAAGCGTGGCCTCGGCGGCATCATGCTGATTGGTCGTGGTCGGGAAGGGGTGTCCGGTCTTTGGCGAAGTGTATTCGGCGAAGACGTTGAGAGGGACGGGCGTGATGTTGGAGCCGCCGTTGTGGCAGGCGATGCAATCCTGTTCGTTGGGGCCGCGGAGGAGGCGGGCTGGTCCTTGCGCATTGTGTGGAGTGTGGCAAGAGATGCAGGCGTCGGTTGCGACCGTGGTGTAGCTGCCTACGTTTGCCTGGGGAGAAAGTTTGTTTTGCGCGATGGCGTGGGAGCTTGTGGCCCAATCCGCCAGCGGGTTTACTTTGCCAGCCATTTGGCGGGTTGGGTCGTGGCAGGCTAAGCACATTTGTCCGCTGGAACTGTTGCGCACAAGGAAATTCTGCGATACGAGATCCTTGGCCTGCACGTGAGCGTTGTGGCAGGAGGTGCATTCGATGTTGCCATTGATGAGGCGGACGGCGCCGGTGGGGTCGGTGGTTATGCCCTTCGCGGCTAAGGTGGGAACGAGATCGATGTTGTCTTTCAGGGGTAAGGCGAGCGAGAAGGGATGAGACGGTTGCAGGTTGCTACCAAAGATGTCGTATGTGTACATCGATCCCTGCATGGTGACCTGGCCGTAGGCGACGGTGGTGCCGGGGGCGATGGTTCCGTCGTGGCAGGAGAGGCAGAGATTGCTGTCGGCGCCCATGGCGGGCTGGATCGCGCGGTTTTTCTCGGTGTCGCTGGTGTAAAGCGTGTAGGTCTGGGTAGTGAGCTTTTGGTTCCAGAGGGGCACGCGGCCGCCAATGCCATTGTGGGGCTCGTGGCAATACATGCAGAAGTCGGGGCGCGCGCCGGTGATGGGAGACTTGCTGCCCGGGCCGAGATCGTGCACGCCGATTACGTCGCCGGTAAATTGAGCGCGGGTGGGTGCACTCAGGGCGATTAGCAGAAGGCACGCGAGTAGGAGGTTCGATCTCACTACATTCCTTCCTTCGGCTTTTTCAAGCCGAAATAATGAAAGACCTGAACGCGGCGGTTATAGGAGTCGACTATGAAGATGCGGTCGTCGTGGTCGATGAATAATCCGGTGGGGAGCTGGAACTCGCCGGCGTGAGTGCCTCTTTTGCCGAAGTAATAAAGAAGATCGCCCTGGCGATTGAAGACCTGTACCACTCCCCACAAGCCGTCGACGACGTAGAGGTCGCCTTCGGAGTCGACGCCGATGCCTTTGGGGCGGAACACGTCTCCGGTGCTGTCGCCTAGTTTGCCGATGGCATAGTGGAAGGTGCCGTCGCGGCCGAGGGCCTGGACGCGGAAATTCATGGTGTCAACTACGATCAGATCCGAGCCGTCGAGGCGGAGCTCGGTGGGAAAGTTGAATTCGAGGTTGCCTTCGCCGCGGGTGCCGATGGTTTGCAGGATGTTGCCCTGCATGTCCATCATGAAAATCTTGTCGCGCAGCGTGTCGGTCACGTAGATGCGCTGTGCGGCGGAATCGACGGCAATTCCGGTGGCACGCTTGAAGTAGCCTTCGCCGCCTTTTATGCTGCCGATGGCGCGCTGATATTTTCCGTCGGAGTTGAAGACGAAGACCTTGCCGGTTTCGGAGTCGGAGACGTAGATGTTGTCCTGGGCGTCGACGGCCACGCATTGCGGGCCGAGCATGGCGTCTTTTCCTTTGTCGCGGCGCTCGATGAATTTATATTTCTGTTGCGCGAAATCGAAGATGTGGACGCCGGCTGCGCCGGGATCGGTGACGATGATGCGGCCGCGGGAATCGGTGGCGACGCTGTAGGGGCGGACGAGATTCTTGAAGTCGGGCTCACCGGCTACGATGTCGATGAGGCGGTTCCAGAAGCCTCGTTTGGGCTTTACTTCGCGTTCGGAGCCGAAGCTGCGTTCGTAGGTGAGCTTGCGGCCACCTTCCAGTTCGAGGATGGGAGGGCCGGGGTCATTGGGATCGGGAGTGTTTTTTGAGGTTTTGCGCGAAGCCCATCCCGGAGTCGCGAGCAGCAGCGGCAGCAGCAGAATTGCGATCGAACTCAGCCTGCGCGCGCTCGGCATCCTCATCTTATTCGCTTTCGTTATTTCGTTTTCCGATTCTCGCCGGCCAGAGTTATATCGAATGACGAAGTGAATCATTGCCCCTTCAAATTAGAAGAAGTTGAACCATCGGGATATTCCAATATAGAACGCCGAGACATTTTCCGGGGGCAAACCCGAGGTGCTGAAGCCTTGCACCAGATTGCTGTATCCGCCGGTTAGGTACATCTTACGGAATTGATACTGAAAAAGCGTGTTGATCATCTTCGTGTTGTTCGCGGAGGCGATCCCCAACAGGTTGCTGTTGCTGTCTGCGCGGGCGTAGCTCGCGCTTAGGGTGAGCCTGCGTTTTGGATTGCTGCTGAAACCAAACGAGTAACTGGTGCCGCCAAACTGAATAAGATTGCTTGCGCCCAGCACCGGTTCCGGGGTTTGCGTCAGGATGAGGCCGGCTCCGCTTTCGATTCCGTTTCCATTCGATTTCGAATACGAGCCCGTCAGGTTGATCCAGGGCGAATAAGAAACGGAAGCGTTGTAACTTTGGCTGCTGCTGTCTGTCCCCGCCTCCTCGGTCAGGCCGGTCTTGTTGAAGCTGGCGCCCGCGCTCGTGCCGAATTTCCCCCAGCGGCGCCTGATGTTGCCGCCGTAGCCGTAAGAAGAGGACATGTAAGTGATCAGGATGGTTTGGACGTTCTGCGCATAGTTGAAGAAGACACTCGTCGACCAGCCGTCGAATCTCTTGTTGTAGTTGACGGTGCCACTGTATCCGAATAAGTTCGAGCTCGAAGTGCTGACAGTTTCGTCGGTGAGGGAAAGGGCGGCGTTGAAGCTGCCGCCGAGCACGACCCGCCCATAGGTCAGGCCGCCGCCGTAGGCGTCGGAGGTATAGCTCTGGCCCAGGAAGGATTGTTGGCGATGATCGGCGGAGGCGAGCGTTTGCAAATTCGGCAGAAGTGAATAGCTAGCGGTGCTCAACAGGTCGAAGGAGTTCGAAGACTGCCCCTGACTTGGCGGCGTAACGATGCCTCCTGTACTTACAATTGCCTCGTACAAAGAGCCAGTAAGATTATTAGAGTAATCGGTGCTGACCGAAACATGAAACTTCTGGGTCGGCTGGAAGGCTGCCGTCGCCGTATAAGTGTCAATCGTACCGTTGTAACTGTATCCGGCATAGTTAGAGTCAACGTAGGAGCTGTTCATGTTCGCGGAAAATCCGCCGTGAAAGGGAAGTTGATGGCCCACGGCGAATCCATATCCGTGGTTGCTGGAGGTCGCGGTCTCCGGTTGCGATGAGCCATCGAGAACCTGCGGGATATCCGAGTGCGAGGTTCCGTCGCTTAAGTACGCGCTCAGGTTGAAACCCTTCAGCATGTAGGACGACCGAAGTCCAAGCGACTTGTTATCGGTGCTGCCGGTGTCGTTCGAACCGTAGATCGAATACTGGTTGTTTCCCGTCTGGAAGTTGGCGGTCAGGCTGGGCAAGCCGGGCACGATTTCCGACCAATTGAGGCCGAAGGTTTCGCTGTTGCCCTTGGTGGTGTAGTTGGCCACTCCCGGAATGGCGAAGTTGCCTTCGCTGTTGTAGGCCTTGGCATAGCTGATGGATCCGGGAAAATGGCTGCCGCCGAAAATCGAGCTATTCAGGTTCACGCCGCTGGCATCGGAGATGGATTGAAAGGCGGAGTTGTCTCGCGCCTGATTCATGTAGGGCGAAACCGTGAAGGAGACGAAGTTGGGATTGTAGTAAAAACCGGCGAGCGTGCCCGAGCCGCCGAATGCCAGGCTGTGATCGGAGCCGATTTGGTTTCCGTAATCTCCGTTATATCCCGCCTGTATGGTGCCGGAGAGGTTGCTGTTGAGGTCTCCGAGTTGCAGTTGCGCGGCTGCCGGCAATGCCAGCAGCACGATCAGGAGAAGTGCCGCCAGGCCGCATCGCGTTTTTCGGAGAACTTCCGCCACCTTGCACCCACTTCCTGCTGTCCCGGACAGCAGCCATTAGCTTTCAACCTGTCCCCTGGCCTCCCTGGAGCGGCGCAATTGCGTAAGGGTGCCAGCCTTATCCTGATGGTAGAAATGCACGTTCGCCGCCAATGTTGAAATGTGGTAAAAGGCTGTTAACACAGGAGATATTGACAGGTAGAAGGGATGGTCAGGCCAGGATGTGAGCCATATCACCCAGCCAAAATAAACCAACAAGGCATTTGGCGCATGGAGCAGGAATCATGAAAAAAAGGGTGTTGTCATCCCGAGCGAAGCGAGGGATCTGCATTTTGGCGAAACTGCAGATCCCTCGCTTCGCTCGGGATGACAAATCGATAAGGCAGAGAAAATTTTTGGCAGCGCGGACGAACAGCAGGTCCTTCGCTTCGCTCAGGATGACAAATATTTTTACTGCTACAACTCTTCTACTTTGGCGCTCTTGCGCAGGCGTTTGTCCAGGGACGCTCTGACTTCCTCTAGCTTTCTCTTCTGCAGTTCCTTCTGCAACGAGTCCTTCACTTCGGCGAAGGTTCTTTTCCCTGCGGGGATGTGCTGGTTCAGGCGGACGATGGTGTAGGCCTGGTCAAGCTGGATGATGTCGGTGATCTCGCCGGGTTTTATGGCTAGCAGCGCCTGTACTACTTCCGGCGCGAGCTTCGCGCGATCGACCGCTTTGTGATCTCCCATCATGACGCGATAGTCGTCTTCGGAGATTTTTTCCGCCAGCATGCCGAATTGCTCGTATCCTTTCGTCTCTTTCGCCTGCTTCAGGCCATCGTCAGCGCGTTTGCGCAGTTCCTTCAAATTGGCCGGCGTGGGCTTCTCCGGGGGTAGGAAAGAAATGGTCTGGAAAGCGAAGGACTCGGGATACTCGAAACGGGCCGGGTTCTTGTCATAGTAGGCGCGGACTTCGGCCAGCGAGACGGCGGATCTGTTATCGACTTCGGCCTTGAGTGCAGTGTCGATGAGCAAGGAGCGCCGAATCTTTTCGTGCAGCAATTTCTCCGAGCCCTTGCACTCGGAATTCAGAAATTGCCGGTATTCAGTCGAGGTGTTGAATTGTCCACGGAAGTCGGATTCCGCTTTTTGCAGCTTGGCTGCCGGTATGGTCACCTGGCGGCGCAGCGCATCCTGATAGACCAGTTCCTCGAAGACAATCATTTTCAGCGCGCCCTGGCGGATTTGGGGAGCCAACTCCGGAGGTACTTGGCCGTTGTGCTGGGCCGCGTAAGGAAACAACATGTAGACCTCGCGTTGCAGGTCGCGGTCGGTCAGCACGGTTCCGTTGACGCGGGCCACCGGCTTGTCTGTGATTTGAACCACTACGTTCGATGGGGGCTGGGTAGCGACGTCGTTCTGCGTGTGCGAGACGGCCATTTGCTGCGCGGCCATCGGCAAGGTCATTGTTATGAGTGCCGCCAGAACCAGGGCGATTATTGATGGTTGGTGCTTCATAGAGCTAATCCTCGTTTAACTAATCGTACTCAAAACCGGGTCAAAAAAAAGGGGAGAGTTTTTCTCTCCCCTGTGGTGACAGCCGACAGCTTAGAATGTCGTCGGGATGGTGTAGGAGCCGTTCGACTCGTTCGCCTCTCCACCGTGGCACTCGCGGCAGAACTGCGCGGTCTGGTTCGCTCCAGCGGTTCCGCTGGCCGGGTTATACGGGCCGCGGACGAAGAACATGGTCGCGTAGAAGCCAGTCGGCAAGCCGCTCTTCGGGCCGTTGGTGACGCTGACAACGTTCATCAAGTGCTGGTTGTGGCAGCTCGTGCAGGTAACCACAGCGGTGTTGTTATAAGCGCTGAGGCTGACGAAGAAGCCATAGTTCTTTACGAACTGCGAGGAGTTCGGGCCGGTCATCGAGATCGTGCCATTGGTCTCGGTGCAATCCCAATTGTACTGGCCGCCGCAAGAAACGGTAGCGTTCAGGCCCACCGGGTGAGTCGCCAGGTAGCTGCCGGCTCCGTCGCCGTTGTTGCCGAGCAGGGTCGGAATCTTGTTGAAGCCGCCGTAAGTCGCTGGCAGTGTTTCATAGACCTGATTCTTCATCATCGCGCCCGTGGCAAAGTTGCCGTCATGGCAGCTAAGGCAGGTCAGGAGGCCGTTCACATCCGGCGTTCCAACGGCCATGCTGGCCGGCAGAACTTCGGTGTAGCCCGTGCTTCCATTGGTGCTGCCCGTGATGATGGTCTTGCCGAACAGAGCGCCTACATCCTGGCCCCACAAGATCGACTCGCCGGCAGTGGTGTCGCCGGATTTATTGGCGCCGTTGCCCCATGCGCCGCTGTGTGGTGCGTGACAGGCCGCGCAACCGCGACCGTAATTGAGGTGAGCGCCTAACACGTCGGACGTGGGCGCTTGGATCTGGGCGGCGGCAAACGATGCTACGGCCAGAACCATGAACATGACAACCAGAGTCTTTTTCATACATTCTCCTTAAGGAATTATGATGAAGCGTTTTTTTTGATTTACTTTCTACCGCTCTCTTTGCTGCTTTTCCGGAACTCTCGTCTTTACTGCTAAACCGTTGGAAGCGTTGCTTTGAATCTCCACGATGGTGAATGCACGAGAGTCGCCGTAGTGCGAAGTAACGCGCAGGTTCAGGCGGATCTTGTAAGTGATTGTAAAATAGGTACTTATTGATGAAAGATGCGAAGGGTCGACGCGCTGGACGGAGGTTGAGCCGAATCTCTTGGGCTTTCTGCCACAGGGGGTAGGTGAAAAAACCCACGAAGCGGATGCGAGTGATCTATTGTGTTTTGCAGCAGTTACGCCGCATGGTTCCACTTTGAGCCTCCCGCTAACGTCCTAGCGCAGTAAACGTGCAAACGGGCGAGACGGTCAGTGACGGGCTTCTCGGACGATGGTGATAAGAGTCACTTCTGGAAGATGATTAAGAAGAAGTGGAGTAACTTGTGTGGCGCGGACACTCCTGTCCGCGGCCTTTGATCTTACTTTCCGGCTTTCGCGGACAAGAGTGTCCGCGCCACACTAGGAAGAATCTTAGCTGTGCGGCGTCTCTGCGGCTTTCTGGGCCGGAACTTCAGCAGGCTTGGTCGCTGGTGCGGCGTCGGGCTTTGTCGGGTCAGGCTTTGTCGTGTCAGATGAGGCTTCGCGGCGCGCGTCGGCTTTGGCTTTCAGCTCAGCCTCGCGCTTGGTCTTTTCGGCGGCGGCTTCATCGTCGGTGACGTAGCGGAACATCTGCATGCGTCCGGGATATTGTTCGGTGGTGAAGACGTGATTCTGTTTGTCGATGGCCACGCCGACGAGCGCTTTGAACTGGCCGGGGCCATTGGCGTGGGTGTCACCGATGTAGGTCAGCAACTGACCTTCGCGATTGAATACCTGCAGACGGTCCTGATACTCGTCGGCTACCCAGATGTGGTCGTCGCAATCGATGGCGATGCCCTTGGGCCGGAAGAAGGATCCGGGACCGTCGCCGGCTTTTCCGAAGGTGCTGATGAAAGCGCCTTCGGGATCGAAGATTTCTACACGGCTGTTTAAGGTGTCGGTGACGTAGACGTTCTCGTCCTTGTCGAGAGCGACGTTGGTGGGCGCGCTGAAGTCGCCGGGAGTGGTGAGGGAGTGCTTCTTGGCGGGAGGCACAGGAGTGCCGATGTGGCGCAGCAATTTCAAGCTGTCGGCGTCGTAGACCTGAACAATGTCCTGCTGTTCGTCGACGACATAGAGGAGGCGGTTCTCGTTGTCGATGGCGAGTCCGACGGGATCGACCAGGCCCTCGACAATCTGGCCTTCGACGTCGTGTTTTGGATTGAAGATAAGTACGTGCCGCATCTTTCCGTCGGAGACGAAAAGGCGGTCGCCATCATCGATGGCGAGACCATTGATCCATTGAAAGTGGGCGTCGGAACCATTCTTGATGAGCGTGGCGTCGTGGGTTTCCGTGTTGAAGATGAAGACGGCTCCGACTTTTTGGTCGGCCACGTAGACCAAACCTTTGGAGTCGATGGCGATGCCGTAGGGACCGAGTAGTTGCCAGGGGAAGGTTTTGAGCTTATCGACGTTGTCTTCCTGCTTGGCGCCAGCGACGCGATCCATCCAACCCTGCTTTTTCTTGGTGGTCGCGGCGGGCGCGCGGTCGATCTTCATGCCGGCGTAATAGCTGAGCCACTTGACGCGGGCGATGTTGGGCGGGTTGGGCCAGACCAATTTGGAAATATCAATGTCGAGTTTGGGCGGCTCGGGAGGGGGAGCGGCGGTCTTCTTCTTTTTATCCTTATCACTGCCGTACATCGAGACCGGCGAAGCCAGCGCCAGAGCGAGCAGGATCAAAAGAGCGGCCAGCGCCCAACTATTGCGATTCGATTTGGATGAAAGCGCGAACATTTTCTTATCTCCTGTTTCTAATTCCCGGATGTCGTATCCCGCATGTTGATTCGATTCTTGTGACAGGTGTCGCAAAATGCCATGTTGTTCTGCTGGTCTTTCACGAGCAAATCGGCATGCGCGGAAGCGTGCGGCTGATGGCAGCTCAGGCAAGCGAGGTGAGTCTTGACCCGGTTGATATTTGCCGGATCCATCACGTCGCCGACGGGATGATTTGCGACGGGATGGCCGAGCCCGTAGCGCAGCGGCAGAATCGCCACCTGATTTTTCTGGTAGTAGTCCTCGGGCAGCTTCACCTGGCCGTCGAAGATGGTGAGCACATGCTCCGCTTCCAGTTTCTGCGGAACTGAGTCCGGCCCGTGGCATTCGAGGCAGAGGGCATTTCCTTTTGCCCGCAGCAGGTGATCGTTGTCACCACCGTGAGGCGTGTGGCAAGTGGCGCAGCCTTGCGTGAATGCCGGCTGATGGTGCACGGATTTTTTCGCGAGATCGGCGATGTCGC
>JBEKXO010000140.1:0-11819 GCA_049511995.1 Terriglobales bacterium
CCTTGCGCGCCAGTTGGCGGATAGCATCGCGCAAGAAGCGGCGCAGTTGGATCGCACAATTGGAAGTTTTCTCGGAGGCGCACGCGCCGCGAGCTCCAGCTCTTGATTGCAACTATAGCCATTTAACGATTACGGCCGCGAACGGCATCGCGAACTTAAGGAAGGATGATCACATGAAGAAATTGAATCTCGTCGCCATAGGCACCCTGCTTCTCTTGAGCTTCAGCGTCGCAAATGCTCAGTCGCTTGGCGATTACGCCCGAGCCATGCGCAAGAATAAACCTGACACCGCGAGCACCAGCCGTCATTTCGACAATGACAATCTGCCCAGCGGCCAACCGCTGAGCGTGGTCGGGCCACCCGCGGATGCTGCCGCCAATGCGAGCGCACCAGCCGCCGCTGCCGCTCCCGACACCTCCGCGGCGGATCGCCAAAAGGCAGCCGACGATTGGAAACAAAAAATCGATAAGCAAAAGGAAAAAATCGCCGAACTGGCCCACGAGGTTGACCTTGACCAGCGCGAGCTTCGCCTGCGGGCCGCGACGCAGACTTCAGATCCAGGCGTGACCGCTCGCAACGTCCAGTTCGTCAAGGACGAAGTGCAATACAAGTCTGACATGGACGCCAAACAGAAGCAGCTCGAAGACGCGCGCCAGCAACTCGACGAGTTGCAAGATCAGGCGCACAAAGCCGGAGCCGCCGAACCAACCAGCGAAAACGAAAAGGGCAACGACAAAGACAACAAAAACCAATAGCGGATCCAGGGGCATCTCGCTGCCATGAACGCCCTACGATTTTGCAGTTCGCTGGCGAATCTGCCGCGCGTGATGCCGCCCATGCACCCAGTGGAATTTGCGCCATTCGTCCGCCGTCAACGGCCCGAGGAACGGGTGATCCAGAATCTTGGTCGCGGGTCCAAATTTGCGCTCGCAATCATCGAGCCCCACCCACATTTTTTGCAGTTCCGCCAAGATCGCCTGCTGCACCTCTTCGGGCGGCATGCCTCGCGGCATCACCCGCTCCGGACCCTTCCGGCCGGGAGGCATATAGGCGAGATTCACTACCACCAGCTTGGCAAAGCGATCTTTCATAGTGGCCCGCGTGGCCAGCGGAGCGCCGTGTTCCAGGCACTTTGCAATCCCCCGGTTGGTGGTTGTATAGGTAAGAAACAGATGCTCCAGGATCTGTGCCGAGTTCCACTTTCCGACCGGCCCCTGCGCCGGGGCGCTCGCGCCGGCTATTGCATCTTCGAGTTCCCGCCGCAGACGTTCGAGATAGGAATCCATAGCACCCGTCAGTACAATGATTCGCAACCGAAAAAACTGTTCAGGGAACCGTCGACAAAATTATGACGAAAAAACTATTTGTTGGACTCGCAATTCTAGCAGCTGGATTCATACTCGTACTAATGACCGGTTGCTCTTCCGAGCCGAGCAAAACAGCCACATCAGAGTCAGCGCCGAAGCCGCCCGAGGCGATTACCGGAAGCAGCGCCTTCTACAAATGCTATATTTCGGCGCGCGGTTGGGCGCAGGACGTGCAGCCGTATCGCGCCGAGTCCGCCGCCAGCAAGAGTCATGACGGCAAGGCAGCCGAATGGCGCGCCGGATTCGCCTCGCCGTCGCTGCACACGACAAAGTTTTTTACCTGGTCGAACAGCGACATCTCCCACGGCGTCGACGACACCTACAGCCCGACCAATTCCAGCACCCAGATTTTCAACGTCCAGTTTCTAAAAACCGATACCGACAAAGCGTTCGCCATCGCTCAGGAGCACGGCGGCGACAAACTGCTGGAAAAAGAACCCGACACGCCTATGCTGTATGTATTGGAGTGGAACCGCCAGGAAAACGCGCTCTTCTGGCATGTAATCTACGGAGCCGACCGTGAGACCGCAAAGCTGCGCGTAGCGGTGAACGCGACCACGGGAGAATTTTCAAGGGTGGAAAAGTAGAGCTCAGTCGCTAGCCGTTAGTCGTTAGGAGAAAAGACGAGGCAACGCTACTCCGCGAACGACGAACGACCATCGACGAACGACGGCCTCACCGCGTCTTCGCCAGCCGATCCAGCGAAGCCTGCGCATCCTTAGCCAGCGGCCCTTCCGGCAAAACCTTCAGATACTGCGCGTAATATTTCTTCGCTTCCTCTTTATCACCAAGTTTTTCCTGGCACACCGCGAGCCGGTAGCTGGCGACGGCATCGCCGTCCTTGTAATACAGAGCTTCCTTATAGCGATCGAGCGCCGCTTTATAGTTCTTCCGGTTGAAGTAATAATTCCCAACCTCAATATCTTTGAGCGCCTTCATCGGATTCCAGGGATGGAATTCCTGAATATCCGACGGCTCCGGGCTGTCCGGAATATCGGGAATACCCAATTCCTGAAGCTCGGTCTTGCTGCCGGGATGATTCTTCTCGTCGTCCGGAGGGGTGCTGATATCGGTTCGCGTTTCGCGGCTCGAGCTTTCCTCCGTCTCGGGACCGCCTTCAGTCGCTTTGTCGCCGGCAGTTTTATCGGTCGCAGGAGCCTTATTCACAGCAGCCTTGTCCGGCGCAGCCTTATTGAGAGCGGTCTTATCAGGTGCAGTACTATTGGGAGAATCCTGCGCCAACGAAAAGGCCGTTAGCAGCGCAAAGAAAACAATCAGGAAGCGGATACGCACATCTCTATTGTAGCGCTGTGCGCAGCCCGCGAAATAGAGCGCGGAGAACAGAGCAATCAGGGCCTGACAACCGGCTCACGCTTTTTGCAACTCCTTCGCCACATCCCGCGACGGCCTCGCCGCGAAAGCCGGCGCCCGCTTTCGATCAATCCATCCGGCAAGCAGCCGAGCCAGTCCAATCGCCAGCAGCACACCCACCAGCCAGCGCGCGAAGATCATGATTCCCTGCTCTGTAACCTGCGGCCACGGAGTCTGCCAAAGCACGTTCCAGCGGTCGATCATCCAATGCCACGCCGTGTGCGCCACGATCGCCGAAAGCAGAATCACTCCCATACGCCCCGCGAGAGCTCCGCGGAATATCAACCCCAGCACCGGAACCGCTACGCACAGTACCGCGAGTTGTCCCAGTTCGATACCCACGTTGAAAGAGAAGAGCGATACCAACAAGTGCGAGCCGGCGAATTGCAATTGGTCTTTCAGTGCGTAAGAAAATCCAAACCCGTGAACCAGCCCGAACAATCCGGCGATGATCCACCGATGATGCAGATTAGCGCCGACAATATTCTCGAACGCCATATAAACAATTGACGCCGCGATCGCCGTCTCCACAAACGGAGGAAACCACGCCCCGCTGGGCGCAAGATTAAAAGCCGACCCCAGAAGCGTCACCGAATGCCCCAGCGTGAATGCCGTAATCACCGGGATGAGCCCGCGAATCTTTCGAAACGGAATGATCAGGCACAACAAGAAAAGTAAATGATCGATGCCGCTCAGAATGTGCTCGACTCCAAGCACGACAAACCCTCGCGAAGCCTGAAACCATGTCGGATTCAGCGGAACCTGTCCGCTCTGCGAGGTAATCATGAACGCGCGCGAACTGCCGTCCAGCGGTTGATAACGCACCGTCAGCTTCAGCAGATCCTTCAGCTCCGGAGCGATCGTCGTCTGAATCGTAAAAATGGAATTCGGCGAATTGATGGGATAAATAAAATGCGCATCGAGGTATCCCTGATCAAAGTAAATCGCCAGGTTTTTTTCGAGCGGCTGAGCCACGTGCGCCAGCGCCAGATCATAGTCCTCGAATGACCGGTCTGAAGGCAGATCGAAGCGGCCGATCGCGCTGGTCGCAACGAGTCGCGCTCCGTTCTCCCGTATCTCGATGCCTTGAGCAATGCCGCGCAGAGCCAGGTCTGTCCCCGGTCCGGAGGCCGCAAGATCGTAAATCTGCCCCTTCATTGGGAAGTGAACCGCGTGCAGGATGTCGAGCGGCACGCGAATCACAAGATGGGCCTCGTGAGGGTCCATCTTAACGAACGCATTCACCACTGTGTGCAGCGGAATATCATGGGCGTTCGCAGGGATCGGAAAAAGCACGGCGGAAAAAGAAAAAAAAAGTGCCGCAGAAAAGGCGAGAACAGCGAAACGCATTAGACCGAGGCGAAGCATCGTGGCAACCCTCCAGCCGCCAAAGGCAGACCGGGGAGCTATTTCCCCGGTCTCCACCCATGGCTTTCATCTTCCAGCAGTTGATCGTTAGTATTTGATCGTCGCCCGTCAGTTCACTGGAACGAACTTCTGAATGCGCCGCCCAGTGATTGTGTCCGCCACGTACACGTTGCCTTGAGAATCCGAGGCGGTCGTGTGCGAGAACGAGAAGTGGCCCGCATTATGACCCGGGCATGGGGCAATACCGCAGACGCCGAGCGCGCCGATGATATTTCCCTGCTTTCTGTCCACGACCCATGCGTTGTCGTTGGCGAGGTCCACATCGATGATGTATTTCTGGCTTTTTGTGCTCTTGCTGGCGAGATAGTCGATATTCGGATAGAAATCGATGTCGCAGGCTCGAGTGTTCTCTTTCAGGATCGCTGCCTGCGCACCGGCAGATGCCGTCGGAGCATTCCCGATCCCAATCGACCTAACGAAATTGCCCGTCTTGTCCCACACTTCAATGCGGCTATCGGGGCGGTCGCAGGCATATACCAGCCCGTCCTTGCCCAACACCACGCAATGCGGATGCCCGCCGCCCGTCGCTCCAAACGTTCCGTCCGGGCAGGGTTGGGCCAGGCACTTCGTGCCGAACTGGCGCAGGTAGTTGCCATTCGAATCGAAGACGACGACGCGGTGGTTGCCATAGCCGTCGGCGATATAAATGTCTCCCGGTTGCCCCGTAACCGGATCGTTGTCAGGATCGACTGCGATATCCGCTGGCTCGTTCAGCAGCGTAGTGCTGCTGTTATAGTCGTTGGCTTCGCCGCAGGTTGGATATACGACTGTGCCGCCCGGAGTGCTGTTGTTCGATGGTCCGTCGCACATTCCCTTCGTGCCGATCTGCATCAGCGCAACCCCGCCGCCTCCGTCGTGAGCGTATTTCTGGACGATGCCGTCGCCATTGCCGCCGGTCCAGATATTGCCCTGGTAATCGACGTAGCAGCCGTGCGATCCGTAAGGCATGTACACGCTGCCGCCATACGTTGACCCGGACTGCGTAAGTGCTGCATTGCCAAAGCCGTTCACTACGTTACCCTTGGAATCGAATTCCAGAATCACCGGCGCCGGAATCGCCGACGCACTGGCGTCATTCCCGTCGATTGCCCCTGACTCGTCTCCCTGAATGACACCGCCTATGGTCACGCCCGTTTCCCACGCACGGTTGACCGTAAAAACGTTATCGTCGGCGTCAATACAGACGCCGGCTACTTCACCCTGCACCCACGTGTGCGCTACACCGTCGGTGCCGAGCGGGGCCGGAAGCGGTCTGGGCCAGTTGGCATCGACTCTGAAGGCCGGCACGGTGCTGGCCTCGTTATTCGCGCGTGCCTTCGCGATTGGCCTCCAAATGCCAGTCGCCAGAATCAGCGCTACCGCGACTACTCCACAGTAAAAGCAATTTGCAAACTTCATGGTTTGCCTCCCCCTTTTCATTAGATAAGGGCGGATGAAGACAACACGGCTTCAATATCGGATGGGGCGGAATAGTAGCACGTCCCAGTGTCTCGCGAAATAAGGCAAATCCTGTAGAGCAGCGCGGCGTGGCTGCCAGCCAATTGCGGGGTATTGGGGCGTGAGGTATGGATGGGGTACGAAGACGAAAGAAGAAGACAAAAATTCAGGCCGCCCACTTGCGGGACGGCCTGATTTGGCAAATCCTCCGGGGAGGAGGGTAAACTTAAACTCTAGAGCGACGGAGGAGCTGCGCTCGCCGTCGGAGCCTGACCGCCGTTAGCGGGCGCCTGCGCCGGTGTGTTATCTCCGCCAGTATTCGTCATCAGCCGAATATCCACACGCCGGTTCTTGGCGCGCCCATCTGGCGTCTTATTCGACTCGACCGGTTTATCCTTGCCCAGCCCGATCAGATAAATCTTATAAGCCGGAACACTCTTCTCCGCGGCCAGATACTGAATCACGGCGTTGGCCCGGCGCTGGCTCAAATCGTAGTTGTATTCGGCGCTGCCCACCGAGTCCGTTGCGCCTTCTACCGTAATTATGTATCCCTTGGTCGTGGCAACACTGGCGGCTAGTTGGTCGATCGCCTCGCGCGCGTCCTTCGTCAGATTGTCTTTGTCGAAACCAAAATGCACTGCCGTCTCTACCACGGGCCGATAGTTATCCAGATTGACGACCGTGTTGGTCAGCATATCGACACGCTGCGTCGCGGTGTTAGCCGCGATCTGCGCCTTGTCGGCATCGCTTCCCGCCGCCAAAGCCTTCTGATCGGCCGCGGCAGCACGAGTCTGGACGTCCTGAATTCCGGCTTGCGCACGCTGATCGACGTCCTTGATCGCCTTGGAATTCTGCGCCGTCAGGTCGTCGAGTTCGTTGGTCTTGTTGATGAGCGGCGTCGTCTGCTGCCGCACGTAATTCTTGGTTGTACATCCGATAGACGCGGCCGCGGTCACGGCCAGCAACAGGGTCAATGTCAATCTCGATGCGCTGCGATTCATAAGCTTGTGGCTCCTAGGCCAAATAGATGCTTTTCGTTTGAAATCCGTTTTCAGATCCAGGCAAAGTATATTAATTCGATCTACTGGTTACTAAAGCACGGCAGATGCCAATCCAAAGCTCCAGCAAGAACGACTAACCCATTTAATATCAATCGCTTCCACAAATAGCCAGGGGAGGATGGTCGCCGTTCATCCAGCAATCGCGATACGAATCGTAAAAATTTTATACGGTGAGCCTGCAGAAGAAGACCGCCTGATCGCCTTCGTTTTTCGTGCCACCTATGCTTTCCCTGCTCCGTGCTTTTCCCGCGCTAGCTTTTCGCGCCTTTGTCTTTCCTGTCAGACTGTCATCTGCTCCACCTTCACATTACCGGCGGAACGGTAATCCCCATCACCGCAAGAACGCGAATCAGTTCGCGGCGAACGAGGGCTGCGGTAGTCAGCAAGAATTTTTTCCTGCCCTCATCCGCCTCGCTCAAAATCGGATAGCGGTGATAGAAAGTATTAAAAAGCTGCGCCAATTGAAACGTGTGTTTCGCGAGATAAGCAGGCTCAGCAGTAGCGATACACTGGCCAACGATATAAGAAGTCTTAGACGCCGCCAGCCAAAGCTCCCAGATGTCATTCCCTGCTTCGCCGCTAAGATATTTATCAAAATCTTCAGCCGAGGCACGGGCCGCTTCGTCGCGGCAAAAACTCTCCGGATCCAATCCACCTTTACGAAAAATATTCGAAGCCCGCACTACCGCATACTGCGCGTAAGGGCCAGTGTCGCCCTCAAAACTAAGCGCTTCTTTGAAATCGAACGCAATCACCGACGGCTTCGTAAACTTCAGCATGAAGTAGCGCAGCGCTCCAATCGCGATCTGCGTGGCGATATCGCGGCGCTCAGCATCGCCCAGCTCCGGATGCCGCCCATCCACTTCCTTCCCCGCCGACGCAATCAGCGCATCCAGAAGATCATCTGCCTTCACCCCAAAACCCTTGCGACCTGAGACCTCTATCCACGCCCGTCCCTTATCTTCCTCGCTCAGCGTATATCCAAGTTCGGACGCGCAGCGGGGAGTGAGCGCCACCATCTCATAAGAAAAATGCGTATACCGATCGGCCGCCTCACCATGCCCAAGCCCACGCAACGCCTCAATCACTGTGTTCTGCGCCTCCGACTGCCGCGCATCGATCACGTTATAAATCTCCGCCACATCGCCAAAGTGCGGATGATCTTTCTCCCCATCAGTAGTCGAGATCCAACATTCGTGCCCATTCGGATAGCGAAAGAATTTCCGATATCCAAAATCACGCCCCAGCAGTCCGAACTTCCACATGTGATAAGCAATGTCTTTGCCGACGTATCCAACCGTCCCGTTCGACCGCACAATCACTTTCTGATCTTCCTCGGCGACGTCTTCCCCTGTGATCCTCCCTGTGCCCTCTGCGCCCCCCGTGGTTAAAGCCTTTGCAGTCCCTGCGCGTCGCATCACCCAGCAACCCGCGTTCTTGCCCGAGGTCTCGTACGTAAGCACTCCAGCTTCCTTGAGCTTCGCAAACGCCGCATCCCAAAAATGCAGGTGCAAAATCTCGCTCTCCCGCGGCAGGAAGTCATACTCGATATCAAGCCGGTCCATGGTCTCGAGATGCCGCCGCAGCACAGCAATCGAAATCAAATCCGCAACCGCCGCCGTCTCGTTGTTCCCTTCTTCAATCGCGCGCAGCGTATCCGCCCGCGCCTTCAGGTTGGCTTTGTCCTCTTCATACCAGTGCGAAACCCGGGCATAGAGGTCCCAGCAGACATAATCGAATCGCGGAGCCGCAGCGAGCGCCTCAATCTCCGCGCGCGATTTGCGCTCGATATGCATGAAACCCACGACCACGTCGGCCACCTGCACGCCCGTATTGTCGATATAGTTCTGCACATCGACTTCCCTGCCCGCAAAGCGCAGCAGCCGCACAAACGTATCACCCAGAATGGCATTACGCAGGTGGCCAATATGCGCCGCTTTGTTTGGGTTAATGCTGGAGTGTTCAACTAGAACTTTACCGGCAGGAATCTCTTCGGCCGGAGATTCATCCGCAGCGAGCGCGGTGGCGAGCTCGCCGCGATTTACGCGAACATTGATATACCCTCCGCCCGCGACCGCAAATTTTTCAAAGCCGGGAATCGTGCCCACTCCGGCAACAATCTCCTCGGCAATCTTGCGAGGAGCCTTGCGCAGCTTGCGTGCAAGCTCAAACGCAAGCGGTAGCGCATACTCGCCAAACTCGATCTTCGGAGGCTGTTCGACAACAATATGCGAGATTTCCAGATCGTAAGTCCGACGCAGAAAATCGCGTAAATGCTCGACCAGCCGGCGTTCCAGATAGCGATACAAGGATGCCCTCTAAACGATTGAAGAAACAGTGATTCTAACAAACTCGCAAAAGGCGGCACGTTTGACGCAGCTCGCGAACGTTCCCTATGATGAGAATCGTCGTTGGTCGATGGTCGGTAGCAAGAAGACTTCATCTGAGGCAGAGTCAGAATTTGCCCACGACTAGCGACCGACGACCATCGACGGTTTTCCCATGCGCATAGCCTACCTCGACTGTTTTTCCGGCATCAGCGGCGACATGTTCCTGGGCGCGCTCGTCGATGCCGGAGTCTTGGAGAAACTTCTGCACGACACCGTTGCCGCGCTAAACATCGGCGCCCGGCTCGAGATTACGCGGGTAATCCGCGGAGGAATTTCGGCCATCAAAGTCGACGTTTACGCCAACGGCGAAAAAGATCAACCCCGCGAAATTTTCCGGGAGGAGCAAGAGCATCAGCACGCCCATTCGCACGAGGAGTCCCACTCTCACGATCACGAACATCCGCATGGGCATTCGCACGAACATCATCACGATAGCAATCAGCATTCGCACGGCCGCGGCCTGGCGGAAATTCGCGGCATCATCGAAAAATCAACGATCAGCGCCAACGCCAAGAAAACGGCCGTCACAATCTTCGAAGCTCTTGGCCGAGCCGAAGCCGAAATTCACAACACCTCTATCGAGCAAGTACACTTCCATGAAGTAGGCGCCGTCGATGCCATGGTAGACATCGTCTGCGCCGCCGTGGGCGCAGAGTCTCTGGCAGTCGACGAATGGATATCCTCGCCGCTGAATGTCGGCGGGGGCACCGTAAAGTGCGCCCACGGGACGCTCCCCGTCCCCGCTCCAGCCACGTTGAAATTACTAGGCGGCGACACGCCCGTCTATTCCTCTGGACCGCAAGTCGAACTCGTGACTCCCACTGGCGCTGCGATTGTGAAAACGCTCAGCAACCGATTCGCGGCCTTTCCAGCCATGATAATCGAGAGAGCGGGGTACGGCGCTGGAACGAGAGATTTCCCCGACCATCCAAACCTGTTGCGGCTGACGATTGGAGAGGCTCAACAAGCGGATGTCGCGAGTAGGTTGCCAGGCGTATCGAACGAGAAAATCACCGTCCTCGAAGCGAACCTCGACGATCTCAGCCCGCAAGTCTTGGCCTACGCCATGGAGCGCCTGCTGTCCGAGGGCGCGCTCGATGTATTCAGCGTACCCATCCAGATGAAGAAGAGCCGTCCCGGTGCGCTGCTGACCGTCCTAGCGAAGCCGGAAGACGCCAACCGCCTCACCAATTTAATTTTCGCCGAGACCACGACCCTCGGCGTTCGCCGCCGCGAGGAGCAGCGCCAGACGCTCTCGCGCCGCTGGGAAACCGTCGCCACAACCTGGGGCCCCGTCCGAATTAAGATCGCAAACAGGAATGGCAGCATCTCTAACTATGCGCCCGAATATGAAGACTGCCGAAAGCTGGCGGAAACCCATCATGTGCCCTTGAAAAACGTTCTTCTGGAAGCCATGCAGGCATATGCGATCGCCAAAAAATGAGGTCAGAGGTAATTGCAGAGGTAAGTGCACGATATTCCGGTTTTAAATCTGCAATCTGACCTCTGACTTTAAAGTCCCAAGTTCGTATGAGTAGGAGCAAAGATTTATGCCAAGACTGAATTTGCTACGCGATCTCATCGAGCGTGTTCCCGCCCGCCTCGAGCAGCTTCCGCAAAACAAAGCCGAGACCAAGTCGTCGCCAACTGCCTGGTCTCCTAAGGAAGAACTCGGCCACCTGCTCGATTCCGCCGTCAACAATCATCAGCGAATCGTTCGCGCGCAATCGGAGGACAAACTAGCCATGCCCGGCTACGAGCAAAATCGCTGGGTAGCAATCAATCGCTATCAACACCGCGACTGGAAAGAGTTGATCGAAGTGTGGCAGGCCTTAAATCGGCAATTGCTCGCCGCGGCCGAGTCAGTACCCGACTCTGCCTGGTCCCATACGCTCACCGTAGCCGCTTCCCAACCGATGACCCTCGAATTCGTGTTCGACGACTACGTCACCCATATGTTGCACCACCTCGAGCACATCGGACTCGAAGTGCACGACATCAAACCGAACACAACCCACGCAGCCTAAATTGACAGCTTCAGATATTCTTTTCTATCAGGCCGTCTGAAAGCCAGCGCTGCACTTGCTTGACTGCAACCGCTTTGCTTTCTTGACCGCAAGCGCCTCTGCTTTCTTGACTGCAACCGGCTTTTGGGTGGCGCAGCGGTTCACCGCTGCGATAAACCGACTTATTTGAATCGCGGCTTTCGCCGCTGAGGTAAGATTTCACTCCAAGGACAGAATGCCCAAGAAGTTCTACATCACGACCCCGATCTATTACGTCAACGCGCGCCCTCACATCGGGCACGCCTACACCACCATCGCCTGCGATACGATCGCGCGCCGTCGCCGCCTGCTCGGAGACGACACCTGGTTCCTGACCGGCACCGACGAGCACGGACAAAAAATCGAGCGCGCCGCTCAGGCCGCCGGCAAAACTCCCCAGCAGTTCGCCGATGAAGTCTCCGCCCAATTCAGCGCCCTCTGGAAGCACATGGGCCTGACGCCGGACGATTTCATCCGTACCACCTCCGACCGCCACAAAAAAGGCGTCCAAGCGCTGTGGCGAAAGATTCGCGACAACGGCTACATCTATAAAGGAACCTATACCGGCCAATACTGCGTCTCCGACGAGCTCTACGTCGACGCCGAACCCGGCGCTCCCTGCCCCGATTGCGGCCGCCCCACTGAGACCGTCCACGAAGAAAATTACTACTTTAAGCTCTCGGCGTTTCAGGATCAGCTCATCCGCCTTTACACCGAGCA
>JBEKXO010000141.1:0-11788 GCA_049511995.1 Terriglobales bacterium
GGTCGCGGAGGTCGGCGTCTTTCGACGAGAGCGCGGTCAACTGCTCACCCTGTAGTTCCCGGACCAACTCCTGGCCGAGCAGTCCGGAGGCTCCGAATAGCGTTACGCGCATGATGGAATTGTATAACTCGATTCCAGCCTGTCTGAAGGCGCCGCCTCTATTCGGCTGCGGTCGACGGCGGCGCAGGTACTTGCCGTCTCAGAGCCCGCAGGATTAGCGCGCCGCTAATCCCAAAGCAGATTACTGCGGCAAACGCCACCAGTTCGAGCATGCGGGGCGCGATGCCGAGGTTATTGGCGAAGAGCGAAAGCAAGGCACACGCAATACCCAGCACATTCAACCAGAGCGGGGAATGAATGTTCGGGAAATCGAGGCGAAACCAGACCTGAAGAAGTAGCGCAGCCAAGCCGATTGCAGCGACCGTGACTAGGGCTACAGGACTATAAAAAGCATTTGGAGCGGTATAGATGACGACCAGTGCGAGCGCCAGCAGGAGCAATCCCGAGGCGATCACGGTCCACCGGCGCGCAACCTTCGACGGCGATTGTGTTGCCGGCTCGGCGCTCGTCACCGCGCCCTCTCCTCGCTGTTCCGCATATCGCCATTGTACGTCGCCCTTTCCTACTACGCTGGCAGGTTGCTGCCGGGCATCCATTCCGAGGGGCGATGCTCGCCGTGCGTCATGGCGTAGAGGACGAGTTCCACGCGGCTCGAGATTCCCACCTTGTCGAAGATGCGCAGGAGATATTTCTTAATGGTGTGTTCGCTGAGCCCGAGTTCGGTGGCCACTCCGCGATTGGTCAAGCCGTCGGCGACGAGCGCGACTACCTGCTCTTCGCGCGGCGTCAGCAGGAACCTGCCATTGGAGTTGACCACGCGCAGCGTGGGAACTTCGGTGAGAGCATCGAGCACATAATTCATCTGCTGGCTGTTGATCCAGACCTCGCCGCGAAAAACGCACTGAATGCACTTGCAGAGCATTGGAAAAGGCGTTTCGGTAAAAAGAAAAATTCCTTTGGCACCTGCGCGCAAGGCATTCACGACAAGCTCGCGATCGTCGCTATCCACCAGTAGCACGGAAGCAATCCTGGGATAAGAAAGACGCAACCAGTACAACAGGCTCAAATCGGGAAGGCGTGTTGCCGCAATCAGGACCACGTCCACCTGATTCGCCTGCAGGAAATCCTGCACTGTAGTCATCTCCAAAGCGACGGCGGAAACCTGAAAATCGCGGCGGCTTTTCAGGGCGCGAGTGAGAAGTTGAGACTGGATGGCGCCCGAATCGGCAACCAGTACTCGCACTATTTCGGGTTGGATTGCCGGAGTTGCAGTCGTCGATGTCGGTTGTTTTGCGGTGCGGGGTATATTCACATCTCGATCATTAACTAAGTTTGCACCCGCCGTATGTACTCCCCGTCACACTCCGTTGGTGATGAATTCGACCAGATCCGCGCCTACTTTAGGAGAGCCACCCTAGTGCACCACTTTCGCTGCAACGGGCTCTTTCTGTTTTGGCGTTTTTGATAGTGAACCTCCCGCCAGTGGCCTCATCCCGGTTTTGTCACGTTTTCGATAAGGAAGATGTGCCATGTACCGCAGTGGATAGTACTTTGCAAGTCTTGTTGTGTCATGCGGGCAACGCTACCTTCGGGCCAACAGCTCAGAATTCGAGCTGGAATTCGCCGCTCTGAGCAACGGTGAGAGTCGGAGATGAATGCATTAACCAGACGAGTCGTTTTGCGGGCTGCAGGCATGCTCATCCTGCAGCTAGCCGTGATCTGTTCTGCTCAGCAGACTGTACCGCTTGCTGGGCCGATGCCTAAAGCCTCTGCTTCGCCCAGTGATAACACCGCGGGGACGAAGAGCTCGCAGAGCCAGCACCGGCCGGACATCGGGGATTCCGTGGACAGAGCGATCACACAATCCGGCAAAGCGGGTGGCAAGGGAGATCCTGCATTCGGAGGGGAACGCCACCCGCTTTATCGGCTCTCAAAATCGGACATTGTCGATGTCAATTTCACCTTCTCTCCAGACTTCAATCAGACGTTAACCGTGCAACCTGATGGCTTGGTGGCCTTGAAAGGGGCGGGCGCGCTGCTCGTGGAAGGACTCACCGTCCCCGAAATGCAGCAGGCGCTTGTCGGGGCCTATGGCAGCTTTCTGCGCGAACCGGAGATCACCGTGACGTTAAAGGATTTTGACAAACCTTACTTTCTGGCTTCCGGCGAAGTGGCGCGGCCGGGTAAGTACGAGCTGCGCGGGGATCTGACCGCAGCTGAAGCGGTGGCGATTGCCGGCGGCTTTACGCAGCAGGCGCGACATTCACAAGTGGTCGTGTTCCGCCGGATTTCCGCTTACGTTGCCGAATCTCACGTGATCGACCTGAAAAGGATGCTGGATTCTCATGATTTGCACGAAGATTTCCATCTGCAGCCGGGAGACTTTATCTATGTGCCGCAAAGCCGGGTGTCCAAAATTCGGAAGTTTGTTCCGACCAATTCCATGAGTTGGTACGTCAATCCGCTGCAGTTCTAGCGGGAAGGAGTGGCAGCGTTCAGTTGCGTCTCAAAAATCTGGCGGATTCCCTAAGATCTCGCCGCTCGCTTAATACCCATGGCCGCCGACCTGATCCTAAACTCGTGCTCCACGGTTTCGCCTACGCCCCGCGAACTTGCAGCGACGCTGCTCCGGCGTCCGCGATTAGTTGCCGCAACGTTTGGGTTGGTGTTGCTGGCAACGATGCTTTTCATCGTTTTTTCGGCACGCTACGAATCGCACTTTATGGTTCTGCTGCGCCGCGGCCGCTACGATCCGGTTGCCTCTTCCCAACCCGCCAGCCCGATGGATTTCACCCGTCCCGATATTACCGAGGAGGAGCTTAATTCCGAAGTCGAACTGCTGCGCGACGAAGACCTTCTTAAACAGGTCGTCAAACTCGCCGAACTGGTTCCCGCCAATACTCCAGATTCCGAACGCCCGTCGGAAATCGAACATGCGATTCGCAAGCTTTCGCGCCGGTTGGACGTCGAATCACTCAAAAAGTCGAACCTGATCCAGGTCAGCTATAGAGATACCGATCCCGCGCGGGCGGCTCGCGTGATGTCAGCGCTCGCGTCGCTCTACGTGCAGAGACATACAAATCTTCAGCGCCCCCCAGGGGAGATCCAGTTTTTTGACCAGCAAACGGCCGCCTACGAAGAAAGGCTGCACCAGTCAGAGACTGACCTCGTGCACTTTACTCGCTCTCGCGGAGTCGTTTCGGCGGCGCTCGAACGCGATATCGCTCTTCAGAAATTGGGCGAAGCGGACGCGGCCTACCGCCAGATCGATCAGGACCGCACCGACACTGAACGGCAGATTGTGTCGCTGGGCGAGCAGCTGAAATCGTTTCCCGCGCGCTCAGTCACGCTCAAGCGCTGGGCCGACAATCCCGAAGCTTTGGAAAAAATGAAAACGCATCTATTGGAGCTTCAACTCAAACGAACCGAATTGCTCACACGCTTCGCGCCCACCTATCGGCTGGTTCGGGAAGTGGAAGAGCAGATCGCGGAAACCCAAGCTTCGATTGCCGGCGAAGCACTGTCCCCGGTGCGCGATGAGACCAGCGACAAGGATCCCAACTACGAATGGGCTCGTCTGCAACTGGAAAAGGCGCAGGTGCAATGGGACGGCCTGCGGGCCCGGCAATCCGACGCGGCGGCACAGGTTGCGGCCCTGCATGCATTTGCCGAGCGCCTGCAATCCGCCGCCATTGATCAGCAGGATCTTTTGCGCGCTCAAAAGGCCGACGAAGACAATTACCTGCTCTATCTTCACAAGCGTGAAGAAGCGCGAATCGGCGACGCGCTCGACGAAACGCACATCCTCAATGTGGCAATCGTGGAGCCTCCCGTCGCACCGTCCCTGCCCGTCCACCCCATGCTTCTTTATTTTCTCCTCGCTTTCGGATCGGCAACGGTGTTCAGCGTCGGTATCGCTTTTACGGCCGAGTATTTTGACCCGACCATTCGCACTCCAGACGAGGCCCGCGGCCTATTGGCCGTGCCGGTACTCGCCTGGCTTCCAGCTTCGGAACCAGAGGTTATGCGCGCCTCCACTTCGCGGATGAGACGGCCGAGGGTGGTTACCCCGTGAATACATTCAACGAGCTCGTTGTCGAATGCCCAACGGCCGCCGAGCAGAAGTCTGCGACGCCTATTCTCGCGCCGGTACAGCGTAAGGCAATCTCCCCAGCGTCACTTCTTCATGATGAGCAGATCCATGCGCTCATTCAGCAACTCTTCTTCGGACATGAAGCTGCGGCCGTGCGGCACGTCGGTTTCGCCCCGATGGAAACATCCACTTCGATTGCGACGCTTTGTTTAGAGATTGCTACCGCGCTTGCGGAAGAAGACCGGTACGATGTGGGGCTGATCGACGCCTGCCTCGACTCGCCTTTGCTGCAAATGCAGTTGCAGATTCCCTCACCCAACCGCGCAGAGACTACCTGGCTGATCGCCCCTCGGCTGTGGATGGTTCCCCGTCAAAGCTGGCTGCCCGACGCTTCCGCGGCGGCCCGCATTACCGATCAGAACCTGTCGCGCCTCCGCGAACTCACTGCCGAATTCGACTTCTCGATTTTGTATTGCGCGCCGGTTTCCTGGATCACGGCAAGTATTTGCCAGGCCTGTGATGGGCTGGTGCTGGTGCTGACGGCGAACAAAACAAGGCGCCTCGTCGCCGCTCAAATCAAGGATCAGCTCGCCAAAGCGCGGGTTCCTCTGCTCGGGACAGTCCTCGCGGAGCGTCGTTTTCCCGTACCCCAGGGCCTCTACCAAAATCTGTGAATTTTCATGGCGGAATTGGGCACAAATCGAGTCTTCGATACCGGGCCGCTAGAGTGTCCTTCGCAATACACGCGCATGATTCCCGGCACATCCTCGATGCCGCACCCTCGGGTTGCGATCAATGCCAACCCTATGCCGGTACGGCCGGTTGAGACGGCTGGCGCGGCACCGACAAGTAGGCGAGGGGGGACGCCATTTCAACCAGTGCTTCTCCAAGCTCATGACGGCCGGTTCCTGCTCTTTCCATCCGTTGCAGGGGATTTGATTGTTCTCGGCTTCATTTGCGGTGGAGTATCGCTATTCTTTCCCCGTTGGAGCCTTCCATGGGCTTACCTACCCATTTTCTCGGTTTTGGTAACTCTCTTTGGCTTCTCCGAGGGACTCTATAGAGACGCCGAGGCGCTTCCGGTCGCGACGCTCGCCATCATTCTGGCACGCTCTACGCTGTTGGCAATCGCGCTTGTCTATATTGCCGCATGGGACGCGATGCGTCCGATGGCCGCCTGCACAATATTTACAGCTAGCCTCGTCGCCCTCGTCTTGTGGCGCCGGCTGCGTCAACTTCTGTGGAACCCCAAACAGCGAGTGGAACAGCGCAGGGTATTCATCATCGGCGGCGGGCCGGTCGGCCGCTCGATTGCCGAGACGCTGCGGAATGATCCTCTCCATCGCTCCACGGTGTGCGGCTTCGTGGATGACCAACTGCCTCTGTCGCCGGTGGTGCTGGGGCGGATCAGCGACTTGGATTGGCTCGCTCGCAGTGAATTTGTCGATGAGGTCATTCTCGCTCTTCCGGGCGAACCGACGCGGTCGCGTGAAGCGGCTGAGGTTGCCTACCGCAACCATCTGGATATTCGCGCTGTGCCCGATCTGCCGCCAGGCCCGTGGTTTGACTCGGGTATCGATCACATTGGAGCAATACCCGTCGTCACCCTTCATCGCGAGCCTTTGCCGAGCGCCGCGCTATTCCTGAAACGGCTGCTGGACGTCGCGGGGGCTGCTTTGTGCCTCGTGATCGCAAGTCCCTTCATGGCCATTGTGGCCCTGCTTATCCGGCTGGACTCGCCCGGTCCCGTCATCTACGCCGCGGAACGCACCGGGGCCAAAGGCCGTCGCTTTCATTGCTTTAAGTTTCGCTCCATGGTGATCGATGCCGACCACCTCAAGGAAAAGTTGCGCGACCGCAACCAGCGCCAAGGCCCCATCTTCAAGATCGACGATGATCCCAGGATTACTCGCATTGGCCGCATCCTTCGCCGCTACAGCCTCGACGAACTGCCGCAACTCTGGAACGTCCTGCGCGGCGAGATGAGCCTGGTTGGTCCTCGGCCGCACCCGATCGACGAGGTCAATCATTACGAACTGAACCAGTTCCGCCGCCTCGACGTAAAACCGGGCATCACAGGTCTGTGGCAGATCACGGCTCGTGACTGTTCGTCGTTCGAGCTCAACATGCACCTCGATCTCACCTACATCGAGAATTGGAGCCTGCGCCTCGACCTGCACATCCTCGCCAGCACAATCCGAGTGCTGTTCTCACCGGAAGGAGCCTGACCGCCGCTATGAGCAGCCGCGCGCTGGTCTGGGATGCCGATCACAATCCGCTTTGGCATGGCGTCGGGCTCTTGCTGCGCCCCCTTCATTTTGGATTGGTGTTTCCATCCCTGCTCTACGTCGGCGCGATGACCGTTTTTCTGTTTCGGCCCCCCGACTTGTTCTCCTACTACGCCGACCGGATCGCCTTCGGCATCCTGGTTTTTTTTGTCGTCCTGCGTACGCTGGCGAGACGCGACAAGATTCCTTTCTATGCAGGGCTCAGTTTGCCCATGCTCTCCCTCACGGCGCTGGCGATGGGACGAGCGCTTCAGGGGCCGTTCGACCCGCAACTCTGGAGCATTATCGCCAGCAAATACATCGTGCCCTTCGCGCTCTTCCATATTTCGGTGCTGATCTTTCGTGGCGCAACGCAACGCCAGCACTTTGAAATATTCGTTCTTCTCGCGCTCGCCTATTTGGTGTTTATCGCGATTGCGTTTCTGTTAAACGCCCGCTCGCTCATCTTTCCGCGCTTCATTCTGGACGAAAGCCTCGGCTTCCATCCTGACCGCGCTCGCGGACCTTTTCTGCAAGCGGTTGCCAACGGCGTTTCATTGAACATCCTGGGCATCCTGGCCATTGCGTTTCCCCTGGGACGCCGGGCGATCGGCAAGCTGCTGTGGTTGGCTCTGCCAATGGCTGTACTGGCTACCATGACGCGGGCGGTTTGGATCTCCTTCGCGGCGTCGACCATTGTTCTCGGATTTCGCATTCTTAAACGTCGATTGCTCGCGGCGTGCAGCTTACTGACTGCTGCGGGACTCGTGCTCGGCCTGGCAATGGCCTTCGGCAACCATTCGCTGAAGGAAGCGCTTGGGGACCGCACCGGCGAACGCGGCCCGGTGGAGGCGCGCCTGGCCGTATACGACGCCGGTTGGAAGATGTTTCAGGAGCGGCCGTTTACCGGTTGGCCCGCCCGCGATATGTATGCGGAACTTGCCCGCCGCATGGAGGGATATCACCTCCGCACTTTTTATGTGCACAACACCTACCTCGCCTTATTAGTGGAATTCGGCGTGCCGGGACTGGCGCTGTACTGCATTCTTTTCTTCAACCTCTTCCGCCTGTCGGGGGCCGGTTTCAGAAGCGAACCGGACTCTGTTGCGGCTCTGCGCAAAGTCTGGCCGATCTTGCTCGGCGTTTATCTCCTGAATGCTTTTTTCGTCGATATGGCTTACCAGTTTGTCATTGGACTGGTGTTTACCGTGGCTGGAATGCTCTGCGCCTCGGAGGAATCCCTCGCATGACCACCATCGCTTACATTGCCAATGAATTTCCGTCACCGCTCGAACCTTATGTGATCGATGAAATCGTGGAATTACGGCGGCGCGGGGCGCGAGTGATCTGTTGCAGCGGCAAGCGCGTCTCTCCCAATCACCTCAGCCTGGCGGAACGCGTTTTCTGGAAAGAGACACGTTTTTTCCAACCGCTCTGCGACGACGAATTGCTCAAGTCAGCGCGGCGGCTCGTTTCTAATCGCCGCGATCTCTGGCAACTTTTGCGGCCACTGCTATGGGAGCGGGGGCCTTCGCCGAGCCTCCGCATGCGCGCGCTCGGCCACACATTGATGGGCGCCGCATTGGCCGAGCAACTGGATCCGCTCGAGGTCGAGCACATCCACGCTCACCACGGCTACTTCGCCGCATGGATGGCGCTGACCGCGGCCCACTTGCTCGGCATTGGCTTCAGCTTTACCCTACACGGGTCAGATTTGCTGCGCCGCGCCGATTTGCTCGCTGCCAAGCTGCGCGCTTGCAAGTTTTGCTTAACCGTTTCCGACTATAACCGCCAGCACATTCTCCACCACTATCCCTCTACTCCTGAAGAGAAAATCGTGGTGCAGCGGCTGGGAGTCGATCGCGCAACTTCCTCGCCCGCCGCTTCTCCTACGAGCGGCACAAGCGCCGCGAAATTCTGTCTTCTCGCCGTTGGGCGCCTGCATCGAGTCAAGGATTATCGCCTTCTTATCGACGCTTGCGCGGCGCTTCGCAACTGCGGACTTAATTTTGTCTGTTGGATTGCCGGCGAAGGGCCGGAACGACCGGCGCTCGAAAAACAGATCGCGGCGTTGCGGCTCCAAAGTCAGGTTTATCTCATCGGCTACGTTCCACGCGCCGACCTTCCAGGGTATTACCGTTACGCCGACTTGGTCGTCATGACCAGCCAGAGCGAAGGAATCCCGGTTGCTCTGATGGAAGCGATGGCTCACGAAAAACTCGTGCTTGCTCCTGCCATCACCGGAATCCCCGAGTTGATCGAACACCAGCGTACTGGCTTCCTATATCAGTCCGGCTCATTGCCGGATTTCGTTAATGCCGTCCGTTGGATTGAGGCAAACAAGGCTTCCCTGTCAAGAATCCGGAGCGATGCCGCGGCCAGCATCGCCCTTTCCTACAATCGCCAGCGAAATCTTCGCAGTTTTGCGGAACAGTTCCTATCCCGCGTTTCCCCATCGGAGCATGACCATGCGCATCCTCTATTGCAACAAGTACAACTATCCGTTTAGCGGCACAGAAGCCTACCTCTTCGACCTCATCCAGCGGATGAACGAAGGCGGTCATGAAACCGCCTTGTTCAGCATGGACCATGGTCATGCTCCTGCCTTCGCCGGCCGCAGATATCTCATTCCGCAGGTCGATTTCAAGGATCCGAACGCCGGCTTTCTAAAGAAGGTCAGGATGGCGGCGCACGCTCTCTATTCCCCATCGGCCCGCCGCGCGATGCACAGATGCGTTGCTGACTTTGCACCTGATCTCGCTCACGTTCGCGGCATCTACCACCATTTATCGCCATCGATTTTGTGGGAACTGAAACGCCAGAGAATCCCGGTGCTCTACCACCTCAATGACTTCAAAATTCTATGTCCCACCTACAACTTTGTGGCCGATGGCCGCGCGTGCGAAAAGTGCAGTCAAGGCGCTTTCCACAATGTGGTTACGAGCCGATGCTATGGTGGCTCGCCTTCGAGCTCGGTTGTGCTAGCCGCCGAAGCATATCTGCACAAATGGTGGAAAACGTACGAATCCTGCGTCGACTTGTTCCTCGCTCCCAGCGAATTCGTGCGTGACAAATTGATCGCTAGCGGCTTCCCTGCGCAGCGGGTTGAAGTGCTGCCGCATTTCCAGGCTCAGCCAAGCGATGAAGAACTAAGAACCGATGAAGGGTATGTGCTCTACTTCGGCCGGCTCTCTCCCGAAAAGGGCGCCTACGAACTCTTGCGCGCCATGGCGCAACTTCCACACATTCCTCTCATCGTTGCAGGAGACGGGCCGGAGCGCCCGCGGCTGGAGGCGCTGGCGCGCGAGTTAGACCTGAAGCACGTATCGTTCGCAGGGATGGTCTACGGAGGGAAGTTGCAGAACCTCATCGCTTCCTGCAGCTTCTCGGTCTTTCCTTCGCACGCCTACGAGACTCTGGGAAAATCCATTCTCGAATCCTACGCGTGGGGACGGCCCGTCATCGCCTCCGATCTCGGTTCGCGCCGCGAACTCGTCCAGCATGGCGTTACTGGCCTGCTTTACGGAGACCGCGACCGCGAACAACTCGCGCATTCCATCGGTTTTTTGTTTGACCGGCCCGATCTCATCGAGAAGATGGGGAAGGCAGCTCGCGGCCGCATAAAAGACAACCACGATCCCAGCCAACACACGGAGAAACTGCTCGATGTATACCGCCGCATCGCATGCACAAAAAAACTTCTCTCTTTCCCCGGCGCAACGCGCGAGAATGCGATCCCCCGCGGAATTCGCGTCGCCTTCATCGGAGGTCGCGGCGTCGCCTCGAAATATAGCGGCATTGAATCCTATTACGAGCAGGCTGGCCACGAACTGGCCCGCATGGGGCACCAGGTCACCGTATATTGCCGGTCGTATTTCACGCCCCCCATGAACACCCGAAACGGCATGCGTGTACGGCGATTGCCGACGATCCGCTCCAAGCATCTGGAGACTCTCGCCCACACATTATTGGCCACCGCGCACGCCATTATGTCCGACTACGATATTGTTCACTATCACTGCCTCGGACCGGCGTTGTTTTCTTTCCTTCCGCGGCTCGCCGGAAAAAAGACGGTTGTTACCGTGCAGGGCCTCGACTGGCGCCGCAGAAAGTGGGGCTGGCTCGCATCGCGCGTGCTCCGATGGGGAGAAGCGGCCGCGGTCACTCTCCCCGATGCCACCATGGTCGTCTCTCGCACACTCCAGCAACACTACCGCCAGCAACACCACCGCGAGACCATTTACATTCCCAACGGAGCCATGTTCGCGCCCCTGCGCATCCCCCGGAAACTGATCGAGTGGAATCTCCTCCCGCAGAATTACGTCCTTTTCCTGGGCAGGCTCTCGCCCGAAAAAAATTGCCATCTCTTGATCGACGCTTTCGAAAAACTCAACCCCTGTATGAAACTGGTGTTAGCCGGCGGGTCGAGCCACTCCGATACCTATGTCGAGAATCTGCGCCGCCGTGAATCCGAGCAGATTCGTTTCCTTCCCTGGGTCTCGGGGAGTGAACTGGAAGAGCTTTTGTCCCACGCCGCTCTATTCGTGCTGCCCTCGGAGATTGAAGGTCTGTCGCTGGCTCTTCTCGATGCCATGGCCGCCGGCGTGTGCGTGCTGACTAGCGACATCCCGGAAAATATCGAAGCAGTGGAAGGCGTCGGCTTCACGTTCCGCAGCGGTGACCAGGCGGACCTTCAGCGGAAGCTCGAATTGCTCATTCAGAGTCCCGAGCTTCGCCGCGAATCCGCCATCCTCGGCCGTGAAAGAATACAGAGCCAATATTTGTGGCCCGAAATCGCCCGTTCAATCGAAAGGGCATATTACAACGTCCTGGGCTGGACCACGAGCGAGGCCACTCCACGCGATGCTAGCCTTATTCGCGCTTCCGCAGTCTCAACCACGCCGCAGGACCAAGCGCCTGTCGCCTGATCCGATCGTCGTTAAGACGAGCGCACCGGATAAGCATCTCCGCACCATACTCGGACTCGCGCCTGGCCGCCATTCTGATTAGAATCAGAATTCGGCCGTGTGGCATAAGCCGCATTTCCAGCATGGAAGATCTCATATTCGTCACCGGTGGCGCCGGCTTCATTGGATCGAACTTCATTCTTCAATGGATCGCGTCTGAAAAATCGAGCGTCATCAATCTCGACAAGCTGACTTATGCGGGCAATCTCAACAACCTGCGCACAGTCGAATCCAATCCCCGCTATCGTTTCGAGCAGGGTGACATCATCGACCGTGAATTCTTACTCGGCCTGCTGCGGCGTGATCAACCGCGAGCCATCGTTCACTTCGCCGCCGAAAGCCACGTCGACCGCTCCATTCATGGTCCCGATGATTTCGTCCGCACGAATGTCAACGGCACG
>JBEKXO010000142.1:0-11691 GCA_049511995.1 Terriglobales bacterium
ACTCCGATGTGTTCGAGGATGGTCAGCAGCGGGTCGTAGGTGGGCTTTTCCACCAGCACTTCGTCGCCGCGATGTAGGAGCGCGGTCAGCGCGATGAAGTTTGCCATCGACGTGCCGAAGGTGTAGACGACACACTCCTCAGGCACTCCCGCCTTTGCCGCTAAGCGCTCCATGAGCGGCTTGTAGCCATACGGGCCTGTTCCGCCGATTTCTAGGTTTTCGATGCGGACCGGCAACTCGGACAGCGGATAGTCAAGTACTCCACTGACAGCCAGGTTGAAGGGCGCGTTCGAGTGTAGCTTGGCCCACGCTAGATAATGTGAAACTGCTTCGGTCTGCAAAGTATTCATGCGTTACTCTTTCGAAATTGATGGCGCCGGCGCTCGGCGGCTCCAAAACCAGTAGACGGGAATGCCCGCCAGCAGCAGCGCGTAGCCGACGAGGCTGTTGCGCGGGTAGCGGTAGATGGTATTCCCCACCACCCACCAGCATATCGCGACGAATACTGCCGTGCTGACCGGATGACCGGGCATTCGATAGCCGGCGTCACTTTTCATTTCACCTCGCGCGGCGCGACGGCGGAAGACGAATATCGTCGTCGCCGTCAGACCGAAAAACAGAAAGTCCATGGCTATGACGTAATTGAGAATTTGTTCGTAGCGGCCCGAGAGGGCGATCACGATCGTCCAAACACTCTGTAAGACGATGGCGACCACCGGGACGCGGGTGCGCGGATCGAGCCACGCCACGGCGCGGAAGAAGAGACCGTCTTCGGCCATGGCAAAGTACACGCGCGGCGCGGTCAATATCGACTGGCTCAGGAAGCCGAGGGTTGAGATAGCGATGGCCGCCGCGATAAAGGTCGCGCCGCGCTGCCCCAATGCCAGCCGCATTACGGCGGTGGCGGGAGTGCTGGTCACGGCCAGCGTTTGCGGCCCGAGAGCGCGCAGGCACACCCAGTTCACCGAGATGTAGAGCACCACCACGCCCAACACTCCGAGCAATAGTCCGCGGGGAAGATTCTTCCGCGGCTCTTTCACTTCGGCTGCCAGGAAGTTTGCGGTCTGCCATCCGCCGTAAGAGAAGAGCACAGGCACCATGGCCGCCCCAAAGGAAGTGAGCGACGAGTGCCGCTCCGCCGCAGTGGTGATGGTTACGTGCCTGCCGGCGAATGCCGCCCCGGCGATCACCAGCGCGGCGATGGCGAGAATCTTCATCACCATGAGCGCGCTCTGCGTGCGTCCGCCGGTTTTCACGCCGAGGCAGTTGATGAGCGTGAGGGTGGCCAGGGCTGTGGTGGCGACGATCCAGTCCGGAGTATGCAGGCCGCTAAGCTCGAGGAAGTAGCGGGCGAAGGTGATGGAGACGGCCGCCATGCCCCCTGTCTGAATGACGAGCAGCAAGACCCACCCATATAAAAACGCCACCGCCGGATGATAGGCCTCGCGGAGATAAGCGTACTGGCCGCCCACTTCGGGCAGCGTGGCCGCCAGTTCAGCCCAGACGAAGGCTCCCCCTAATCCGATGAGGCCGCCGAAAATCCAGGCTCCCAGGATGAGAGCGGGCGTGTGCACCTGCTGGGCGACAACATAAGGATTCATGAAGATGCCCGAGCCGACGATGCCGCCCATGACCAGCATCGTGGCGTCGAACAGGCCGAGTCGGCGCGCCAGGCTTGGCTTTGCGGAGGGACTACTGTTTTTTGCGATCGGGAGCTCAATCACGCTGTCGGTTCCGTCTCGATCTTCATCATGGTGGAACGCGCCAGAGGCTGGTGATCGATACGAGACATTCTACCGCGCGGTGCGAACGTGACTCTACACTTCATTTACAGGGCTTCCCTGACAAGCTAAGGCAGGCGGCGAAGCAGCAAAATATCCGAGCCATAACTTTGCTGGTCGGCAAACTCTTTGATGGCTCCGTCGCCGTTGCTCAGCCATTGGTTGGGCAAATGTTCGGCGATACCGTTCATCAACGATTCTCCGGTCATTGTTCTGTCGCGCCCCGGACGATCGTTGAGGCTGGTCACGCGATATTTTGCCTTGGCATCCAACCCGCGCAAGCGAATCGTTGTGTCTGCACTCTCGGACTTATCGCGAAAAATATAGACGACTGACTCGCTCGAGTCTTCTTTGACATACTGGATGGAACTCCATCCAGCGGCGGCAACTTTCGGATGATAGACATCTTCGAGCAGCAGATGACGGTACTGCTTAAAGTACAAAAGATTGCGCTCGAGAGCTTCGACGAAACCCGGCGGAGCAGCCGATAAAAACTGCGATGACATGCCGTTGATGTTGCCGAAGGTTACGCCATGAGTGAAGTGTTTGCGAAAGTAGTAATCAAGCGCGGAAGCGCTATACCAGCGAGCCGTGAGATATTCTCCGCCGGCGTCGCCGTGACCCGCGGTTGCGAGCGATCCCCAGACGTTGGGGCTGAGCATGGGGCCGGTGATGAATTCGTTGGTGTAGCCGCCAGGGAGCAGGCTTTGAGGGCCGGGATTGGTGCGCGCGAATTGCAGCGACGGATCGCACTCGAATCCGGAGAGATTCGGAAAGCGCTCGAGGAGATAGCGCATGATCTCCATTCGTCCGCGATAGGCGGCATAAGCGCCGTCGGTTTTTCCGTGGCCATGATCGGTGCGGTTACATTCGTAGCTTACGGTCGACGACGGATCCCACTTGATCCAGTCCAGGTGCCATTTCTCGATGATGTCGCCTAACTGCTGCTCGATCCAGGCGACGACTTTGGGATCTCCCAAACACAGCTGCTTGGTGGGAGCAAGCGAAGGATGCGTGGTGCCGATGGTTTTGCCGTCGAGCATCGCCAGCCACTCCGATGGAATTTCGCCGGATTCGACTCGCGCTGCATCCACGTTTCCGGGATCGACCCAGAGGCCGAATTTCAAACCCATGGCGTGGACAGCGTCCGAAAGATTCTTGAGGCCATGCGGAAATTTTTCTTTGTCTTCGCGATAGCTGCCGAGGCCGAGCGTCCAATCGTTCATGCCGGGGATGACAGACGCTCCTTCATACCAGGTCGCATCGTGGTAGAAGACGTCGAAGCCAACTTGCTTTGCCAGGCTGAGTTCTTTGAGGAGTTGCTCTTCGCTATTTTTTTCGGTGAGCCATATGCAATATGTGACCAGAGGAGAATCCGGCAAAGGCGCCTGAAAAACATATTGCGTCAAATAGCGGAAAGTCTCGTTGCCGGCGCTGTCGCTGTCTCCCTTGGCGAGCGCGAAAAAGCTAATTGGCGTTTCTACGGTTGTTCCCGGCGCTAGTTCGAAGACGGCGGGAGGAGCGGACTTCTTATCTTTCTTACCCTTGATCAGAATTGTGCCGGCGCGGACTACAGTGCTGGCGGAGGAGGATTGGACTTCGACCTTCCATCCGAGGACGCCCAGGCCGGGCTCGCCACCGACCAGCATTGATTCTCCGGCGGCTTCACTTTCGAGCACCAGCCAGTCGGGGAATTCTTGTTTTTGCCCGCGATTCTCGGTCCCATGAAATCCATGCTGGCCCTTCAATGATGAATAGGACTTGAGGCCAGCCGCAGGAGTCTTCAGGGTCAGAAATAATGGATCGATGTGAGCATCGAGGATCAAGTCATGCTGGCCGCGATTCTCGATTTGCATCGCGGTCTGAATTACGGCTCCGCTCGGATACAGTTTCAGCTGAAGGGAAAGACGTCCGCCGTCATCGGACTGAAAGGTTAACGTCAGCCGCTTGCTGCCTTTGTCCAAGTCGGAGATGGCGTCTTCTGCGAATCGGTATGGCTTACCCGAGGTGTCAGGAGAAGCGACCACCGGCGTCTCTGCCACAGCCCATTCGGCGCCGCCTTCTCGGCGCAACGACTTCAGGCGTATGCCCCCGGCGGCGCGAGTTAATTCGACGCGAATGTGTCCGTTCGTTAATTCCCAGCCGGTAGCGGATTTCGTGATGGATACTTGGGCGGTGGCAACTGAGGTAAGCGAGCAGACGAGGCACACTAGAAATAGGAAAGGCTTCATGCGGCGAGTCTCGATGATCTTAGCCGGTACGGGTGCGCCTGGCGGAATTGCGGACCGGTCTTCTTGCCGCAAAAGGATCCAGGCGGAGCTTGTGTAAAAAGACTTGCCCCGGCGCGAGGCCGAGGCAAGTTTTAGGGGAGAGAAAATCTAGAAAACCAGGTGGGCTCCAATCTGCATACGCCGCCTGAAGTCAACAATGCTTGTAATGACGCCTGCGTTTCCAACATCGACAAATGCCGCGCCGTCGCCGGTGGGTTGTGCCAGATTCACACGGTTGAGAGCGTTGAATGCATCCCACTTTAAGTCGAGGCGGGTCTTCTCCGTGATGGCAAAAGACTTGGTCAACGACAGATCCACTTCACCGAAGCCCGGGCCCATTAGGCTGTTGCGTCCGGCGTTCCCGAAGGTGTACTGCGCCGGGTCGGCATAGGCCTTCGGGTTGTACCACTCGTTGCGGTTGGGGCTGGCCACATGCGGATCGCCAACCAGGTTCGGTCGATCATAAATCGGAGAATTCAGCACGGTTGGGGAGTTTACGTAATACGGCGTGAAAGGCAGTCCGCTCTCGAAATTTAGAATTCCACTGAGCGCCCAGCCTCCAACCACTGCGTCCGCGCCACGGCTCAGACCATTTGCAAAAGCCCTGCCGCGGCCGAATGGAAGTTCCCAGTTAACCGCGCTCACCCATGTCCAGGGCCTCACGGTGCCTGACGGTCCGTAATTGCAGGAGTAGCAGAATTGATTTCCGTTGCCATCTCCGGGACCGAACGTGCCATCGTCAAGTGACTTAGCCCAGGTGAAGTTACTCAGCAGATACAATCCCTGATGAAAACGCTTTTCCGCGTGAAGTTGCAGAGAATTGTAGTTACTTCTCATCTCCGGTTCCGCGTAAACCGCGTTGTTCCGTTGGTATTCCGGCACAGCCCAGCCATAGTTGGCGAAGAACGGCTCGCGGGAGGTGTAGGGACCCGGTCCGGGAGGTGGCAAGTTGACGTTAAAGTTATCCCACAGATGGCGCCCGATGTTACCCACATATGCAACCGAAGCGGTGATCTGCCAGGGGAAAGCATGCTCCAGGGTCACGTTGTAAGTGTCGTTGTAACTATGCGGATAGGTTCCGACCCCAACGAAGTATTCGCTGCCCCCAGGGGCGCCCTGAAATGAAATCTGGCCGTTTGCCGGAAACGTCGGAAGTGCGGGCGGAGCCCCCGGACCCTGATCGAACGTGTAACCTAGCGGGGCATAAGGATTGGCCTGGACATCAGTCTGGCTTTGCTTGATGGGCCAGCAACATCCCTGGGTTCCGAATCCCGCTCCGTCCGCATTCATATAGTAGCTTCGGCCGTATCCGCCGCGAAGGACCGTGTCTTTGAACAACCGGAACGACACTCCGAGACGCGGCGAAAATTCAGTCTTCGGCGTTGTTACTCCGGCGTATTTGCCGGCCAGGTTGGTCAATAACAGTGTGTCGGTGGCGATATCGATATTCCCGACGCTCTCGCCGTTAGGCGTGAAGATCGGACTCATATAGTCCCACCGCAAGCCCAATATCAGGGTCAGCCTTGGAGTAACCTGCCAGGTATCCTGACCGTAGAAGGCGTACTTCCAAAGTTTTTCCTGAGGCTGAAGCAGCGTTATGTCTCTTCCAAAACCGGAGGGAAGACCGAGTTCGAGTGCCGCCAAGCCTGATCCGCAAAAGGTACCGGTTGCTGGGTTACTGCACGGCCCATTGCTGGCGGTGTCGTTGAGCTGAGTGAGGGATTGGCTGACATTGAACGTCCCGCGTCCGCTGACGTCGGTTCGGATGCCGAAAAACTTTCCGATATCGGCGCCCCACTTGAACGCGTGGTGGCCCTTGGTCTTAGTCCAGTTATCGTAGAACTCGAAGTTTGCCTCGCGCTCAAAGAATGGCAGGCCGAAATCACCCATACTGAATGGGGTTAACGGGTCGGTAACGGCTATCTCTGGCAGGCCCGAGGTGTAGACCGTTCCCAGGTTAACGTTGGGAATCCCAGCGGCCGTCGCCGCGTTCGTATTGTAATCTGGCTGTAACTCGGAAATTATGATTCGCGAAAAAGCAAACCGGGCGTCAGTCAGCAGCGATGGAGAAAAGGTGTGTTGATAATCGACCATTAAGTTCTTGTCGTGGTCGTCCGAGAGCCCGGCATTTGCGACCCCAGGGCCTCCCAGCGGTGGCCCGCCGCCCGCGACGCCGTAGGCGGTGGGAGTATTAAAGTTCGCTTTAAAATAACTGAATTTCCCGAACACAACGGTCTTTGAGGTAACAAAGTAATCGCCGCGAGTATCGAACTGATCCTGGTCGAAGGTGGCAGGCCGAGAAATCTGGTAGTTGGAGCTATATCCTGTGGAACCCGGGCTTGGCGCCGGCAACAGCGCCAGCAGGTTTTTCGCCGCATTGCTGATACGGTCGGGGCAGATTACGTTGAGGACGCCATTGCACTGGATCTGAGTTCTTCCCGTTCCATCCGGATTGCCGGTCGCTGGATCATAGATCGGATCGATCGCTGCGACGGAACTAAAATCTCCAGTCCGGAATACGCCGATCGGCACCGTCTCATTGCCGGATGTGAACAGGTCATTCCGCATCCCCTGGTAGTCGCCGAAGAAAAAGACCTTGTCCTTGATAACCCGGCCACCCAGACTGCCGCCAAACTGATTCCAGCGATTGCCAGGAATGCCGCTAGTGTGTTCACTAAACTGGTCGGCTGCGTTGAAACCAGAAGTACGATAGTTCTCGAAAGCCGATCCGTGAAATGCATTGGTGCCCGACTTCGTCGTGATCTGCCAAAGTCCGCCGGCTACCTTGCCGTATTCGGCATCGTAATCGCTGGTCGCGAGTTTCACCTCCTGCACCGCGTCGTTCGGAGTCACGATGATCGATAGCCCCTGGATCGCCTCGGTGTTCTCCACTCCATCCAGCAGGTGTCCGTTCGCATTCGGTGCGGCTCCGTTGATGTTGAGATTGAAATCCTCTCCAGCATTCTCAGGGTGAAGATCCAGTTGGCCGCCCGGCATCGAAACGCCAGGAGCCAAAAGCGACAACCGAGTGATGTTATTGCCGAATGTAGGAAGCGCGTTAATCTCGGTCGAATGTATTTCTTCATTCAATTCCGCGCTATCCGTCTGGAGAAGAGGCGCTTCGCCGGAAACCTCCACCTTGGTCGATGCTGTGCCGACCGGCAACTTGGCGTCGATACGAACACCGACACCCGCGTCGATGCGGGTGCCCTCTCTTATGAATAGCGCGAAGCCCTCCTTCTTGACCGTGACCGAATAGGTTCCCGGGATCAGACTGGGGAACCTGTACGCTCCGTCGCGATTGGTGACGGTCGTCTCGGCGACCGAGTCTCCGACGTTTGTTGCTTCGACGGTTGCGCCGGAAATGGCGGCGCCAGAAGCATCAGTTACGTTACCCTCGATGCCTCCGGTGACCGCAGTTTGTGCGTGCAATACGCCAATGCCTGCCAGGGAAAGAACTGCAATGAGCGTCAGGAAACGGTATGTAGCGGAGTTCATCTTGGAGCCTCCTTAGACGACGGCGCTCGCGATCGGGGAAGATCTGAGGCGCAATGGAGCATGGAGTTTCTGGCAGCGGCACGCTGCTGCAGAGATGGATCGACGTGGCTCTGAAAGCTCTCATGGACCGACGCGGAAGGTAACCTATGTTCCGCCGAGTGTCAAGGGAAATATTGTCAACACTAATGTCTACAAATGTTGGTATCCGTCCTAGAATAACTGCAAAATCGCACTCCTCGATTCGTACCAGAGCTAAATCGAGCCGGCTATTTTCTGCCAACTATGCTGTCACCCATGTTGTCGACAACGTGATAAAGTAGGCGGAAGGTTTGGGTGTTCTGGTGGCCCAGGGGAAAGCCGGTCGCTTGGGCGCGCAGGTGGTGTGCTTACCAGCGCATAACGGAAATCCTTGTCTTTTAGCTGAAACCAGCTTATATATACACACCACGCCGATGCGAAATTCGAAAAACCATTCAGGGAAACCGGACCGCGGCATCTCCGCCAGTAAGCGTGTAGAAGCCCACTTGCGCAAGGCTATCCACGCCGGTAAACTGCGGCCGCGCCAGCGCATCATCGAAGAGGATCTCGCCCGAGAGTTGGAGGTCAGCCGCGGCCCCGTGCGCGAAGCCCTTCTCCGCCTCGAGCGCGACGGCCTCGTGGTTACCACCTCGAGGCGCGGGACCTTTATTCGCGACATTTCATTGGCGGAAATCGGCGTGATTTTTCGCATGCGCGCCAAACTCGAAAGTCTCTGCGTGCGCTACATGCGGGAGAATCCCTCGATTGATCCCCAGGAACTTCTCAATCGAAGTTTGAAGAAACTGAAAACCGCCGCGGCCAGGAACAACGAGGAACAATTCTTTGACGCCGATATGGAATTGCACCGCACCATCTGGAAGGCGGCCAACCAACCGCTCCTCTATCGGACCCTCAATCTGCTGATGAACCCTTATATTTTCATCATTGCACGGGCGTATTCGTCGCGTATCCCGCTGGAGAACAGGAGCGAAAACCATGAGCAATATGTGCGCATGGTGTTGAAGACGCCGATTGATAAAATCGAGAGCGAAGTAGAGCGCTACTTCGGCGGCCTGTATTCCCGGATCTTCGATCAGACTTCTGCCTTCGCTGGAATTGTCCCTGGCCATTGGACGGGCGACCTGGACAATCCTCTCGCTTCGCCAATCCTCTGATTACGGATTCCGCGCCGCGCTAATGTCGTCAATGTTGTTGACATTGAGAAACCCGAGTGCTTCAATGGCTCGGCTTCTTCTCATGACTTCCCACATCGTCCAGGCACTCCTCTTGGTTTTGTGCGCCGCGATCATGAACGCCGCGTATTCGCTTCCCATGAAACTGAACAAAAAGTGGCAGTGGGAGCACTCCTGGTTTGCTTTTTCCGTCTTCGGCGTCGCCGTGGTGCCCACTGTAATCGCGGTGCTCACCGTCCCCGGACTCTGGTCAACATATTCCGAAGTTTCCGGCGGAACGCTGGCCAGAATGGTGCTGTTCGGGGCCAGCTGGGGTGTCTCCCTGGTTTTCTTTGGCCTGGCGCTGACTCGATTGGGCTTGGCCATCACCTTCGCCGTATGCCTCGGAACCTCGGCTGCGGTCGGCGCGTTGACTCCTCTGATCGCGCAACACCCCGATCAAATCATGACCCGGCAAGGCGGCCTGATTTTTCTCGGCGTCCTCGCGATTATCGTCGGTGTAGCGCTCTGCGGCCTGGCGGGAAAGCATCGCGAAGCCGCTCTGCAACAAGCGAGCGCCACGGTGCGGCACGGGTTTTGGTTGGGATATTTATTGGCGTTTGTTTCCGGCATTCTCGGCTCCATGCTGAATCTGGGGCTGGCCTATGGGGGCAGCATCCAGCGGGCAGCGCAGCAGCACGGCGCGAGTCTCGCCATGATGTCGAACGCCGTATGGCTGCCTTGTCTCTACGCCGGCTTCCTGCCAGGAGCAATTTATTGCTACATTCTCATGCGCAAGCGCGACAACGTGCGTCTTCTTCGCCTTCCAGGCACTTGGTATTACTGGCTCGTCGGGGCCAGCATGGGATTTCTCTGGTATGGCAGCATCATTCTCTACAGCATTTCGACGGTGAAGCTGGGTGATCTGGGGCCGGCCATTGGCTGGCCGCTGTTTCTGGCGGCGATTGTCGTGGCGAGCACGGTTTTTGGAGTCGCGACAGGCGAATGGGCGCGCACCGGCACCCGTCCGATCAGGACGATGGTTTTCGGGGTTGGCTTTCTCGTGTTGGCGATCGCCGTGCTCAGCTACGCGGGACGCGGGCAATCCTGAAATGTTTTCCGCAACTCACTGAGCGGCGCCGGGCCCGATAACCCGGCCGTTACGCTGCCGTTCTTTTAAATGATGTCAACAAAAGTGTTGACGATAGCCTTTCGAATTTAGTATGGTGCGAAGGGAAATTTGACCGTGTGGAAGTACGACGCGGAAGTACGGCCTACTGTGCAACGCTCATCTTCTCCTCGGTTGTAGCCGCCTCGTGGCAGGGGTTCTTGATCTATTCCATGGCACATGGGCTGGTGTTACCGATGTAGCCGAACGGGATTATGGAAATCTTCCGACACGTGTATCAGATCGGCTCATCCATCGCTGATCGCAATCTGTTTCAATATTTATTTGTCGGTGACAACACAATCCTGGTGGACACGGGCGCGTCCAACACGCCTGGCGAGACGATTTTTCCATTCCTGAAGCAGCTCGGAACCCCTCCCACGCGGCTGACGATGGCCATCAATACCCACGCCGACGCCGATCATCACGGAGGCAACGCTTCTCTCAAGCAAAGTGCCGAGCAAGTGAAGCTCGCCTGCGGCGAGCAGGACCGCTTGATGATTGAATCCCCCGATCGTCTGTTCGCTGGGCGCTACAACCAATGGATTGCGGATCACGGCGTAGGACTCGGCCTGAATCCCGAGGCCAGTGCTTTTGTGCGAACGATGGTAGGGCCTCCGCAGCGCATCGACCAGACCCTGGTGGGCGGGGAATATATCCGAATCGATGACAAGCGATCGCTGCAAGTTCTGCACGTGCCGGGGCATAGCGCCGGCCATTTAGCGCTTTATGACCCGATCGACCGCGCTGTGTATGTCGGCGATGCGCTGCATGGCTGGTATTGCCCCAACCAGGCTGGCGAGCCCTCTCTGCCGCCTGCATACTATTCGGTCTTAGCCTATCTCGGAACGTTGCAAATGCTGCACGCGTTTGAAATCGAATGGATTTATTCCGGCCACTGGCCGGCCTTCCACAATTCGCAAGTTTCGGAATTTCTCTGCGAGTCCCGCCGCTTTGTCGACACCGCCGCGAACCTCGTATGGGGGTATCTTGAGAAACATCCTGACGGAGTAACGCTGCAGGCCTGCATGGATGAGTGTGGACCAGCCTTGGGGACTTGGCCTGCAAACAATCGGTGGCTGCTCATGTATCCGCTGCACGGTCACCTTCTACATCTCGAACAGCAAGGAAGAGTGACGAGGCTGCGTGGCGAAGGGCGCGTGCAATGGAAGATCGTAAATTAGAGGGGGCAAGGGCCGCGATGGTATGTTTCGGCAAGATAGTCCGCGCGAGTAACGCTTATCGCAGACGGATTAACATTGCCAACACTATTGCGGCCCTTTTCTTTTTGATTTCTCTTCCATCATTTTCATTGGCGGCGGTTGCAGCCGAACCGGGCCCCCATTCCGCCCTGATTCGCACCGGAGCATTTCCCGGTGTTCGTTTCAATTCCGGTCTCACGGTCTGCGATGAAGAGCTTCGCAAGGGCCGCTGGGTGAGCCGTTACTGGAATTCGAGCGGCCAGATCGTGGCCGATATTCAAATCGACGCGGAACGGCAGCAGATGGATACGCTTCCCGTCGACGCGTTCAAGCTCGAAATCGAAGGCCAGGAGCTTTCTGGAACGTGGAAGTGGATTGGAGCCAGCCAATCGAAAGTCAGCAATCCTGACGGATTGCTGGCGACGGTAGAACTCGAAAGCACTGTCCGGCCCATTCGCGTGAAAATGCAAACATTGCTGAGCGGCGGTCCGGTGATGGTGCGCTGGCTCGAAATAACCAATACGGGGCAACGCTCCACGGCCGTATCTAATGTGTCCCCCTGGGCCGGCCAGCTCTGGCATA
>JBEKXO010000143.1:0-18927 GCA_049511995.1 Terriglobales bacterium
GGCGGCGTGCTGTCGTTTGGCGAGGGGGAGGACGCTCCGGCGATTGCGGTCACGATGCGGGACGAGCGCTGCTCGATGGTGAACCTTGATCCGGACACGGCTTGTGCGGCGCCGGAGATGCTGAAGGCGGTGGTTCGCCGGAACGAGAACTGCGCGGGGATTTACGGGGCAGTTACTCGCGTGGGGAGAGTGGCGGTGGGACAGAGAATATTCTTCAGGGCAACACTGTAGTTCCCCATCGGCGGATACCCCAGAGCAACCAAACCCAACTGCGTCGCATCGGAGATCAGCCCCACTTGGTTTGCTGACCGGGCAGGAAGTTAAATCCGGCGCGAGCAGGCTTGTTCGCGATTCGGCTGAAATTCTCAGCCAACATTCTCGTTGACAATTCGAAGTAGTGAATAAGGAGATGAAAATGACTTCTGTCCGTTCTGTGTATTTGCTCGGTTTGATTTTGGTGGTAATTGCGATGCTGGCCGTGCCTGGCCATAGCTTCGCGCAGGGTGTCGGAGTATCGATCACGATTGCGCCCCCGGTTTTGCCGGTGTACACGCAACCGATCTGTCCCGGTGAAGGGTACTTATGGACGCCCGGATACTGGGCTTGGGATGCTGACGACGCCGACTATTACTGGGTTCCGGGGACGTGGGTTGAGGCGCCGGAAGTGGGCTTCCTGTGGACTCCGGGATACTGGGGGTGGAACGACGGCGGGTTCATGTGGAATGCCGGTTACTGGGGACCGAATGTCGGATTCTACGGCGGCGTCAACTACGGATTCGGCTACATGGGGACGGGCTTTGGGGGCGGATACTGGCAGGGCAACAACTTCTACTACAACACTTCGGTCATGAATGTGAACCGCACGATCATTCGGAACACGTACACGAAGACGATCGTCAATAGCAGGAGCGTAAACCGGGTCAGCTATAACGGCGGAAGAGGCGGACTCAGGGCGCGACCGAGTGCGGAACAGGAAAGATACGCGGGTGAACGGCACGTTGCGATGACCTCGGTGCAGACCGAGCATCAGCGAGCGGCGGCTGGTAATCGCAGCCTGCGAGCTTCGGTGAATCACGGCCGGCCTGCGGTAGCGGCGACGGCGAAACCGGCAGATTTCAAAACCGGCGTAGTGGCGGCTCGAGCGGGTGGTCCAACTTACACGAAGACGGCGAATCGCGCGGGCGCGAAAAATGGTGGCGCGGGTAGGGCGGGAGCCAAGCCGGCCGCGGCCGAGCACGCGAGAACAGCGGGCACGGAGAAGAATCGCACTAATGCGACACATGCTTCTGCGAAGCATGCTCCAGCGGCGCATGAAGGTGTAGCGAAAACGGACTCCAGGAGCGAGCCTAAGACGGCGTCTGAGTCGGCTAAGTCTGAACATGCCACGGCGCGGACTTCGGAACCCAGGAGCGCGGAACCGAAGACTGCCACGCATGAAAGTGCAAGCCGCACGGAAACAAAGTCTGAGCCGAAGGCTTCGAAGCAGGCGAAGACCGAGCATGCCACTGCGCGAACGTCGGAACCCAAGACGGCGGAACCTAAGTCCGCCGAACCCAAGCCAGCGGCTGCGTCTCACGAAAGCACGGCTAAATCGGAGCCCAAGGCGGCTAAGCCCGCAGGGGCTGAACGTGCGAAGGCGGAGCGTCCGGAGAGCAGGCCTGCTCCGGCGCATGCTGCCAGTGCGCCGAAAGCGCAACACGAGAGTGCGCCGAAAGCGGAGAGCAAGCCAGCGCCTGCGAAGGAGGAGAAGAAGCCTCCGCGATAGGTGTTAGGTGGATGGGGCGGGGCGTTCGATGAGCGATAAGGAAGCTGGGCCGATCACTTGGGCAAATTAGGGCCAACCATCTTCTCAATCAATTCGTCGCGCCCAGCCCGTGTTTTGTGCGGCACTGCTTGCAGTAGGTAGGAGGCTCGGTGTTGTCCACGTGATGGCACACCGGCTTCAGCGTGCGCAGGTAGGCGTAGATGGCTTTCAGATCATCATCGGAGAGGTTGCGAAAGAAAGCCCAGGGCATGATGTTCGAGAGTGGGCGCGCGTTGAAGCCTCCATTGCGGATGACATCGATAAACGTGGTTTCGCTGAAATAGGAGATCCCGGAGGCATCCGGGGTAAGGTTGAGGGCGTTGACGGTCTGGATTTTCTTTCCGCCCTCCCAGTTTCCAACCAAGGGGGCGCCGCCGGCTAGGTACATTCCGGGATATGGGTTGCCCTTGTCGTCCGTCGCCGTGTGGCAAGCATCGCAGTGTCCTGCGGTCACCAGGTATTCGCCGTATTTCACTCGATCGGAACGGTCGGGTTCGGCAACATGCGCGAGCGGCGGGGAGGACTGGAATGTCTTTTTGAGCTCCTCGGTGAGGCGTGTCTTCGGACGCTTGATGTGCACTGGCGGTACCGACCTCTCATACACGATCACCGATGCCAGATCTTCATCGGACAGGTTGCGAAAGTAGAAATACGGCATCAAGGGGTAGAGCGTCCGCCCATCGTGCCCGATTCCCTGGCGCAGGGCGCGCACGAAATCGGCGTCCTTCCAGGTACCGGCGCCAAATTCGAGATCGGGTGAAATATTTGGCGCGACCACTCGGTTCGACTTGGGCAAGTCGAGTTCTACGTTCGGGAAGACGAAGCCTCCCAGCTTTTTGCCGGGAGATACTTCGAACGGACGTTTCGAAAAATCATACTCCGAATGGCACGCCGGGCATTGCACAAGTCCTTCTACCAGATATTGGCCGCGGGCCAGACGCTGCGGAGTACGCGGAATCGGCTCCTGGTCGAGCACGGATGCGTAGGCGGTGACCGGCGATTTTGTCTCGGCCTGCGATGCGGCCCTGGATCTCGTGCCGAGGAATGCCAGGGCCGCAGCCGCAACTGCTATCGCTGTGCAATTTCTAACCGTCAGTTGTCGATTCACCCTGGCCCTCGTTGATTGAGATTTCACTTCTCGCGACAACACACGACGGCGGACAATTGCCGGAAGTGTCTTCTTACTTCCTAACGGTACAACGTTCAGGCTGGCGGCTTGGGGAAAGATGAAGCCACGATGAAGCAGTGCCAGAGCGCGGCCTGCAGGCAATACTACTAATGTCACGGATTCGCGGCGTCGTTTTGCCGCGCGGGGAAGGCACGTCATCTTACGTTAAGTTTGATGTGACGCCAAGGACGGAATGGCGGGGGGCGCTCCAGGCGACAAGTCTTTATGGGAATCGACGTCGTGGCGTGGAGAGATCGGGTGAGGGTAGGGTCCTTCGACTCCGCGGAACGATCGCTTTGCGAATTGTTCTGCTGCGCTCAGGATGACAACGTGAACGCCATGCTGATGACAGTGTGGATGGCTTGCTGACCGGCGAACGCTGGGTGTGGTAGCATCGGGAGTTTCGCAGGTGGGGTAGGAGTGGGCTGTGGCCTGTTCTCATTGATTATTCTGCGCTCTCGCCCTTCCTGTGTTTGCCTGCGGAAGGAGAAAACAATCCGTGAAAGCTTATGAAGGAAGTAATCTCCGCAACCTTGCCTTGGTCGGACACGGGCATGCGGGGAAGACTACGCTGGTGTCCGCCATGCTTTATACGTCGGGGGGCGCGCCTCGGCTGGGACGGGTCGATGATGGGTCGGCTCCTACGGATTATGACGAGGAAGAGATTGCGCGGAAGATGTCGATCTCGACGGGCCTGGCGTTTGTGGAGTGGGGGAAGCCGGAGGCGCGGGTGAAGATCAATCTGCTGGATACTCCGGGCTTCAACATGTTTGTGCACGAGGCGAAGATGGTGCTGCCGGTGGTGGATGCGGCGCTGGTGGTGGTCGATGGCGTGGCGGGCGTGGAGGTGGTGACGCAGCGGGTCTGGGGATACTGCGAGGAGATTAATCTTCCGCGGATGATTGTGGTGAGCCGAATGGATCGCGATCGGGCGGACGCTTCGCGGGTGTTGGAGTCGCTGACGAATGCGTTTGGGAGGGCGGTGACTCCGCTGCAACTGCCGATTGGGAGCGAGAAGAGCCTGAGCGGGATTGTGGATCTGGTGCGGATGAAGGCTTACACGTATGAGATGGGCGGGAATGGCAAGGGGAAAGAAGGGCCGATTCCGGCGAATATGGCCGACGTCGCTAAGGAGGCGCACGAGAAGCTGGTGGAGTTGGTGGCGGAGGGGAAAGATGAGTTGATGGAGGAATTTTTTGAGACGGGGACGATTCCGGAGGAGCATCTGGTTCCGGCGCTGCATGAGGCGATTCGCGAGGACAAACTTTTTCCGGTGCTGTTTACTTCGGGGCTGGGAAATATCGCCGTGGATGAGCTGATGGATTTTATTGTCGACTACACGCCAGCGGCTACGGAGCATCATGCGATCACGGGGTGGACGGCGGATGGCAAGGAGCAGTCGGAGCGCAAGGGGACGGATAATGAGCCGGCTTCGGTGTATGTGTTCAAGACGGTGTCGGATGCGTTTGCGGGACGCATTTCTTATTTCAAAGTTTTTTCGGGCGTGCTGAAGAACGACGCTTCTTTGCAGAATTACAACCGCAACACGCTGGAGAAGTTTGCGCATATTGCTTTGGTGCAGGGCAAGCAGATGGTGGCGCTTCCCGAGATTCATGCAGGAGATATTGGGGCGGTGGCAAAGCTGCGGGAGACGCTTACGGGCGACACTTTGGGAGATAAGGCCTCGCCGATACGGTACCAGGCGGTGAAGTTGCCGGAGCCGGCAATCACGTTTGCGATCGAGCCGAAGAGCCGGGCGGATGAGGACAAGCTGGGAGTGGGGCTCCACAAGCTGATGGAAGAAGACGCGATGCTGCGATTCTTTCGCGATCCGCAGACCAAGGAGTTTTTGATTGCGGGGACGGGACAGCAGCACATTGAAGTGGTGGTGTCGAAGATGCGGAAGCGGTATCACGCGGAGGTGGTGCTGAAGGCGCCGAAGGTTCCGTATCGCGAGACGATACGCGGGAAGGCGGATGTGCAGGGGCGGCACAAGAAGCAGACGGGCGGGCACGGGCAGTATGGGGATTGCAAGATCAAGATGGAGCCGCTGCCGCGCAACTCCGAAGTGGAGTTTGAGTTTGTGAACGATATTTTTGGCGGATCGATTCCGCGGAATTTTATCCCGGCGGTGGAGAAAGGGATCAAGGACGCGGCGGCGCGAGGATTTCTGGCAGGGTATCCGGTGGTAAATTTTCGCGTGATCCTTTACGACGGGTCGTATCACGACGTGGATTCAAACGATCTGTCGTTTCAGATGGCCGGGAGGATTGCGTTTCGCAAGGCGGTGGAGCAGGCGAAGCCTACGCTGCTGGAGCCGGTCATGAATGTGGAGATCACGATTCCGGATGAGTTCGCGGGAACGATTATGGGCGATTTGAACAGCCGGCGCGGGCGGATTCAGGGGATGGATAACAAGGCGGGGAACACGATTGTGAAGGCGGAGGTGCCGATGGCGGAGATGCTGACGTATGGCGCGGATCTGACATCGATGACGCAGGGCCGCGGGAGTTTTTCGATGGAGATGCATCACTACGATACGGTTCCGCAACAGTTGCAGGACAAGATTATTGAGAAGGCTAAGGCGGAGCGGGGTGAGGTTAAAGAGGAGGAGGAGTAGGGGGTGGTGCTGACTGATGGCTGCCCACTCATTCGCAAGGAGCGCGAATGAATGGGGCACCCTCAGGGTAGGTTGTGTGCGCACGCGGTGAAATGATTGCTTGAGTTTCGCTCCAGTTTCACCAAGAATCATGCCAGTTCCAGGTCGGTGAAACGAAAATCCTCTCCCTTCGCTAGGAGTTCTTGGCCTGCAGACTTGGCCAAAGCATAGGCGAAACAATCTCCAAAGTTGAGGCCTGCGGCATGGCGTCCCTTTCCGTATTTGCGCCAGGCTGAACGCGCGATCTCGGCTTGTTCGGCGTCTACTGGAACAATTTCTATCTTCGCACGCAGAATGAATAGGTCGAACTCGCGGCCAACTGCTTCGCCGCGCCTGGCCTCAAGCACGATCCCGGTTTCAAGCGAGCTCGCGGCTGAAAGCAGCTTGGTTTCTACCTGAAGAATATGCTCGAGGAATGGCTGGCGCTCGGGTTCGCCTAAGAAGATAGCTACCAATGCGGATGTGTCAATGACCATTGCGTGCGCCTAGCGTGGAATGCCGTCTTCGCCATAGCCGAGGATATCGTCTTCGGTGCGCGCATCACGATTGGGAAGCGCATCCACACGTCGCAGTAGATCATCGATTTGACCAGCCACTATGTGGCCTTTGCGCCGGCGCTTCAGGCGCTCCCAGCGTTCTTCGAGCGACTTTTGAACCGCTCCGGTGAGCGACTCACCGGTTTCGTCGGCTAACTGGCGAGCAAGCAGCTCCGCGCTTTTGTTCTTAATAAACAAGGGCATAATTCTTGTGTATATACACTCAACAATAGTATATACCATATATACCATCCGTCAAGTGCGGTCATCGCTCGCAGGAAATCGTTCCCTGATCGCGGGTTCTGGCGTACTATTCTTTTTTCTTCTTCTTCGGTGCCCAGGAGGGATCATGGTTAGGCCGACTTCGCCCTTCGGCTGCGGGGTTTCGTTTGCTGGTGTTTTTCTGTTGTTGGCGGTGATGAGCTATCCGGCTATGAGTCAGGAAAAGAAGACGGTGGTTTTGGAGTTGGACCATGTGTCGGTTTGCGGATCGAATCTGGATACGCTGCGGCAGATGTTTACGGATGTGGGGCTGACTCCGGATTTGGGTGGGCCGCATGGGAATGGCGTTACGCAGATGGCGTATGTGGGGTTTGATGATGGGACTTACATTGAACTGATTGCTCCGATTAAGGCGGGGGTGACGGAGGGGTCGGAGTGGGCGAAGTATATGGCGGGGGATGCGGTCAGTTGTGCCTGGGCGGTGGGGACAAATGTGTTGCTGCAGGAAGTGGATCGGCTGAAGAAGGCAGGGATTGCGGTGACGGCTCCGGAGCCGGGGAACCGGAAGAGGCCGGATGGGATGTCGATTGAGTGGAGCGTGGCGGGAGTGGGGAGTGGAACGCGGGGGTCGGTGCTGCCGTTCATCATTGAGGATCAGACGCCGCGGGCTTGGCGGGTGCAGGTTTCGGCCAGCGTGCATGAGGCTCCGGTGAGCGGTGTGGAGAATGTGGTAATTGCGGTGAATAATCTGGATGCTTCGGTGGCGTTGTTTCGGAAGGCTTATGGGTGGGCGGATCCGCTGATTGAGACGCAGAAAGATTTTGGGAAGCTGGCGTATTTTCCGGGGGAGCCGGTGATCCTGGCGGCTCCGGCGAATGGGCGCTGGCTGTCGGATTGGCTCGGAAAGTATGGGGAGACTCCGGTGGCGTATTTGCTGGGGACTAGTGAGTTTTCGGCGGCGGCTAAGAAGTATAAGTTGTCGGGGAGTAAGACCTGGTTTGGACAGAAGGTGGGCTGGTTTGACGCGGGTAAGTTGAAGGGGGTGCGCGTGGGAGTGATTGGACAGTGATGAGCTTGATCGTGCGCGCATTCACGGCTCCCACCCTAACATCGCACAGAACGCGACGTTGGGATGGGGAACCCTCGGTTTGGTTATCCTTTAAAGTATGATCGGCGAGGCAAAAAGCAGGTCCTTCGCTTCGCTCAGGATGACAAGTCTTTTTGATGATATCCGGAGTGAACACTGTCTTGATCTTGCTCTATCCTCGCTAGAACCTTGAAGTCGGAACTGCTAACATCTTTTCCTGTGTCTGCTGCTAAGAACAATCCTCATTTGAATTTGAAGGACCGGGTGGTTTCGGCTGCTCCGGTGGAGGACGATTCTTCTTTTGAGCTGAAGCTGCGGCCGCAGCGGCTGGCGGAGTTTATTGGGCAGAACAAGGTTAAAGAAAATCTTTCGGTGGCGATTGAGGCGGCGCGCAATCGCGGGGAGGCTTTGGATCATGTGCTGCTTTATGGGCCTCCGGGGTTAGGCAAGACTACGCTCGCCAATATTATTGCGAATGAGTTGGGCGTGGCGTTTCAGCAGACGTCGGGGCCTACTTTGCAGATCAAGGGCGACCTGACGGCGATCCTTACTAATTTGCGCGACCGGCAGGTTTTGTTTATCGATGAAGTACATCGGCTGCAGCCGGCGCTCGAGGAGATTCTTTATTCGGCGCTGGAGGATTACAAGCTGGACATCATGATTGGGCAAGGGCCGTCGGCGCGCACGCACACGATGGATGTGAAGCCCTTTACTTTTATAGGGGCGACGACGCGGGCGGGGTTGTTGTCGGCTCCGCTGCGCTCGCGATTTGGGTTGTTGTTGCGGCTGGAGTTTTATACGCATGAAGATTTGCGGGTGATTGTGGAGCGGTCGGCGGAGATTTTGGGAGTGGGGATCGATCGGGCGGGAGCTACGGAGATTGCTTCGCGGTCGCGCGGGACTCCTCGGATTGCGAATCGGCTGTTGCGGCGGGTTCGGGATTATGCGCAGGTGCGAGCGGCGGGCGTGATTGATCTGGCGGTAGCTCAGTCGGCGCTGGGGATGCTGGAAGTGGATCGGTATGGGTTTGATGAAGTCGATCGCAAGCTGCTGCTGACGATTATTGAAAAGTATCAGGGTGGTCCGGTGGGGCTGAATACTTTGGGAGCGGCGCTGGCGGAGGAGCCGGATGCGATTGAGGAAATTTATGAGCCGTTCTTGATTCAGATTGGGTTTTTGAATCGGACTCCGCGGGGGAGAGTGGCTACGCAGCTGGCTTATGAGCATTTTGGGATTGTGCCGAATAGAAGACAGAGTTCGTTGTTTTAACGGATGGAGATTGTCGTGACGGGGGCATTTGCCGAGCTGGGTCGGCTGGGCAGGTGCGGTACCCTTCGACAGGCTCAGGGCAGGCTCTGCCCCTACGTGATTTTGATTGAACATTGGAGGGAATGATGCGTGAGGTGATTGCTACTTCGGAGGCGCCGCAGGCGATAGGGCCTTATTCGCAGGCGATTCGGGCGGCGGGGTTGATATTTACTTCGGGACAGGTGGCGATTGATCCGGCAACGCAGCAGGTGGTGACGGGGGATGTCGCGGCGCAAACGGATCGCGTGCTGCGGAATCTTGACGCTATTTTGCGAACGGCGGAGAGTTCCTTGGGAAAGGTGGTGCGGTGCACAGTGTTCCTTAAGAACATGGGAGATTTCGCTGCGATGAATGAAGTTTATGGGAGGTATTTTAAGGAGGCTCCGCCAGCGCGGTCCACGGTGGAGGTGGCCCGGTTGCCTAAGGATGTGTTGGTGGAGATTGATGCGATTGCGGTGGCGTGACAGTCGGCGGTTGGGCGGTAGACCTCGTTGTTTTGACATTCACGAGCCCACCCTAAACGTCGCACAGAACGCGCCGTTTAGGATGGGGCACCCTCACATTATTGGTAGTCGTAAAATTGCGCTGATTTAGAAAGGGAAATTATGAAAACGATGATAGTTATTTTTGTGGTTGCGGTGGTGGGGATTGCTTCGGTGGTTGCGCAGACGGCTCCGGCCAAAAAGGCTCCGGCTGTGCCTATGGGGCCTACTAAGGCTACCGGCGAGCCTATCAAGACGGCTAGCGGGTTGGAGTATTGGGACATTAAGGTGGGGACGGGCGCGGTGGCTAGCGCGGGGATGAAGGTTAAGGTCGATTACACGGGGTGGCTGACGGACGGGAAAAAGTTTGACAGTTCGGTGGGAACGGGGCGTCCGTTTGATTTTTTGCTAGGCGGCGGGCAGGTGATCAAGGGGTGGGATGAAGGCGTTGCCGGGATGAAGGTTGGAGGGAAGCGGCAACTGCGGATTCCTCCGGATTTGGCTTATGGGGCGAAGGGGTATCCGGGGGCGATTCCGCCGAATGCTACTTTGATATTCGATGTGCAGTTGGTGGATGCGAAGTAGGGCGTGGTCAGCACCTTTTGGAACCTGCGCCTTTTTCTTGCTGCCGGCTTTAGCGGACAGGAGTGTCCGCTCCACACAAGTTAGGCTTTGACTACTTTGCCGCTTCTCAGGCAGGAGGTGCAGACACGGATGTGTTTGGTCGCGGCTCCTACTTTGGCGTGAACGGGACGGAGATTGACGTTCCAGCGGCGCTTGCTGACGTTGTGGGCGTGGCTGATGGTGCTTCCGAACTGCGGCCCCTTGCCGCAGATATCACAAACTCGTGCCATAACTCTTTGATTCCTTCCAGGCTGTTGCTGATTCGTTTCCGAAAATTAATTTTACAGGAATGCTGGGGATTTGGCCACTGGGAGGTCAGAGGTGAGACGTCAGATTGCAGAGGTAAAAGCAAAGCTGCGGTTAACCTCTGCAATCGAACCTCCAACCTCTGACCTTATCGTCAGGCGGCTTTGCCCATTACTGGCTGGGTGCAGTGGCTGCAACGGCGGGCGTCTATGGGGATTTCGCTTAGGCATTCGGGGCATTTCTTGGTGGTGGGGTCGGGAGGAGTCGCGTTTCTGCGCATGCGGGCGACGAGGGCGTTCACGGGCGTGATTACGAAGAAGTAGATAGCGGCGGCGATCAGAAAAAACGAAACACAGGCGTTGATGAAGTCTCCAACGGGAAATTTTGCGCTGTGGATGGTGAAGCCGAGATAGGAAAAATCGGGCTTGCCGACGAGGGCGGCGATCAGCGGAGTGAGCAGGTCTTTGGTTAGGGCGGTGACTACTCCGCCGAAGGCCGCGCCGATGACCACGCCTACGGCCATATCGACCACGTTTCCGCGCAGGATGAATTGTTTGAAGCCGGATAGCATAACGCTTCCTCCTAATGATGGGCGTCAATGTACATGCTGAACTGGCTTTGGTCAAGGTGATGCGGCGAAGCGACTGCGTCGCGACGCTCTCTTAGTTTCAGAGATTCAAACATTCAAGCGAGAGATTGCCAGCTTTGCCGCGTTGTGGCCGCACATGCCGTGGACTCCGCCGCCGGGCGGCGTGGATGAGGAGCAAAGATAGATGTCGGGCGCGGAGGTTGCGTATTGGCGGCGGGTAGGACGGAACAGGAGTTGGCGCAGGTTCATGGCGCCTCCGCTGATGTCGCCGCCGATGAGGTTGGCGTCCATTTTTTCTAATCCGGCTGGTGAGAGGATGTGGCGGGCCAGGATGCAGTCGCGGAATCCGGGGGCGAAGCGCTCGATTTGCGCTTCGATTCTCGGGAGCATCTCGACGGTGGATGCGTTGGGGACGTGGCAGTAGGCCCAGGCGGTGTGGCGGTCGGCGGGGGCGCGCGTGGGATCGAAGAGGCTGGGCTGGGTTAAGAGGACGAAGGGTTTTTCGGCGTGGTGGCCGGTGCGCATGGCTTTTTCGGAGGCGGCGATTTCTTCGAAGCTGCCGCCGATGTGGACGGTGGCGGCTTGCAGGCACGACGGGGCGTTCCACGGGATCGGGTCGCGGAGGGCGTAGTCGACTTTGAAGACGGCGGGGCCGTATTGATATTTGGTTAGTTGAGATTTGTATTTGGAGGAGAGGCGGTCGCTGGCGATTGCTAGAAGCTGGCGGGGAGTTACGTCGCAGAGGGTTAGATCGTAGTGGGGAAGCTGGGCTAGATTTTCTATTCGCGTCGATGTGGTTATGGTCGAACCTTGAGCGGCTAGACAATTGCAAAGTGAGCTGGTGATGGACTGCGCGCCTGCGCGCGGGATGGGCCAACCTACGGCGTGGAGGGCGGCGCCCAGGAGGACTGCGGCAGCGGCGCTGGAGGGTTCGTCGAGGCTTAGGACGGAATGGGCGGCTATGTGGGCCAGGGATTGGGCGGATCGCAGGGCTTGGCGTCCGAAATTCGCCATTAGGAATGGATGACTGGGAAATAAGGAGATGGGGCGGAGGACTTCGTTGGCCAGGTCGGTCCAATGGTCGGCGAAGGGGCGCATTAGGTTGCGCCAGGCTTTGGCGTCCCGGCCTAGCACCGATTCGGCTTGGCTTAGATCGCGCGATAGCGTGATGGCGGTGCCGTCGTCGAAGGGATGAGCCAGGGCGGCGGGAGAGTGGATCCATTCCAGGCCATGATTTTGTAGTAGGAGAGAATTGAAGAATGGAGAGCCTATCGCTAGCGGGTGAACGGCTGAGCCGAAATCGTGGTGATAGCCGGGGAGGGTTAGCGGCAGAGTGCGGGCGGCTCCACCGGGCTGGGCTTCGGCTTCGAAGACGTCGACCTTCAGGCCAGCTTGCGCCAGGGTGATGGCGGCCGATAGGCCGTTGGGGCCGGCTCCGATTACGCATGCTCGTTGTGAGTTTGTATTTTTCATACGTTGTACAAAGTCTTAGGGGCTGTGGAGTGAGGATGAAGGTGGTGGGAAACACAAGGTCCCTCCACTCCGCTTCGCTCCGGTCGGGATGACAGATATAGATACATGATTCATTCTCGCGGACCAACGGTGGGCCACTCTACTGCTTGGATGGCGCCGTCGGGGGCGCGTTGTAGGGTTGGGGCGTAGAGGCCTTGGTATTGGCGGCGCCACCATTCGCCTTCTTTCTTTTTTTCGGGGATGCTGGTGAACCAATATTGGTAGAGGACGGCTCGCACCTGGCGCGGCGGATTTTTTGGGAACGGATTGCTTTTGAATAGGGCCAGGACATCTTCGTCGTTGGAGAGCAGGCGGACTTCGGTGTTGGGGACTATGGGGTATTCACGCCATGAGCCTAGCGAGGCGAACCAGAGATTCCAATCGAAGCGGGGTTGATAGGGGGCGTAAATTCCGGGCGGTTCGTTTAACTTTTGCGGTTTGTAGCGGAAGGGATAGACGGTCCAATTTTTTCCGTCGTCGGAGCCTTGAAATTCTATTTCGTAACGGCCTCGGGTCATGATGCCGAAGAGGCCGTAGCGATTGGCGATGCGGAAGGGCTCGAGTAGGACTACGGGTTCGGTGGGGAATGGGAGCGGCCAGAACATCCAGAGGAGTTGGGTGGTGGTGGCGTAGAAAATCCAGGTTAGGAGCAGGGCTGCGGCGGAAGTTTTTAGTGTGCTTAGTTGGTGACGGAAACCTAGGCTCGGAGTCTTTGGTTGGGTTGGCGCGGACGAAGTTGCGTTGTCATCGTCGTTAGTTAGTTGCTTAGCTGTTATTTCTTCGGAAAAAAATTTCTTCCAGCGTTGCGGGAGAAATGGGCGCAGGAAGCGATCGTCTAATAAGAGGATGCCTAGCGCGAGGACTAGATAATTCAGGAAGGTGTAGTTGGCGGTCAGGATTACTACTAATTCCCAGGGCGTGACTATCAGAAAGCAGGCGATGCGCCAGCGGCGCGGGAGGAAGAGCATCCAGACCAGGACTAGTTCTAGCGCCAGGGTGGCGAAGGTGGTGGAGGCGTGGAACCAGTGGGGGAGATGCTGCAGGTACCAGCCGATCCAGGTGGGGAGCGGGCCATTTTGGTAGTACTCGTCCAGGGCGGTGAAGTTGCGCCACTCGGGATCGCCGCCGAGGATTTTTGCGGCTCCGGACTCGAAGTAGATGCGGAACCATTCCCACAGTAGAAGGAAGAGAGCGGCGCGCTGGGGCGGGGATGATTTGCCCAGGCCGGGGCGGATGCCGCTGGGGGCGAAGAAGAGGGCGATGAATCCGGCTTCTAGGAGCATGCCGTCGGATTGATAGCCGGAGAAATCCTGGGCGGCGGCTACGAATGAGAGGTAGCAGACGAAGCAGGTCAGCAATGTTGCGCGCGGCCAGATATTCAGAATTAGTAAGAGCGAGGCTAGCATTCCTAGCGCGCAGAGTGCGGTTAGCATGTGCGAGCCGCTGTTTAGCCAGAGCAGAGTGGGGACGTACCACACTCTGCTGACAGGGCCTAAGGATTGTGCGGCGGCTTTGAGGTAATCGGCGGCGGGGAGAATTCCCTGGGGGCCGATCAGGCCGCGAATTTGGAAGATTAGTGAGTAGAAGGCGGAGAAGTAGATGCATCCTAGGGCGCGCAGGAAGAGCCAGCGGGGGATGAGGCGGTGGGGTGCGCCTTGCTCCGAGTTGAAGAGCCAGCGGTAGGCAGAGGGGAGCCAGTGCATGGGTGCGGGATATTATAGCGGGGTTGGGGAAGACGTCGTTCGACTGCAGGGAGAGTAGCCGCAGCGCCTAAAGGCGCAGTTAAAATGAGGAGTTGTTATCGCAGCGCTGAAAGCGCTGCGCCACCCCAAAGCTACAGACATGTTGGGGCCAGCAGAGTCGCGGCCCACCCTTCCGCAAAGGGCGCGGAAGGACGGGGCACCCGCTATGACGCCTATTGCGAAACACAAGGTCCCTCCACTCCGCTTCGCTCCGGTCGGGATGACAGAGTTTAATTGGTGTTTGTTAGGCGACTCTTGGCTTCTTTTTCGTGGAGGCTCGTTGTTGGGCGTATTGCTGATAGCGTTGACGGGCGTAGGCTTTGGCGTCTTCGCCTGTTGCGAAGACTGTCGAATCGCGGTGATGGCCGTTGCCGGCGGGGTCGTGGATTGGCAGGTCGGCGGCGTGCTCGGCTATGGCCTGTTCGAACTTGTCGGGCTTGGCTGATGCGGGCGGGGCTACGGCGCTAGTCGGAACTTTGACTCCGCTGAGAGGATCGTCGGTGCGGAGGGTTTGCAGAGTTAGTACTCCTGCTACGTTGGGAGCGGCGGCGTCACGCTTGGTTAGGCTGGGAACTCCGAAGCGGGCTTCGACTGTGGCCAGGATTGAGGTGTGGTCGAACGGCGTCGCGGAGGCGGTGCGAAAGACTGTTCCTGCGGCGATCATTGGCGAGACTAAGACAGTTGGAACGCGGAGGCCGAAGCGTTTGAAATCGAAGTTGAGTTCACCGGAGGAATTGTCGGGCGGGACGGCGTTTTCGGGTGGAGGGACGTGATCGTAGCATCCACCGTGTTCGTCGTAGGTGATGATGAGCAGAGTTTGATTCCAGACGGGCGTTCCGAAGAGCGCGTAGTAGACATCGTGCAGAAATTGCTCGCCTTTGCTGACGTCGTAGTTGGGATGCTGGCTGTTTCCTTTTGTGCCCCACATGGGCTCGAGAAAAACGTAGTTGGCCAGGGTGCCGGCTTTGGCGGATTTTTGGAAATCGGCGAACTCGCCGAAATTGGATTCGGGGGCGTTGGTGATGTCGGCGACGGATCCGCGCATCAGCGCGGGAGCGTCGTAGCCGTAGACGGACCAGGTAGCCGACTTTTTTGTGACCGCGGTGAAGATGCTGGGAGCGGTGTAAGTGCTGTTGGACTTATCCTGCACGAAGCCTTGCGAGGTCGCCATGGAGACGAAGGCGCGGTTGGGAAAAGTTTCGGTGGGCGCGGAGGCGTACCAGTGATCGCAGACGGCGTAGCCTTTGGCCAATGCGGACAAGATGGGCAGAGTTGCGGGCGTGTACATGCCCATGATCTGCGAGGGCAGCGTGCCTTTTACGACCTGGCCGGGCTCTTTGCTTTCCCATCCGAGAGTGTAGGCGAAGTTGGTGATGAAGCCGTTATTTAGAGCGGGAGTGATGGGGACGGGAGCGTCTTGCTGGCTGAAAAGTTGGGAGTTGGTGTTTAAGTAACCTTCGCCGGGATCGGCTCCGGGGCGGAGATAGGCGTTGGGGTCTGTGGGCGCTATGGGAAATACCGTGACTGTTTTGCCGGTCGCATCGAGGTTGTTAATCCTTCGAAGGGCTGGCCTAGCGGAGAAACGTTCTTGCTCGATTGATAGAGAAATCCCAGCATGTGGTCAAACGAGCGATTTTCCAGCATCACGACCACGATGTGGTTGATCTTGGAGAGTAAGGAAGTGGGGGACATATTCGCATCCTTTCTGAAAGTGGTTCGCGGAGCGATCTTCGGGGGCAGGGTCGGTTCTAAAGAACCTTCACCACCAAGGCCACGAATGTACACGAAGGAAACGCTTCAACGATAATCCTTCGTGATGGTTCGTGTCCTTGGCGGTTGGGACTTCTTGTTCTCCTCTTGCAACACTTTCCACTCATTGAATCTTGTCAGGCTGCCAGCGGGCGACCCTTCGGGAAAGCCGATTTCAGATCGGCCATATCGGCCTGGAGTTGCTGCACGTCGAAGCCGGCGGGAGTTTTGCCAGCGTTGACCCAGTCCGTGCTGAGCAGACCGTACGCTTCGTCGCAGTAGGCGTTCCAGAATTGCCAAGTCATGCGAATGAGCTCGCCCCAGGTGATGCAGGTGAGTCCGCGTGCGTCGTAGGCAACGATGGGAACGGCGTGGCCTCCCCAGGAACCGGGCGCGCCCTGGCCCGTGGCGCCGCCGGGTGGGACGGTCCACACGCTTTGCTTCTGCGCGGAGAGCGGCATTTGGAGACCGATGTAGCAGTTGCCGAAGATGTAGACTGCGTCTTTTATTTCCTGGAGATTCTGCGGTTCGAGGGCGCAAAAGGCGCCGAGCGCATTGTTGTCCACGGGATTGGCGAGCCAGTAGTTGAGCACGTTGATCTCGACGGCTCCGCGATCGGACTTGGGATTGTTGGGATCGTAGTGGCCGACGATTTCGTAGAGTTTCAGAATGTCGGGGTCGGGAATGATGACCTCGGACTTTTGCGCTTCGGCGGTCCATTGTTGAATGCAATGGCCGACGGCGGCACAGGTGCAATCTCCGAGTTTGTCATTCAACATCATGCCGAGCTTGGTGATTTTCGCGTCATAGTTGGTGGCCGCCGGCGCGGGCGGAAGGCTGGTGGTGTATTTGCTGAGCATCGGAACTCGGCTGTCGTGGTGGGCGGTTTGCTTGCCAAGTTTTACTTTGGTGAAATCGAACATGGTTAAGCTCCTCTCTTGTGGGGGAAGCTTGGTTGTGGGTAAGTGTTGCAGGGCCGCGAGTGCTTCCTAATTAGAGAACGAGAACGGAGGGAATTTCCCTTCTCGCTAGTATTCGAGTGGCCTGGCGAGCAGATCCGTCGTAAAAAACGTGTCCCCTAAAAGAACGTCCCAGGCTTAAGTGTGAATCTGCCTGGGACGCTGGTTGAAGGAATTGCTTTACGAACGGTTTGTTCTGGAGCCGCCTCCGAAACCTTGCTTCGAGCGCTTACTCGAAGAAGATGGTCCACTTTTGCGTTATCGAATGCTTCCCCGTTGCGGAATATGTGACCTTATAACAGGGGTAAGCGACGCCGGCGGCTTTGCATGCTGCCATCGAGTCTGCCGTAAAAATGGGCGTAGCGACGGTGGTGATCGCTTCGATGGTCACCAATCCTGGCTGTGGTTCGACGCAGTCTTTGTTGGCTGCTTCAATGAAAAACTGCTGTGTAGCTGATGGTACTGGGTAATTGTCGTTGGCGGTGCAGTTGCCCCCGTTCTTGGCCGGTTGCCCAGCCCAGGTGCCGAAGTTCTGGTCACCGTAAATGATGACGTCAGCGGGCGGACTGAGAGTCCCGTATGGGTTGGGGCCGAAGTCCACGATCCCTGAGTCGAGAAGGTAAACCGTTTTGCCCGACTGGACTTGAGTCGCGTAGATCTCGTAAGTGAGATCGAAAGTGTTGGGCGTGCCGGAGTCGTCCTCGTACCAGGTTTCGGTTTGACCGCAAGGCAAGTATGACGTGCTGGTTGTCCCGTTGGTGTTCGAGTCGCAGCCGTAGCCGTTGGCGCCCGGGTTAGCGAGCTGCCAGACGTAGGCGGGACCACCAAGCGCTACGCCTCCAGTGGGAAAGGTAATTGAAGGATTCCCGATGGTGGGGCAATCGGTGTTGGGGGTGGACGAGTTGCCGAAGCAGGGCCATATGTCAGTCCCGTCGGTGTTCGCAAGCGGCGTTGGATAGCCCTGGGTAAACGCCGCCTGGAGCGCGTAAAGGTTGGCAGCCGGCGTCACTTGCGGGGCGGCGGTGACATCCGCGTTTGTTCGTGGCAAGACCTTAATCTGAAAGTGAGGTTTCTCTTGCGCTAGTGCTTGTTGTCCGCAAACAAAGAAAGCAACGATCACCAGGCAAGCGACGGTTCGAAACACGGGGGATTTCGTCATTTGAACAACCTCCATTCGATTTACCGAAGCCAACGGTTTCTTCCGAAGGCATTTCGGGGCGGCAAGTATCCTGCACGCGCGATGCCCTGTCAAGGAGGCCTCAAATAATTGATTCAGGCAGATTTTTGATTAGCGCGCAAAACAGAACAGTTTTAGTGAAATAAATTGCACAAATACGTGCAATTCAGTGCAATGTTTCGGTGGCCGGGAGCATTTCTGTCGTGAAGTTCTGGTCAAAAGTTATTCAGTTAAGGTCAGGAGGAAGATCAGACTGCGGAGGTTAGAAGGTTAGAACCTGCGCACACGGATCGCAATAAAGTCTCGCTTCTGCAGTCTCACCTTTTACTTGGCACCTCTGTCTTCATTGTTACTCTCGTAACTTGGTAGTAATGACGGGCTGCAATGAAGATGATTGGACATGTCCCTGGGGGTACAAAAAGCGTCTGACGCCGTTCGTCCACGCAGCGCGCAGCCACTGTCGCTGCTCGATGACCGGATATTGGCCATGATTATGGGCCAAAGTCCGCTGGCGAAAATATTGGACACTTTGTGTGCAGAAATCGAACAGCATCATCGCGGCATGCTGTGCTCGGTTCTGCTGCTGGACGCCGACGGCGTAACTTTGCGAAATGGGGCAGCGCCCAGCCTCCCGCGGGAATACAGTCAGGCCGTAGATGGAGCGAAGATAGGGCCGTGCGCGGGATCGTGCGGGACGGCGCTTTATCGTCGCGAGCCGGTGGTGGTGTCCGATATTGCGAGCGATCCGTTGTGGGCGGGCATCCGCGATCTGGCGCTCGGACACGGGCTGCGCGCCTGCTGGTCGAATCCAATACCGGCGCAGGATGGCAGGATGCTGGGGACATTCGCGATTTATTATCGCGAACCGCGCACGCCTGACGCGGAACATCTGCGGTTGATTGCCCATGCTACCCACCTGGTGGCGCTCGCCATCGAGCGGGATCGGGACAAGACTGAACTGCGCGCGGCGGAAGATCGCTATCGCACGCTGGTCGAGCGCTTGCCGGCGATTACGTATGTCGCCGAGCTAGGCGCGGATGGGCCGTGGCATTATGTGAGCCCG